>JBPBQN010000202.1:0-8025 GCA_050954865.1 Janthinobacterium lividum | reverse complement strand
AAAAGCGATTAATGCTGCCATTGCTGCTGCAGTTAACTCCGGCGGAGGGAAAGTCTATCTGCCGGCAGGGAATTACCTTTCAGGCTCTATCCATCTGCAAAGTAATATTTCACTTTATTTAGAACAGGGGGCAACCATTATTGCTACTTCCGAAGAAAACAACGGAGAGTATGATCCTGAAGAGCTGGCTGTCAATACCATTTACCAGGATTCAGGGCACAGCCATTTTCACAACAGTTTAATCTGGGGGGAAAACCTGCATGATGTGTCCATTCTGGGTCCTGGTACTATTTGGGGCAAGGGGTTGTTAAAGGATTGGAAAAAAGATACCAAACTTGGTAATAAGGCTATTGCTTTGTATAAATGCCGTAACGTGATTATCCGGGATGTAAGTATTCTGCATGGTGGCTGGTTTGGTATTCTGGCGACGGGCACGGATAATTTGACAATCGACAATGTAAAGCTGGATACCAACCGCGACGGGATGGACATTGACTGCTGTCAAAATGTACGCGTGAGCAACTGCTACGTCAACTCGCCTTATGATGATGGCATCTGCCTTAAAAGTACGTATGCCCTAGGTTATAACCGCAATACCGCCAATGTAACCGTTACCAACTGTCAGGTAAGCGGTTATGATGAAGGTACTTTGCTGGATGGCACTTACAAGCGTACCGAAAACAGTGAATATCATTTTCATCCTACAGGCCGTATTAAATTAGGAACTGAATCAAATGGTGGCTTCAAAAACATCGCTATTTCTAACTGTGTATTTGATTACTGCCGCGGTTTGGCTCTCGAAACAGTAGATGGCGCTCAGTTGGAAGATATAGTAATTGATAACATTACCATGCGCGATATTGTAAATGATCCGATCTTTTTACGATTGGGTGCCCGTATGCGGGCACCGGCAGGCACAGCTGTGGGAGAATTGCGCAGGGTGATCATTAATAATGTAATGGTTTACAATGCTGACTCTCATTACACCTGTACTTTAAGCGGCGTGCCTGGACATGACCTGGAAGACATCCAGCTAGGCAATATCCGTATTTACTATAAAGGTGCCATAACCAAAGATGAACCACAACGAGAAATACCTGAACAAGCCGAAAAATATCCCGAACCCGGCATGTTTGGCACTGCCCCGGCTTATGGTTTTTTTATTCGGCACGCTAAAGCTGTTAAACTAAATAATATACAGGTAAGCATATTGAACGCAGACAGCCGCCCGGCTTTTCGGATTGATGATGTAAAAGGGCTTACTTTAAATCAGGTAACAGCACAAAATAGCCAGGCTCTACAACCCATTATTTTAAATCAGGTAACTGATTTGAGGGTGTTTCAAAGTCTTGACCTGAAACAACAATAGCAGCTTGGAAAAACACTTTTGGGCTTACCTTGCCCCTTTCACCTAAAATTGGTTAACTGCTGCTTAAAAAACAGTTTTAATAAGCTTTGATGCTGATGATCTAAATTGCATATTCAATGGATGGATAAATGCCATTTTCGTATATCGATTAAAATTTGTTTCCTGTAATAAACAATTTGAGATTGAATAGTTGGAAAAGCGAAAACTAATCTTTTAGAATCCTATTTCAGATGATGATTAATATAAGACAAAGTGAAATAAACTGTTGATAGTATATTAGCTTTTAATTAAAATTGATTTCTCATTTAGAGCGCAATAATATAGATTTACTGTTTTAAGTTGATATAAACCGAAATATATGTTATCCAAATTAAAGTTCCTAAGCTTTATTATACTCAATTTTTTAGTGCTAAAAACAGCATTGGCACAACAACCTAAAACTACCGATGCTATGCAGTTGAACAGCCAGGAATACCTGGAATATCAGGGCGTAAATGTGATGCTTGCGCATGATTTTTATCCCGAAGGACATCAAGGCGGCGTAGGAATTATTCAGAATGGACAACGCGTTGCTACCAACGGCGATTTGCGATTGGAACCAACGCCGGGACAATGGGCCGCCATACCAAAAGTCGGCAAGCGCGTGATTGATAAAGCAAAGCAAGAAATAAGCGTGCGGATGGAATATCCAAACGAAGAAATTAACCGGAAAGGTTTTAATCCAATCATTTATCCTGATTTAAAATTTGCATACAACATCCGCGTTTTTCCGGTTGGTAAAGCTTTTAAAATTGTGGTTGATCTGGATAAACCTTTGCCTGATGAATGGATTGGAAAAGTTGGTTTTAACCTGGAACTTTTTCCGGGTGTTTTGTTTGGAAAATCCTATTACATGGATAACCATTTCGGGATTTTTCCACAGCAGGCCAATTCTCAGGTTTATAAGGATAATGAAGGAAATGATCAGGCTACGCCGATGGCAAGCGGCAGAAAACTAACAGTTGTGCCAGAATCCGAAAGCCAGCGGATGCAAATTGAAAATCTGAATGGCGATCTGGAACTGCTGGACGGCCGCGCGAACCATAACAACGGTTGGTTTGTGGTTCGATCACTAATCAAAAAAGGTGCGGTAAAAGGAGCAATTGAATGGTTAGTTACGCCGCACGCCGTGGAAGGCTGGAAATCCGAACCAGTAATTCAAGTTTCGCAGGTAGGTTATCACCCCAAACAGCAAAAAATAGCAGTGATTGAACTGGACGCGCACGACACTAAACGCGCGCCTTTGTCATTATTAAGAGTTGCTGAAAATGGCGGCTTTAAAACTGCCTTAAAAGCTACGCCAAAAGAATGGGGAAATTTTTTGCGTTACCATTACCTGCAACTGGATTTTACATCGGTAGAAAAACCGGGCATGTATGTGGTACAATATGGCAGTTATCAGTCGCAGCCTTTTCAGATCAGCAAAGATGTTTATAAACAGGATGTTTGGCAGCCCACTTTAGAATACTTTTTGCCGGCGCAGATGTGCCATATGCGTGTGAATGACAAGTACCGTGTTTGGCATGGCTGGTGCCATCTGGATGATGCACGTATGGCACCGATTGATTCCAACCATTTTGATGGTTATATTCAGGGCAAATCTACCTTAACCAAATACAAATCTGGCGAAACGGTGCCAATGCTAAACCGCGGCGGCTGGCACGATGCCGGCGATTTCGATTTGCGTGTAGAGTCTCAGGCGGAAACGGTGCATGGCTTAACGCTGGCTTACGAGCAGTTTGATGTGAAATATGATAACACCAGCATCGACCAGAAAAACCTGGTAACCGAAATTGGCGTGCCCGATGGCAAGCCGGATATGCTGCAACAAATTGAACACGGTTTACTATCTGTTGTGGGCGGATATCAATCTATGGGCCGGTTTTATCGCGGAATTATCGAGCCAACTTTAAGGCAATATACGTTGCTGGGCGATCCGGCAAATTTGACAGACAACAAACCGTTTATCAGTACAACTTCCAACAAAAACATACCGGTTGGCTTACCTAATTCTCCTGATGACCGCTGGGTTTTCACGGAAGAAAATCCTGGCCGCGCATTGGAAGCGGCAACCGGACTGGCAGCAGCCGTGCGCGTAATGAAAGGTTATAACGATACTTTGGCCAACCAGTGTTTGCAGATTGCACAGCAGGTTTGGAGCAACACCAAAGAAGAAAACACGCAGCAACGCATTGGTTTAGCTGTTGAATTGCTAATCACCACAAAAGATCCAAAATATGCTGATTTTTTGGTGAGTAAAACCAAAGATATTACCGATCATATTGAAAATACCGGCTGGCTGGTGGGCCGCACCGTAGCTTTGATTAACAACGAAAATTATAAAATGGCTATTACCAATGCTGTAAAAGCTTATGCAGCAAACGTAAAAATCCAGGGAACAAAAACGCCTTACGGTGTGCCTTATGAGCCGAATATCTGGGGTGCAGGTTGGGGAATCCAGAATTTTGGCTATAAGCAATACTTCCTTTACACCTATTTTCCGGGTGCTTTCCCGAAGGATTATATGCTGCATGCCGTTAATTTCATTTTGGGCTGCCATCCGGGTTCTAACACTTCTTCGTTTGCATCTGGCGTTGGTTCTAAATCGATGACAACGGCTTACGGTTTTAACCGCGCAGATTGGTCGTACATTCCCGGTGGAATTGCTTCTGGCACAGCTTTGATTCGTCCGGATTTTCCGGAGTTATTGAAATGGCCGTTTTTGTGGCAACAGGGCGAATACGTTTTAGGCGGAGGAACAACCGATTATCTGTTCCTGATTCTGGCTGCCGATCACATCCTGAACAACTAAAAAAACATCGATAAAAGAAGCATCAGCATTATATTTTTCTAAATTTATGAAACACTTTAAACATCATTTTTCATTTTTGTTAACGCTGATTACGACAACCAGTTGTCAGTTTTCGTTCGCACAATCCGAGGCAAATACACGTTTAAAAATTGCTGCCGAAATGAAAAATTCCATGGTAAACGAACTGTTAAAACCCTGGTATCCGCGTTCTATCGATACAGCGAACGGTGGTTTTAAAAGTGCTTTTACTTATGATTTTAAGCTTGCTCCAAATCAGGATAAAATGATTGTAACGCAAGCGCGCCATGTTTGGTCCACCTCAAAAGCAGCAGAATTATTTCCAACCGTACCTTATTATAAAAGTGGTGCTAAACAAGGCTTTGAGTTTTTGAAAAATGTTTTATGGGATAAAACGTACGGCGGTTTTTACACTTTTACCGATAAAAAAGGTAATCCGAAAGCAGGAAGTTTTGCCTCGAAAGAAGCTTACGGAAACTCGTTTGCCATTTACGCTTTGGCCGCTTATTATCAAATGAGCGGCGATACGAGCGCGCTTAACCTCGCTATCACTGAATTTCACTGGCTGGAAAAACACAGTCATGATCCAATTTACAAAGGTTATTTCCAGCACATGGAACGCGACGGAACGCCGATCAAAAGAACAGCTGCAACGCCCGTCAATGCAGAAACAGGTTATAAAGACCAGAACACTTCGATCCATTTGCTTGAATCTTTTACAGAATTGTACCAGGTTTGGCCTGATCCGCTGCTGAAAGAGCGTTTGCAGGAAATGCTGTTGCTCACCCGGGATAAAATCACCAATAAAAAAGGCGATCTGGTTTTATTTTTTGAACCTGACTGGACGCCGGTTTCTCACCGTGATTCCAGCGAGGCAGTTATTTTAAAACGTCGCGGACTAGACCATGTTTCTTTCGGCCATGATGTAGAAACTGCTTATTTAATGCTCGAAGCTTCACATGTTTTGGGTTGGGAAAATGATACTACTACTTTAAGAATCGGTAAAAAAATGCTTGATCATGCTTTGGCAGAAGGCTGGGATAATAAAGTTGGTGGCTTTTATGATGAAGGTTATTATTTCAAAGATAAACCGGGCATCACCATTATTGCGGATACCAAAAACTGGTGGGCGCAGGCAGAAGGCATGAACACGCTTTTGCTGATGGCTGATTTATATCCAAATGATCCGCATCAGTATTTTGAAAAGTTTAAACAGCTTTGGATTTATACACAAACTTACCTGATCGATCATGAACATGGCGACTGGTATCAGGGCGGATTGGACAAGCAGCCAGAATACAAAACAGCTTTAAAAGGCCAGATCTGGAAAGGAACTTACCACAATTTTCGTGCTTTGATGAATTGTATCCGGCAACTCGATCCGGATAAAACTGCGCCAAGTGTTCCGCAGAATTTAAAAGTTCAAAACGCAAATAATCAAACTGTTTTAAGCTGGAACAAATCCATCGATAATCGGCATATGTTGGGTTATCAAATTTATCAGAACGGAAATCGTGTTGGTTTTACGCCGAATGCTTCTTTTATCGTACAAAAATCTTTGTCTGCCGGAAACGGAAAATTTGCCATAAAAGCGGTGGATTTCGAAGGAAACGAATCTGGTTTCAGTAAGGCAATTTCCAATTAATTTAAATTTATGAAAATGAAAAATATGAAGTTACTCAACACAAAATATTTTGTTTTGATACTGTTTTTATCGGTACTTTTTTGGAGTGAAGCAAAAGCACAAACCGAAGTTGAACCTTGGGGAAATATTACCGGAATCAGAATGGACGGACAGTTAATGCCGTTTGAAACCAGCCTGAGCATAATCGGCAAAGACGGAAAAATTACTTCAACTGGCAAGGAAAAACAACGGCCAAAATATACGCGCCAAGGTAATGCGCAGCTCATTTCTACACAAATTGACAGCTTGTATTTTACTGAAAAAGTTTCAGATGCTGGCCGCGGAAAAACTTCGGTCGATCTTCAATTTAAAGCCAATGCGGATACTGCAATTACCGGAACTTATTTTACCATTCAGCTTCCGGCTAATTTTGCTGATGGTTCCGTGCAGATCAATAATTCGGCAAGCATTCCACTCAGCACTTTGGCACGTAATAATCAGTCGATGGCTAAAACTGCAGCCAATAGCATCAAGCTGATTTCTGCCTCGCAACAGCTTTTTCTGCCGGATGTAAATGCTTCTTTTATCCTTAAAAAATCGGCAAACGGAAATTACGAATTGTACTTGCCTTTGCAGGAAGGTGCGGTTACAAAAGGACAAACTTTCCATAAAACATTCAGTATTGAAGCTTCCGGTGAAATCGATAAACAACCGGTTACGCTTACTTTAAATCCGGCAAAACAAGGTCGGATGTTTGCAGGTTTTGGCGGGAATTTTCGGATTCAGAACCCAAAAACAGATCCGCAGGTAATTGATTACAGCTTGCAAAACCTGCGTGTTGCTTATAGCCGTGTAGAAATGCCGTGGCGTTTCTGGCAGCCAGAAAAAAGTGTTGACCCAACTGCAGCAGCGCAATCCGGAAAGCTGGATATGCGTGTACAAAGTGCTATGGAAATGGCACAAAGGTTAGGCAAAATGAATATTCCGGTGATTTTGACAGCTTGGTCTGCACCGGATTGGGCGATTGTTGGGAAAGCTAATTTTCGTCCAGTAAATGGTATCTGGGGAAATCCGTTGGATAAAAACAGTATGCCGGAAATTTATAAATCTATTGCTGATTATATTATTTATTTAAAAGCACATTATGGTGTGGAAGTAAGTATGTTTTCTTTCAACGAATCTGATCTGGGCATCAACATCCGCGTAACCGGACAGGAACATGCAGAACTGATTAAAGGATTAGGCGCTTATTTTGTTTCAAGAGGTTTAAAAACAAAGCTGCTTTTAGGCGATAATTCTGATGCAACTACTTACGAATTTATTTATCCGGCGATGAAAGACCCGGCCACAAAACCTTATATCGGCGCAGTTTCTTTTCATTCCTGGAGAGGCTGGGAAACAGAAACACTGCAAAAATGGGCCGATGCTGCCACACAATTAAATGTTCCGTTAATTGTAGGCGAAGGTAGTATTGATGCTGCGGCCTGGAATTATCCGGCGGTTTTTGCTGAACCGACTTATGCTTTGCAGGAAATCAATTTATACACGCGGTTGTTAGCTATTTGTCAGCCGTTAACTATTTTACAATGGCAATTAACGGCAGATTACTCACCACTTTCTGGTGGCGGTATTTTTGGCGATAATGGTCCGCTTCGTCCAACGCAACGTTTCTGGAATTTGAAGCAGTTGGCATCAACTCCAAAAAATGTTTTTGCAATGCCTATTTCTACCAACCAGAAAAATGTTTCCTGCGCCGCATTGGGTAATAATGCAACGGGTGTTTACAGTATTCAACTGGTTAATAACGGCACCACGCGGCAGGTAACGTTAATCGGACTTCCTGCCAAAGTTAAAGCTTTAAAGGTGTTTGTTACCGATCTGAAAAGAACTATGACTGAAGGAAAAACCGTTAGTGTAAACAATGGAAAAGCAGTTTTTACTTTGGATACGCAAAGCTATACAACTTTGGTGAGTGATTGAAAAAGAATACAGTATATTTATCTATTAACCTAAAATACCTTTTTAAACTTCGGCTTAGAAAGGTATTTTTGTTTCGCCTTTTTTCAATTATATTAAGCCCATACTGCTTTTACATGGCAAAAATTTACTTCCTGTGTGTTTTTTGTTTGGTTGTTTTTGCTTGTACGTCCTGCAAAAAGAATA
>JBPBQN010000201.1:0-8079 GCA_050954865.1 Janthinobacterium lividum | reverse complement strand
TTTATAATGCAAAGCATTGGCCGGGTTGGCAGCATTAAATTGCAAGGTTGCATCCACTTTGCCGTAACCCATCAGGTTGCCAGTTAGGCGCGCCGTTACATTTCGGTTGGCTTGCAGCGTATCATTTCCGGTGAGGATGTTGCTCACTGAACCATTCAGTTTTTCAAAAGTTATCACACCGCGCAGCTTGGTTTTAGCACTGATTTCTGCATAAGCCATGTCCACATCTTTAAAATGAATGGTTTTGATGGCAACATCTCTGTGCACGTTTTTTAACAATTCGTACAAACCGGTTTTGGCTACGTTAACTGTTTTTTGGAGTATAGTGCGGTTATGAAAAAAATTTATTTTCCGGCCAAAAATGGATACATCCGAAGCGTTTATCTTTCGGTTTGAGATAAAAGACAGATAATCAAAATGATTGATACAGATCGAATCGCTTTCCAGTTGCAGCGTATTTGCCTGCTGATCTGCCGTTGGATGTGCTGTTTTTACCGGTATAAAAGCAGCATCAACCAGTTTTATGCTTGATTTTGAACTGGAAAAAGTAACCGATTTTGCCGTAAATTCATGTAAATTATTTTCGGTTTGCAAAACATAATTGTGGATCGAAGCCGTAATATCGCTGCAAAAATTGTAACGCGATTTATCAAACTGACTGACGGAATCGATCAGCAAATCAGTTGCTTTTACATTGATTTCCTTTAAATGGCGGATGCGTGTTTGGTTATCAATTTCTTCCTGATAACGCAAACTGATGTTATCTACCAAAATCTGGCCGATGTGGATCGATTTTAACGTGCCGGCAATTTGCTGATAAATGGTTTTTGGGTTGCTTTTGGGTGATTGCTGATGTAAATCCTGATAAATTACCTGCGCATTTGGATTGCTGATGGAAATTTCATCAATATCAAATTCCTTTTTAAAATACAATTTAAAAGGATGAATATGCTTAAAAACGATTTTATCAACCGAAAGTGTGTACAAATTATTAGGTGCTTTTCCTGCTTTTTTTAGTTGGTTAAAAACAGCCGTATCGGGTTTCAGGCTGAGGTGATCAATCACAATCCGGCCGGCAATTACGCGCAAACTGCTTCCTTCAAAATCAACTTTATACAAACCGTTGCTCCACTTAAAAACTGTTTTTTTAAGTTGATTGGATAAAACCGGCGAAAAATAAATATTGATCATTACCGCCGAAACCAGTGTTAAAAACAGCAGCACAAACACAGGCACAAGCAGCCTTTTAAACCATTTTTTACGACGTAACCTTCTAAATTTACGAAGCAACCTTTTAACCCTCATTGTAAAAATTATTCCTGTTGTTATACGTTTGGCCGCGGCAAATTTGTACAAGATATAGAATAGTATTCAAAATGATACGTTTGGAAACAGGCGATGCTTCTTTTCTCGTCATAAAATTGTTGTTAAAGCTGATTTTGGTTTAATACTGCCAATCTGTCACGCAATTAAATAACAATTTCTTATTTTTGCACTTCAATTTTTTAAAATGAATTTGGATTTTCCAACCAGCAAACACGATGAAAACCGGCAAGGCGAAGCGTTGGTGCTGGATAAACCGATATTGAAAAACAACGGTCGCAAACTTTATATTGAAAGTTATGGCTGCGCGATGAATTTTTCTGACAGCGAAATTGTAGCTTCTATTTTGGCCGATCAGGGTTTTGAAACCACTTCGGATTTTAAGGAAGCCGATGTGGTTTTTATCAACACCTGTTCCATCCGAGAAAATGCCGAGCAGCGTGTGCGCAACCGTTTAAAAGAATTTAAAGTCTCCAAACAACGAAATCCCGGAATGGTGGTTGGCGTTTTGGGCTGCATGGCCGAGCGTTTAAAAGCCAAGTTTCTGGAGGAAGAAAAACTGGTTGATGTTGTTGTTGGGCCGGATGCTTACCGCGATTTGCCAAACTTAATAGAACAGGTTGACAGCGGACAAAAAGCGGTAAACGTACTGCTTTCGCGTGAGGAAACTTATGCAGATATCAGTCCGGTGCGCTTAAACAGCAATGGCATCAACGCTTTTGTGTCGATTATGCGAGGTTGCGATAACATGTGTTCGTTTTGTGTGGTGCCATTTACGCGCGGCCGCGAACGCAGTCGTGATGCATTTTCTATCGTAAAAGAATGTGGTGATCTGTATAATTCCGGTTATAAAGAAGTTACACTGCTTGGCCAAAATGTGGATTCTTATAAATGGACGAACGAAGACGGCATTACAATGAATTTTGCCGGTTTGCTGGAATTTGTGGCTTCTATCAACCCAAAATTACGTGTTCGTTTTTCTACTTCGCACCCAAAAGATATTACGGATGAAGTGCTTTACACCATGAAAAAGCATGATAACATTTGCAAATACATCCATTTGCCGGTACAATCTGGCAACAGCCGTGTTTTGGAAATGATGAACCGCACGTATGATCGTTCCTGGTACATGAACCGTATTGATGCGATCCGGAAAATATTGCCAGGTTGCGCTATTTCTACTGATGTAATTACTGGTTTTTGTTCTGAAACGGAAGAAGAACATCAGGAAACGCTGAGCATGATGGATTATGTAAAATACGATTTTGCCTATATGTTTATGTATTCTGAGCGGCCGGGAACGCTGGCAGCCAAACGTTATGCGGATGACGTTCCGGAGGAAGTAAAAAGTCGCCGTTTGCGCGAAATTGTGGATAAACAACAGCAGCATTCTCATGGTAGATTACTGGAACAAATTGGACAAGTACATCAGGTTTTGATTGAGAAACGTTCTAAAAAATCAGCTTTGGATTACAGTGGGCGAAATGATTTAAACGCAACCGTGGTTTTTCCGGCAGATGAACGCTACCAGCCAGGCGATTATGCAAATGTTTTGATCGAAAAATGTACCACAGCTACGTTGATCGGGAAAATTGTAGGGTAAAAACAGTATGGAGATTCAGGAAATTAAACAGCGGTTCGGCATTATTGGCAACTCGCCTTTGCTCAACCGCGCGATAGATATAGCCAACCAGGTGGCACCAACTGATATTTCGGTGTTGATTTCGGGTGAAAGTGGCAGTGGTAAAGAGGTTTTTTCGCAGATTATCCACCAGATGAGTCCGCGGAAACATAATCCTTTTATCGCCATAAATTGCGGTGCCATCCCCGAAGGAACAATTGATTCGGAACTTTTCGGACATGAAAAAGGGGCTTACACCGGCGCTGTTGGCGAGCGGAAAGGTTATTTTGAAACAGTAAACGGCGGAACGATTTTTTTGGATGAAATTGCCGAAATGCCTTTGGGCACGCAGGCGCGTTTGCTGCGTGTTCTGGAATCCGGACAATACATTAAAGTTGGTTCATCCAAAGTAGAAAAAACCAATGTACGTGTGATTGCGGCTACCAACGTAGATGTTTATGATGCGGTGAAATCCGGCCGTTTTCGGGAAGATTTATACTATCGTTTAAATACTGTTCCGTTGCGGATTCCGCCGCTGCGCGATCGAAAGGAAGATATTTATCTGTTGTTCCGAAAATTTACGGCAGATTTTACAGCGAAATATCGTTCGCCACCAATTCAAATGAACGAGGAAGCGCAGCAAATGCTGGTTAATTACAGCTGGCCGGGCAATGTTCGTCAGCTTAAAAATATTGCCGAGCAACTGGCGGTTTTGGAGCGCGATCATACCATTTCTGCCCAAAGTTTGCTGCAATACATTCCGCAGGAAAACAGCGGAAGCAATTTGCCGATGCGCATCAATCAGCAGAAAAAAGACGATTTTTCGGAACGCGATATTTTGTACAAAGTGCTTTTTGATATGAAGCGCGATGTAACAGATTTGAAAAAACTGGTAATTGATATTATTGAAAACGGCGGCGTTCCGGCAAATTATGCAGGAAATCCGCAGGTTTTAAATCAGCTTTATCGTGATATTGAGGTAGATGGCGATCATCATATTCAGCATCAAAATCATCCGCAGGAACCAACTTTAACCATACAGCAGCCGGCGCAAAACAACAAAGATTTTAACATCACGCAGGAAGCTGAGGAAGTAGAAGAATCGCTTTCGTTGCTGGAAAAAGAATCAGACCTGATCAAAAAAGCATTGAAAAAACACAAAGGCAAACGCAAATTTGCCGCGCAGGAATTAGGAATTTCAGAACGTACGTTGTATCGAAAAATCAAAGAATTAAACTTATAACTCAGTATTATAAATGGCCAATACTTCTTTTACCAGCAAAAAAATCATATTGATTTTATTTTTGCCAATCCTGTTTCTTTTTCACTCTTGCTCCTACAAATTAAACGGCGGCACAGTTGGTGCGCTAAGAACAATTTACATTCCGGTTTTTGAAAACGTAGCACCATTGGTAATCAACAATTTAAGCCAGAGTTTTACCACAGCTTTGCAGGATCGTATCCGTAACCAAACGCGTTTAAGCACCGTTCGCGGCGATGCGGATTGTACGCTGGAAGGCCGCATTACCGGCTACACCATTGCGCCAACGGTTTTGCCGGCTGCCAATTCTGCCACGGCACCGATCTCCAACACCAACCGTTTAACAATTACAGTGAACGTGAAATTTACCAATAGTTTAGACCCGAAACAAAGTTTTGAACAGCCATTTTCGCGTTATGTAGATTACCAGGGCGACATTGGCACGCGGGAACAAGGTTTGATCACAACCATCAACACGCAATTAACCGAAGATATTTTTAACAAGGCTTTTGCCAATTGGTAAGCAAATCGTAGTTTCAAACCGTGGATCAGATACAAAACGGGTTAAATCCCGAATTTTTGCAGCAATTATTAGCCAATCCGGCGGCCGTTAACGCTGCCCATCAGCAGCAGTTAAAAGCGTTGGTGCAAACTTATCCAGCGTGCAGCATTTTCCGGTTGCTGCTGGCCAAATCGGTGCAAAATACGGATGCTGAAACTGCGGAAAAAGCGATTCAAGCTGCGGCGGTACACACGGCAAACCGCGAGATTTTGTTTAGGTTGATTCATCAGCCGGAACTGATTGTGGTGCCGAAACCAAACCGTTTTTACGGTTTTGTTTTGCCTGAAACTGATCAGGAAAAGATAAATCAGGATGCTGTTTTTATCGAGGAAAAATTGCCGGATGAAACATCAGGTTTTGCAAAAAGTTATCCAGTTGAAATTGTTAACACTTCTTTAAAGCTTGAAAATCAGCAAGATGAAATTACTTTTTCAGAAGACACTTCTGTAAAAAATATTGCTGCTGAAGAAGCAACTGATGATGCTTATATCGAACCAGAACCTGCGGAAATTGAAGACGAGGAAGCGGTTTTTGTAGAAGATATTCCTTCCGAGGAAAAAAGTAATGCTTCTTTTACCGACCAAAATCCGGCAGAAAATAAAGTTGATAAAGCGGTTTTTGGAGAAGATATTTCTTCCGCAGAAAAAACAAATGCTTTTTTTACCGATGAAAATTTGGAGGAAGCGATGGCTGCCGAAAACGATTTTCGGGTGGAAGATGTGAGCCAAACGTTTGCAAATGAGCCTGATGAAGAACTTGTTTTTCCGGAGCAAACGATTTTAGCTTTCGAAGAAAACCTTAACTTCAACCCAAAACCTGCTAATCAGGAAATTGATGAGGAAGTTTTTGAGGAAATTATAGCGATTGAGGACATCAATTTTGAGGTGGTAAAAGAAGCATCGCCCCAAATTGTTCCAGAGGCTGAACCGGAAATTATTGAGCCAGAAGTTACAGAGTCGGAAGTTTCAACTGAACCGGAAATTGCATCGGAAGAAAAGCCTTTTATTGTACATGATGATGCGGAAAAAGCAATGCTGAGCAATATTGCTTCGATTGATTATTTTTCTTTCAACCATAAATTCGGACAGAATAAAACGGCTGCTACTGAAAAAGAAGCTGCAGAAGATACTGATTATCAAATAGAATCAGCTTTTGCAGAAGCAGAACAGCCAGTTTCGGCAGAAAACGAAAAAGATACGGTTTCCAAGTATCATGATGATAAAATGCCGTACACGTTTATGTGGTGGCTGGATAAAACGCGCAAGGAATATGCGGGCACGTATCAGCCTTATACTAAAAATGTACAGAAAACGCAGGATTTGAGCGTTGGTCCGGAGTTGCATCAGCAATATATTGAGAGTATTTTTCATACCAAAGCACCGCTGAAAGTGCCAGAAAATACGTTACCGCTGCTGGAAGAATTACCGGTTAAAAAGAAGGAAAAACAGCTGATTGAACGTTTTATTATTGAAGAACCGCATATCCATCCGCCAAGTATGGATAAATTAGACACAGAAAATAAGGCTAAAAAGAGTTCGGAAGACGGAGATATTTTTGTTACGGAAACGCTGGCTAAGGTTTATCTGGATCAAATGCTTTACCACAAAGCCTTAGACACTTATAAAAAGCTGATGTTGAAATTTCCGGAAAAAAGCGTTTACTTTGCTGCCCAGCTAACAGAAATAGAGAAAAAATTAAATTAATATAAAATGTATTTAGTGCTTGTTATCCTGATTATAATTGTTTGCGTGCTGCTTGGTTTGATCGTGTTGATTCAAAACCCGAAAGGCGGCGGTTTAAATTCTAATTTTTCGAGTTCATCGCAAATGATGGGTGTACAAAAAACCGGTGATTTTTTAGAAAAAGGAACTTGGGTTTTAGCGATCACGTTGATGGTACTTTCATTGGCGGTTAATGTGGTTTCTAAAAACGGACCATCATCTGCAAATGGGGTACAAAATCAGGAGCAGATTGATAAGGCTTCAAAACCAACTGCGCCGGTAAGCGCGCCGTTAAATTTGCCTCCGGTACAACAACCTGCTAAAAAATAGGCGGTAAAAACAGTATTGATAAAAAGGCTTTTGGTTGATCCGAAAGCCTTTTTTGTTGGCTGTCAGGTTGGCATATTTCCATCAGCCAAAACCAATTTGAATTTTTTGAGAAAGTAATTTTGACAAGATGCACTGCTTTACAAGTCAATATGTACAGAATGTGCGCTTTGGCACAGTTGCTGTTTAATTGTATGCAATAAATAATTTTTATTTTTCATTCAAAACTAAATACAAACATGTCATTAAACATTAAACCGATCGGAGACAGAGTAGTAGTAGAAGCTGCCGCTGCTGAAGAAAAAACAGCATCCGGACTTTTCATTCCTGATACTGCAAAAGAAAAACCACAACGCGGAACAATCGTTGCCGTTGGAGAAGGCAAAGTTGATGAGCCGTTAACTGTTAAAGTTGGCGACCAGGTTTTATATGGCAAATATGCCGGTACTGAAATTACTTATGAAGGTAAAGAGTACTTAATTATGCGTGAATCAGACGTTTACGCGGTTCTGTAAATCACATTCAGGTTTGATATTTTCAGCCTAAACCATTCAATTCATTCTTAAAAAACCAATAAAATGGCAAAACAAGTTAAATATAATGTAGAAGCGCGCGATGCTTTAAAACGCGGTGTTGATATTTTAGCCAATGCGGTTAAAGTTACTTTAGGACCAAAAGGTCGTAACGTGATTATCGACAAAAAATTTGGTTCACCTGCGATTACAAAAGATGGTGTTACTGTAGCTAAAGAAATCGAATTAAAAGATTCTTTGGAAAACATGGGCGCGCAAATGGTGAAAGAAGTTGCTTCTAAAACTGCTGATATTGCAGGTGACGGAACAACAACTGCAACTGTTTTAGCTCAGGCAATTGTTACTGCTGGTATTAAAAACGTTGCTGCTGGTGCAAATCCAATGGATTTGAAACGCGGTATTGATAAAGCAGTTTCTGCTGTTGTTGCTAACTTGAAACAACAATCTCAAACCGTTGGTGAAGACAATAACAAAATCAAACAAGTTGCTTCTATCTCTGCAAATAATGATGAAGTTATCGGTTCGCTGATTGCTGAAGCGATGGCTAAAGTTGGTAAAGACGGTGTAATTACTGTTGAAGAAGCAAAAGGTACAGAAACTGAAGTAAGAACTGTTGAAGGTATGCAGTTTGACCGTGGTTATTTGTCTCCATACTTCGTTACCAATGCTGATAAAATGGAAGCAGAATTAGAAAATCCTTACATTTTAATCTACGATAAAAAGATTTCTTC
>JBPBQN010000200.1:0-8161 GCA_050954865.1 Janthinobacterium lividum | reverse complement strand
TCCGGTGATTAAAAATGCTGATAATTTGAATCTTTTAGGTTTGGCCAAAGCGGTTAACGGTTTGGCTGATCGTGCCCGTAACAATAAACTTTTGCCTGATGAGGTGAAAGATGGCACGTTTACCATTACCAACATCGGTTCTTTTGGCAACATTATGGGCACGCCAATTATTAACCAGCCGCAGGTTGCAATTTTGGCAATTGGTGTAATTAAGAAAAAACCGGCCGTGGTGGAAACGCCATCCGGAGATATGATTGCGATCCGGCACATGATGTATTTGTCAATGTCTTACGATCACCGGATTGTTGATGGCGCATTGGGTGGCATGTTCCTGAAAAAAATTTCCGACTATTTGGAAAAATGGGATTTGAAGCGAACAATCTAATACTTCTTTTAGCAGGTATTTTTTATTCTGACTCTACTTTTTCCTTGGCTACGTCAATCAGCTTTTTACTCATAGTATTTTTCCCGGAAATAAAAATGTAAAAAAGCAATGCGCATGCCATAAAAAATAAACTGATGTACGCGCTGATAAAACAGGCAGCCGCAGCCAAAACATAACAGATTGGACCAATGACAGCCGTTTTAGTTGCAGACCGGTAAACTTCAGGCGTTAAAGCTTCATGTTTTACATCTTCATTATGGAGAATGTATTTCAGTATGCTAAAGTTTAAAATCGAAATCAAAAACAAGGTTCCGGTATATAATAAAATAGTGCTATTTAAAAAAAAGTTATCTGCCAAGATAGATGCCGGAAATGGAATGATGGCAATAAACATTAAGTAAACAATATTTAACCAAACCAATGGTGTATCAACCACTTTAGCAAAACTAAAAATGCGATGGTGAGCAACCCAAAAAACACCAATCACTAGAAAGCTAAAAACAAAACTCAACAGTTGTGGTAATGCTTTTACTAAAATTTGGTTTAATTCTGCATTTGTTATATCTTGTTTGGTAGGAACTTTAATATTTAAAACCAACAGCGTGATGGCAATAGCAAATACACCATCAGAAAAAGCTTCGAGCCTGTTTTTATTCATTTATATTTTTTGTTCAATAACAGTTTAAAAGTCAGTTATTGTTTTTTTGGCGTTTCATGCGGATATCTTTTACTCCTTGCACGATATTGCTGCTTGGAACAGCTGCTGATTAGTATTGATAAAGTAATTACGAGAACTACTATAGATTTAAATCCTGAATTTTGCATGTTGTAATTTTATTAAAAATAATGTTTTTGTGTGGAATTTCAAACTTTAGCATATCTCAATCTTAAACTATTTAAACTGTCTATTACTATTTAAAACTAATAAACTATTTAGTTTAAATTTGATAGATTTGCGAACTAATAAATAGTAATCATGCCCAAAAACTTAAACTATCCTTTAGCTTCTTTTCAAAAAGCATTTGCGTTGGCTGATGCTGTAGATGCTTTAGGCGGAAGTTGTTCTGTAGAAAACTGTGCAGAAAAAATGCAGCGTAAAATAAGTGGTGGTTTTATGGTGATCATTTCCTCAGCCCAAAAATTTGAATTGATTAATTTTGAAAAAGGAACAATTACCATTTCTGAGAATTATAAACTCATTAAACATGCTTATACCAATAGCGAACGCATAAACTTTTTACGGAAAGCTTTTTTGGCTCCACAGGTTTTTTCTATTCTTTTTGAAAGGTTTAAAGGCAAAGAATTACCACTTCATATGCTAGATAAAATTTTAATTCGGGAATTTGGAGTAGAAGAAATAACAGCAGGAAGGGTAGCAGGATATTTTGCAGATGGTTTAAAAACCTGTGGTTTACTAAACGGTACGCAATTAGTTGATGTTAATGAACAGGAAATTTCAGCGCCGGCACAAGTCAATCAGCCTAAACAGGAAGTTACAGATCAGCAAAACGAGGAAATAGTTACAGCAAAACCGAATGCTTCTTTTACCACTATAAATTCTATCTCAAACGTAGATCGGTATGAATTGCAATTATCAGGTCCCGGCATCAATACAACATTAAACCTGGAATTTGAGGAAGATATTTTAATCCTGGAAGCAATTATTAAAAAGGTAAGAAGAAGTATTATTAAATAGTTTATTACTTTTTAATATAAGTAATAGACTATTTAATAATAAGGTTAACAAATTCCATTGTTGTGCAGAAGGAATAATTTTTAGATTTTCCCCATAAAATCAAGTCAGCAATTCTTTTAACAAATTTTTCTCCCGAGTTTTTCACCACATATTTCGGAAAGTTAAAACGTTCAGGCTGATTTAAATCTGTAAATTCCCAAGGATGAAAATACAAATTCAAATAGCCGTCTTTGCGGTAAGTGCGTTGGCACATCCAGTTGATAATCGGCATTGGCAGGTTGTGAAAAGTTAACCAGAACAGCGGAAAACGAACTACTGGCGTAACGGAAGATGGTAATTGCAAAACCTGATCTTGGTAAAACCATGTGCGTGGACGATGAAAATTATTGTAGCGGCCAGGCAAATAAGTTGGATTGATAGAAGAATTATAAACATATCCGGCTGCAAAAATTTCTTTTTCGTCCACAGGCATCATTCTGGCCATGCGGTAACCCAATACTTTTTGTTTGGTCAACTCCTGCAATGCTTCTTTCGATTGCCTTAAATGTTCCACTTTAAAATCAGAATGGTAATAACCGTGAGAAGCTATTTCGTGGCCATCGTTTGCAATTTCGGCAATTACATCGGGTTTATTCAGGGCGAAATTTGCTGTACAATAAAACGTAGCTTTAACCTGATGCTGTTTTAACAAAGCTAAAATCTTATACGTTCCCTCAGTAGAAATGGACAACTGATCTGCAAATAAAATGGTTTTGCCATACTCAAACGGCATATCAAATTCTTCAATATCAAAGCTTAACAGAATCATGGTTGATTTTTACTAAATTGGAAGAGCGTACAATGTAATTGGGCCGCTGCTTGGCCTGCATAAATAATTTGCCGAGATATAGGCCGATGATTCCTAAAACCATCAGCTGCATTCCGCCAAAAAACACAATAGTAGCCAGGAGCGAAGCCCACCCGGAAACAACATGACCGGAAAAATAACTGATCAGAATATATGGAATGTATAGAATGGCTGAAACGGCAAAAAACAGACCGATTCCGATAGCAATATTGAGCGGCCGCACACTAAAAGCGGTAACACCTTCTATCGCAAAATTAACCATACGTTTAAAAGTATATTTGCTGCTGCCCGAAAAGCGCGGATCGCACATATAATTGATGGCAAATTGCCGGAAACCCAGCCAGCGGATCAAACCACGCATAAATAAGCCGTTTTCGGGCATTTGTGCCAGCACATTTACCACTTTTCTGTCTATCAATCTGAAATCGGCCGTTCCTTTTTCAAGCTTGGTATCTGACAGGGAATTTAAAATCCGATAGTAAATATCAGAAGTTTTGCGTTTAAAAAAAGATGATTCATCGGCGTATTCGCGCGTGGTATAAACTACATCGTAGCCTTCTTCCCATTTCTCTAAAAACTGTGGAATCAGTTCTGGCGGATGCTGTAAATCGCTGTCCATGCAAATTACGCAATCTCCCGAAGCATGATCGTAGCCGGCTTTTAAAGCATTCTGGTGACCGAAATTTCGGGAAAGTTCTAGGTAAAAAAAATTGTCGCCCAGATCAGAAAGTGTTTTTAGTTTCTCCAAAGTATGATCAGAACTGCCGTCATCTACAAAAATAACTTCGTAATTGTATGGAAGGTTTTTGAAAATCCCAATCAGGCGCGAAGCAAGCGTTTCCACATTTCCTTCCTCATTAAACGAAGGTACCACGATAGAAACTAACTTTTTCATGCTGATACGGATGCGGTTTTTATCGATGAAAAATTGCTGTGTCTGGCCCAGGTTTGATACACAACATGCAGCCAAACCAGCAAACACGGTAAAGCTTTTAAAGAATATTTTACGATATACTCGGTTTTGATGTGTTTGGGGAAAATATCAGAAGGAGAAAGGCTGGTTAAAATAAAAGCAAATGCCATTAAACTTATTTGCAACGTGGTTAGTGGTTTTTCGAGATTTGCAAACCAAATAGCTACGCCTACAAAAGCAATAATGTAAGTCGGAGATTCTGATCCCGAACTGAACAGAACTGTAAAAAGTAATGTAGAACTCAAAATCAGTAGCTGATATGTAAGCTGTTTGTATTTACGGATGAATAAATAAGAGGAGCCAAACACCGCAAGCGCCGGCAACAAAACCAAACCATCAGATAGCGTTGGAAAATGAAAAATCCGGCGGATCATGCCCATCACAGAAATATCCTGCATCAGCGATGCTGCATTTTGTGCATCTTTTTCTACCAAAACATGAAACCAATCCTGATAAGTTTGGATGATAAACGTGGGTGAAGAAACGGCCATCGGCAGTACAAAAAACACAACCGACCAAAATATTAATCCAAGAATCAGCTTTAATTTTTGTTCTGAAAAGAAGAAAAAAGCCAGGCCAACAATGCCGTAAAGTTTAATAAACGTGCCTAAAATAATCAGGCAGGCTGCCCAAAAATCTTTTTTCTGGCGGCTAAAAATAAAACTCAGTAAAATAATTGCTGCCATACACGGGTTAAATTGTGTGCTAAAAGAAGCAGTCATCAGTTCATGTGCGCAAAGCAATAATACAATGTTTTTCTGTTGATTAGTTAACGGTAGGTGTTTGATTGCCAAATATAAAACGTAAGCATTAAACATTATCCAAACAAATGCACCAACCGGATTTGGCAACCAGATAAAAGGAGCGATAAACAAACCAAAAAGCGGACCGTAGTGGTTTACATCCAAATAATGTTCCGGCTGCGGCAGGTATAAATTATGCTGATGAATAAGGTTAAAAAACGTGTATTTATAAATTAAGTAATTGTTATGCAGATGGCCGAATGCTTGTTTTATCGCCACAAAAAAACTCAGTCCGAACCATAAAAAAAGTGCGGTTTTTTCTTTTAAAAGGAAGGTTGAGACAGTTGAATTAAATGTTCGTAGCATCAGGTTATTGTTACAAACATAAAAAAATATTGCATGTTTTTATGAGGTACAGAATCATTCCAAACAAAAAAAGAGGGCTCTGACCAGGAGCACCTCTTTCAACGCTGATTAAAGAAATCTACTACAAAACTTAAATCAGTGCTTTTAAACCATTTGTCAACACAAAATTAAATTTGATTGACAACCGCAATAAAAGCGTTGTCTTGCGATATACGGTGTTGATGAGCGATCAGATTTTGTAAATTGATTTTACCAACAATAAATTTAAAATGATCTGAATAGAAACGCTCTTTAACGTGTTCAAACCCTAACATTTCAATCAAATTTTCTTGATTATAGCGGAGATAAATATCCAACGTAATGTCATTGGTAAACTTCAAATCTTCTGTTTCAGCAGCTTTTTTGTATTCATAATGATAATCATAACGCAATGCAGTGATATCAGAAAGCACGGCAGAACCTGTTGGATGTCCGCCTGCACCTTTGCCGAAAAAGAACTGCTGATCTGCAAAAGCTGCCTGCACAATTACGCCGTTATACTCATAATCTACGTTATACAGCAATTCTCGTTTACTTACCAAACGCGGCAAAACATATAAGGCAACTTGTTGATTATTTAGTTTTTGCGCAAAGGGTACCAGTTTGATTTTCAATTCTTTTTCCTTTGCATATTGAATGTCTTGTAGAGCTATATTTTCAATTCCGTAATTAAAAATATCATCTGGTTTCATTACAATTCCATAAGCGTGATAGGCCGCAATCAGTAATTTATATTTGGCATCAAAACCACCAACATCGCTCGTTGGGTCTGTTTCTGCAAAACCCAAATCCTGCGCTTGCTGCAAAGCTGATGCGTAATCTAAACCATCATTAAAACCTTTAGATAAAATATAATTGGAAGATCCGTTAAAAATTCCGTAAATAGAATGCAGTAACTCGTTATCATAATATTCTTCCAGGTTCCGGATGATTGGAATACTACCACAAACGGCACCTTCATAAAGCAAAGATGTTCCGTATTGATGCTGCAGATCCAGCAGTTCCGACAAATGTTCGGCGATCATTTTTTTACTGGCAGAAACCACATTTTTCCCGGCTTTCATGGCTGCGGAAACGATTTCAAAAGCTGCATCAGCATCATTAATCATTTCTACAACCGTATTAATTTCCGGGTTTTGCAGAATGCTGTTTTTATCGGTAGAAAATAAGTGTTGCGGAATCGTCCGTTTTTTGTTCAGATCTTTAATCACAAACTGTAAAATTTCTAGATTGAGGTGTTTGGTTTTGATGATATCGTATAAGCCCTGGCCAACAACGCCAAAGCCGAAAAGACCAATGTTTAATTTTTTACTCATAATGTCGGGCACAGTTTAAAAGTGCATTAGATTTTATGTTAATTCCTGTATTAAAAAAGCTTGTATAATCTTGGATAAAGTTTCTGTTTCGATCAAAAATCCATCATGGCCAAAAAGCGATTGAACTTCTGCAAAAATAGAACCTTCAATATGCCGGCTCAGCAACTTCTGTTCTTCGGGTGGAAATAAAATATCAGATGCGATGGCAATAACTAATGTTCGTGCCAAAATCCGATTCAAAGCACTTTCAACACTAATCCGGTTTCTGGCCACATTATGGCTATCCATCACTTTAGTTAAATACCAGTAACTATAAGCATTAAAGCGGTTTACCAATTTTTGCCCCTGATAATTTTGATAAGATGCCGCGTTAAATGAACCCTTTTTTTGTACATCCGTTTCTGATTGTGTGGCACCGTAAGTTTGATAATTTCGATAAGAAAGCAGTGCTAAACTGCGTGCTGCTTTTAGCCCTATATTTCCACCATTTAACCGACTTTTGTAAAATGTTGGATCAGCCGTAATACATAAACGCTGCGATTCGTTAAACGCAATTCCCCAGGGAGAATGCCGGGCATTTGTTGCCAGAACAATCAGCTGCTTTATTCTTTCCGGTTCTGATATGGCCCATTCCAAAGCTTGTTGTCCGCCTAAAGAACCACCAATCAAGACTTCAATTTTTTTTATATCAAGCTGATTGGCAAGCAATTGATGAGCTTTAACAATATCCCGAATGGTTACTTCCGGAAAAGATAAAAAGTAAGATTCATCCGTTTTCGGGTTGATACTGAGCGGATTAGTGGTGCCGTAAGCAGAACTCAAAATATTGGCACAAATAATAAAATGTTCTTTTGGGTTGAACAATGCCTTTTCGCCAAATAATCCCGGCCACCAATCCATCACATCAGCATTTGCGGTAAGTGCGTGGCAAACCCAGATCACGTTGTTTTTTTGCGGATTGAGTTCGCCATAAGTGTGATAAGCAATTTCTAATCTGGGTAAAGATTTACCGGATTCAAGCTTAAAAGCAAATGGGTAAGTAAAGTTTAGCAGGCTCATTAAAGTTGATTCGTTAGGAGAACAGAAAATCTAAAACGAAATCAGCAAAGCGAGCCTAAATTTATCCTGCTAAAAGAAGCATCAATTTTTTTGTGCAATTTGGATATTATACAGCAAGTCTGTATAAATTGTGTAGAAAATATCTTTTTCATGATAATCAATTTATATTTCCCGGTGTTATTTGCCGGGCCAGGAATTGGCACCTACTTTTTGCAAAGGGTTGCCAGTGGGTTGCAGAGCCTGATCTCTCGCCACTTCTGTATAAATCAAAGCCTGAACAGCCTGATTAGTGGATGGTATTGCTACCAAATAATATTTCAAATATAGGAGCGAAATTGGGTTCTATCCAAATTTTATTCTTTTTAGTGTGCAATTCCTTTTAAAGCGTTGTCCAAATCTTCAATTAAATCTTCAGCATTTTCCAATCCTACAGAAACGCGGATCAGGTTTTGTGGCGTTTTCGTATCCGGACCTTCAACCGAAGCACGGTGTTCTATCAAGCTTTCTACACCGCCTAAACTGGTGGCTTGTGTAAAAATCTGCACATTATTTACAACCTCACGTGCTTTTACTGCATCACCTTTTACTAAAAATGACAACATGCCGCCACCTGCTGACATTTGTTTTTTGGCGATTTCATACTGCGGATGAGAAGCTGAACCGGGATAAAAAACCTTTTCAACCTGCAGATGATTTTCTAGAAAAACAGCAAGCTGAGTTGCATTTTCTACATGACC
>JBPBQN010000199.1:0-8215 GCA_050954865.1 Janthinobacterium lividum | reverse complement strand
CAATATTTCCAAAATCACCGGCGTGCCAAATCTCGTCAACATCTGCAAAATGTTTAAAAACCGCCGGATCAAGGTAGCTGTGTGTATCAGAAAGTAGACCGATTTTAGTCATAGTGATAAGCAATTAGCGTTCAGCAATCAGCGTTCAGCGATTAAAATATCGTCAAAAAATCTTTTAGTAAATGCTGATAAGCATCGCTATAAACTTTTTCAGATTTATAGATGGTAAAAGAAGCATGCTCGGTTTTGGTTTGATGCAGGCCAAAAGATAAAATCTGGCGGTGCGGCAGGTCATCAGCAAAAGAAGAAACAGCAATTTCTGCCTGAAGGAAAAGATTTTTAACAGCCAGTTCTTTTACCATCAATGCTGTTTTTACCGGCAAAATTAGCCAGAAGTTTCCATTGGGACGAAGAAAAGCAGGAACATTATGCAGCAATTCTTCAAAAAAATTTGGCAAAGCATGTTTGGCCAGCGTTTTGTTTCCCTTTGGGGAAGTTAACGTATCCAGATAAAACGGCGGATTGGAAACGATTAAATCATATTGCTGATGCTGTTTTTGCAACCAAAAATTTTGTATCGAAATTGTATTTAAAGTAAGTCGATATGAAAAAGGCGAATTTTTAAAGTTTTTTTCGGCGGTTTCTGCGGAAGAAAGATCGATTTCAACCGCATCGATTTGCGCATTTGGAAAACGTTGTGCAAGCATTAAGGCAACTACGCCCGTTCCGGTTCCGATATCTAAAATTGTTTTTGGATTTTCTGCGGATGATGTTGCGCCAAGCAAAACGCCATCGGTATTAATTTTCATCGCGCAATTGCTTTGATCTACCGAAAACTGTTTGAAATGAAAAACGCTCATTTAAACCTCATACAACTCCAGCGGCAAACCATCCGGATCAGCAAAAAAAGTAAAACGTTTTCCGGTAAATTCATCTACCCGAATCGGTTCTGTTTGCACATTTTTAGTCGATAAAAACAGTATTGCTTCCTCCAGATCATTCACCGAAAAAGCCAAATGGCGCAAACCACAAGCTTCCGGTCGCGATGGACGAGGCGCAGGATCAGGAAAAGAAAAAAGCTCGATCTGATATTGCCCGGCAACTTTCAGATCGAGTTTCCAGGAATTTCTGGCTTCGCGAAAAACTTCTGCTTCAACTTCAAAACCCAAAACATCTGTATAAAACCGTTTGGAGATTTCATAATCCGAACAGATTATGGCTACATGATGTATCTGGTTGATTTTCAGCATAATTTATTCGCCTAAAATTTGGTGCAAAACGTTATCGTAAACGGATGATGCTTCTTTTATCGATCCAAAATCAAAATCATCAACCTTTAATTCTCCGGAAGTTACCGTTCCTAAAAAGCTAAATTCTGTTTCAGAAGTCGCCAATAATTCTACCAAAGCTTCCTGATTCTCAGGCTTTATAGAAACTACAACCCTGCCTTGCGCTTCGCCAAAAAGGAAAGCATCTTTACGGATTTCCGCATCGCTTTCGATTTCAAAACCGAATTTGTTTGGCAAAGAAGATTCTAACAAAGCAATATATAAACCGCCATCAGCAACATCATGCGCAGAAGTTAGCAGTTTTTCTTTGATCAGTTGCTTGATCACCTGGTGCATGGCGTACTCTTTTTCCAGATCAAAATAGGGAGCCGGAGAAGCAGAAACTTTATGAAAAGAAGCCAGATATTGAGAAGATGAAATGTCGTTTTTAGATTCACCAATCAGATAAATCAAATCACCTTCGTTGCGGAAATCAGAACGGGTTAAGGTGGAAAGATCATCCATCACACCTAACATACCAATGGTTGGCGTTGGAAAAACTGGACCTTCATCGCTGGATTGGTTGTAAAAACTCACGTTTCCACCGGTAACTGGCGTTTCAAATTTGGTACAAGCCGCGCTCATACCTTTTATCGCGCCTACAAACTGCCAGTAAACTTCCGGCACGTACGGATTTCCAAAGTTTAAACAATTGGTAATGGCAACCGGCTCGCCACCGGCACAGGTGATGTTGCGCGCGGCTTCAGCAACGGCAATCTGGCAACCAATTTCCGGATCGGCGTAAACATATCTTGAATTACAATCCAGTGTTAAAACAATCGCTTTATCGGTTCCTTTTACAGCCACAACTGCAGCATCGCAAGGCTGATTGGTGGTTACCGTTGCCGTACCAACCATCGAATCGTACTGATCGGTTACCCAACGTTTGGATGCAATATTCGGATGAGAAACCAAATGATCAGCAACCGCTTTTAAATCTTCCGGTTCTGCAACCTGATCGATATTGAATTTTTTATTTTCTGCAAAATAAGCCGGCTCGCGGTATTCGCGTTCGTAAACCGGCGCGCCTCCTCCCAAAACCAAATCATCCGCCGGAACATCAGCCACCATTTCTCCGTGGCGATAATAAACCAGACGTTTGGTATCGGTTACTTCGCCAATCTGCACACAGTTTAAATCCCATTTATCAAAAACGGCTTGTACTTCTGCTTCGCGGCCTTTTTCAACTACAATCAGCATCCGTTCCTGTGATTCTGATAACAGAATTTCAAACGGCTGCATGTTTTCCTGGCGCGTTGGCACTTTATCCAGATCGATAATCATTCCGTGCTCGCCTTTGGCCGACATTTCGGAATTGGAGCAGATAATTCCGGCTGCGCCCATATCCTGCATTCCGATTACTGCTCCGGTTTTGATCACTTCCAGAGAAGCTTCCAGCAATAATTTTTCCTGAAAAGGATCACCAACCTGAACGGCAGGCAAATCATTTACAGAATCTTCCGTAATATTTTTAGAGGCAAAAGCAGCACCATGAATACCGTCTTTACCGGTTGCAGAACCAACGATGTAAACCGGATTGCCCACGCCATAAGAAGTTGCAGAAACGGTTTCGCCTGCTTTTACAATTCCGGCAGAAAAAGCATTCACCAGTGGATTCACCTGGAAACAATCATCAAAAAACAACTCGCCGCCAACCGTAGGAATGCCAAAAGCATTGCCATAATGGCTGATGCCTTTCACCACGCCTTTTACCAGCCATTTGGTACGATCATTTTTCAGATCACCAAAACGAAGCGAATTTAATTGCGCAATCGGCCGTGCACCCATCGTAAAAATATCACGATTGATACCGCCAACGCCCGTTGCCGCACCTTGATAAGGTTCTAAAGCGGAAGGGTGATTATGCGATTCAATCTTGAAGGCACAACCAACGCCATCGCCTAAATCAACCAGTCCGGCGTTTTCTTCTCCGGCTTTGGCCAGCATCCGCGGACCATCTTTTGGCAATTTTTTAAGCCAGGTAATGGAGTTTTTGTAGGAACAATGCTCGCTCCACATCACCGAAAAAATAGAAAGTTCGGTAAAGTTGGGCACGCGGCCTAATATTTCTTTGATGCGATCGTATTCTTCGGGAAGTAAGCCTAAATCTTTGGCGGTTTGTACGGTGGTTAAGTTTTGCGACTCCAATTTGTTTGTGTTTGATGGAAGTCCAAAATTATAAATTTATAAGGAAGGCAGCGAAGTTTATATCAATTGAAACTCGATATACTGTTTTTACCGGCATAAAAACAGTATCCGGGAAAATGAAAAAACAAGGATGCGTCTTTTACCAGTAAAAATTTAGGCTCAAACTTCAATAGAAAACCAAAGGTGGCAAGCTGACAAAATCTTCGCTTTTGTCAATTTCAACTTCGGTAAAATTGCTGCGTTACAACAAGTTTAGGTCGATAAAAGAAGCATTAGTAAATACCGTTTTTGAGGCTAAACATTTCTCCGTCAAAAACAGGTTTCAATAACGCTACAGCCATTTTACTGCGTTGTCCGCTGCGGCAGCAAAATATTATTTTTTTATTTTTTGGGAGAGAATTTACCTGATCCGTAAGTTCATCGAACGGAATATTGAGGCCGCCGATGTTATAATCTTCAAACTCAAAATCTTCCCGAATATCGATCAGGCAAACTTCATCAGGCGTTTTCTCCAACCAATCTTCTAATTCTTCTATGCTGATTTCCTGATTGTTACTATTCTTTTCCTCAACTTTTTCTTCGGAAGTTATTTTATATTCGACTGCTGATTTTTTAAATTTAAAAACCGTAACCGCATTATCCAAAGCATTAATAGTCATCAGTTTTCCGGAAAGCGTTTCTCCAATTCCGCAAATAATTTTGATTGCTTCGTTTGCCATGTATAATCCAACCAAACCTGGAAGCACGCCCAAAACACCAATTTCAGCACAATTCGGAACTTCGTTTGCAGATGGAGCTTCCGGAAAAATATCGCGATACTGCGGTCCGCCCTGATAATTGAAAACCGAAACATGTCCCTCAAACTTAAAAATAGAGCCAAAAACAAGCGTTTTATTGAGTTCAATACAAGTATCATTTACTAGATATCGCGTTGGGAAATTATCAGAACCATCAATAATCAAATCATAATTTTCAACTAATCTTCTGGCATTTTCTGCTGAAAAACGTTCTTCATAGGCGGTTAGGTTAACAAAAGGATTCATGATTTTCAGCTTTTCGGCAGCAGTAATAGCTTTGGATTTGCCGACATCAGCAGAAGAATACAGAATTTGCCGATGCAGATTGCTTTCATCAACCAAATCATCATCAACGATACCAATTGCGCCTACACCTGCAGCAACTAAATATTGCAAAACCGGACAACCTAAACCGCCCGCACCAATCATCAGCACTTTGGCTGCTTTTAATTTTTGCTGGCCTTGCAATCCAATTTCCGGTAAGATGATTTGCCGGTTGTATCGTTTTAATTCTTCTTTCGCTAACATTTTCAAATCGCCAAACTGTTGTCCCAATCTTTCCAAACCGGTTCATAACCTTGTGATGCAATCATGGCTGCAATTTCTGCCGGAGTTCTTTCGTCAGAAATTTCAAACTGTTCCAATGATTCCGGTTCAACCGCATAACCGCCGGGATTAGTTTTAGAACCGGCACTGATGGAAGTAATGCCTAATTTGATAATGTTGTTTCGAAATTTTTCTGATTCCCGCGTAGAGATCGAAAGTTCTACTTCTTCATCAAAAATCCGGTAAGCGCAAATTAATTGCACCAGTTCGCGGTCGTTCATTTCTACTTTCGGTTCCAGTCCGCCGCTAAACGGCCGCAAGCGCGGAAAAGAAAGGCTGTATTTCGTTTGCCAGTATTTTTTCTCTAAATAATCCAGATGCAAAGCCGTAAAAAAGCAATCGGTGCGCCAGTCTTCCAAACCAATCAAAACGCCTAAACCCATTTTATGGATTCTGGCTTCTCCCAACCGATCCGGCGTTTCCAAACGGTATTGGAAGTTTGATTTTTTTCCTTTGGGATGATGTTTCCGGTAATCTTCCTGGTGATAGGTTTCCTGATAAACCAGCACCGTGTTCAAACCATAAGGTGTTAACTGCTGATAATCTTCCAAATCCAGCGGCTGCACTTCCATCGAAATATGCGAAAAATGCGGACGGATTAAATCCAGCACTTTCTTAAAATAATCTACATGTACCGTTTGATTAGCTTCACCCGTAACCAGCAAAACATGATTGTAACCCATATCTTTAATCACAGCCACTTCCTGCATAATTTCCATCGGAGAAAGCGTTTTACGCTTCACCTTGTTATCGTAACTGAAACCGCAGTACGTGCAAATGTTATTGCACTCGTTGGACAGATAAAGCGGCACATACATCTGCACCGTTTTGCCAAAACGTTTCTGGGTCAATTGCTGGCTCAATTGCGCCATTTGCTCCAGATAAGGTGCAGCAGCAGGCGAAATCAATGCTTTAAAATCTTCCAGATTTCTTTTGGGTGAAGCCAATGCACGTTCTACATCCATGCTGTTTTTAGCATAGATATTTTGTTTCGTCTCGTCCCAGCTGTGCGATTCGAAAATTTCCGTGAAATTATTCATCTAAAAAAGAAGTTAATGGACTGCTTGCAACGGCATAAGCAACCGGAGCTGCCAGTTTTGCTTCAAAAGCCATTCGTCCGGCTTCTACCGCCATTTTAAAAGCGGCCGCCATTTGTACGGGATTACTGGAAACTGCAATTGCAGTATTTACCAGCACAGCATCTGCACCAATTTCCATTGCCCAGGCCGCATCCGAAGGCGAACCAATGCCGGCATCAATCACCACCGGCACATTGCTCTGGCTGATGATAATCTCCAGAAAATCAATCGTTTTCAAACCTTTGTTACTGCCAATTGGCGAGCCCAAAGGCATAACGGCCGCTGTTCCGGCATCTTCCAAACGCTTGCACAAAACCGGATCGGCGTGAATGTAAGGCAACACAATAAAACCCATTTTGGCCAGTTCTTCCGTTGCTTTCAGGGTTTCTATTGGATCAGGCATTAAATATTTTGGATCAGGATGGATTTCCAGTTTTATCCAATTCGTCTCCAACGCTTCGCGCGCTAATTGTGCTGCAAAAATGGCTTCTCTGGCATTTCGTACGCCGGAAGTATTCGGCAGCAAATTTATCTGCGGATGTTTTAAACGAAGCAGCAAATCATCGTCGTCATGATGTTGCGTATCCACACGTTTCAAAGCAACCGTAACCAGTTCCGAACCGGAAGCAAGCAAAGCATCTTCCATCAAAACAGATGAACTGAACTTTCCTGTTCCGGTAAACAAACGGGAGTTAAATATTTTGTCTGCTATTTTTAACATAGTTTTTTGGGTGATAAAAGAAGCATTGGGCTGTTCAGCTCAATATTTCTGATGAAGTGTTAAATCTCGTTTTCTCCAGTATTTCTGTAACAATTTCACTTGGATTTGCAGCATGCGTAATCGCACCGGAAACGGCAACACCGTAAACGCCGGTTTGAATAATCACTTCTATATCAGTTAGTTCAATTCCGCCAATGGCAATAATCGGCGTTGTTATTTTCGCTTCCCGCATTTGCTGCATGATTACTTTATAACCTTCCAAACCTAAAATCGGACTCAGTTTTTCTTTAGTTTTAGTGAAACGGAAAGGTCCCAAACCGATGTAACTTACACCTTCGCTCACGCGTTGCCGAATGTGTTCAAAGGTATTTGCTGTTCCGCCGATAATCATTTCCGGTCCAACAATTTCCCTCGCCTGAAAAACTGGCATATCCTGCAAACCCAAATGCAAACCATCCGCTTTTGCTTTCAGCGCAACGTGAGGGAAATCATTTACAATCAATTTTGCCGAAAACGCATCACACAGTTTTCTCGCTTCCAAAGCATACTGCAGCACCACTTCTTCTGGCTGGTTTTTTACACGGAGTTGTATCCACTTGCAACCAGCTTCCAATGCTGTTTTTATCGCATATAAATGCGTTTGTGCTGTATTTTCCTGGGAAATGTATTGAAGTTTAGCAATCATTATTTCTGATTTTAGGGATCAATTTCAGGTATTTAAAGAAGAAGAAATGCTGTTTTTATAGCATATTTCCTGTAAAATTTTAAAGTTAAAAACAGCTTGTTCCGGTTGTTGCCAAATGATTCCCAAAACAGCCGCACCATCAAAATTCATGGTTTTAAGCTGATGAATATTTGCAGCATCAATTCCGCCCAGAGCAATTACTTCAGGTGCGTTTACTGATTTTTGCACGATAAAAGAAGCATCAGCAAAACCAGTGTAACCGGGCTTGCTGATGCTGTTGAAAACCGGACTTAAAAACACGTAATCAAAATCTTGCAGTTTGGCAATCATTTCAACTTCGTGAACAGAAGTGCTCACTATAAATCCTTCTTTTTTAAATTGTTGAAGCTTTTCAGTTTCAGTATTACTTCTATCCTGCTCTGTAAAATGCAATCGGTTGATACTGTTTTTACCAGCTAAAAAATGGTGCTGATGCAAGCTGATTTTTGGATGATGTTTCGGTTCAATCTGTTCCAATAAATCGCTTATTGCTGTTTCGCTTTGTCCAGGTTTCCGCAGGTGAAAAATGTTCATTCCGGCTTCAAAAAGCTGGTTGATGATTTTTGCTTCCTGCGGGAAATCATCAGGACTGGAAATCACGATCAGCTTCATTTTTACAGATAAAGTTCGCTTCCTTTTGCAGCAAATTCTTTGGATTTTTCTTCCATGCCCTGCAACAGTGCAGCTTCGTCTTCCATGCCCTTATTCGCAGCATATTCACGCACATCCTGCGTAATTTTCATTGAACAGAAATTCGGACCACACATCGAGCAGAAATGGGCAATTTTTGCGCCTTCGGCCGGCAGCGTTTC
>JBPBQN010000198.1:0-8306 GCA_050954865.1 Janthinobacterium lividum | reverse complement strand
TGGGGAATGAACTTCTGGACGCCGCAAACCGGACCAATGGGCAGCGGCTGGCAGTACCAGTATTCGGCAGATAAAATTCGTGGGTTTAAGCAAACGCACCAGCCTTCGCCCTGGATGAACGATTATGGTGCTTTTGCCATTATGCCAGTTACTGGGCATTTAAAATTTACGCAGGATGACCGCGCGAGCTGGTTTTCGCACAAAGCCGAAGTTTCTAAACCGTATTATTACAGCGTTTTTTTGGCGGATGCTGATGTGACTGCTGAGTTAACGCCAACGGAAAGAGCCGCACAATTCCGGTTTACTTTCCCTAAAAGCGACAGCAGTTTTGTGGTTGTTGATGCGCTGGACAAAGGTTCGTACATCAAAATCATCCCGAAGGAAAACAAAGTAATTGGCTACACCACGCGCTATGCCGCCGGCAAAATGCAAAACTTTAAAAATTATTTTGTGGTGATTTTTGATAAGCCTTTTACCATTTCTAAAGCTTGGCACGGTAAAACTTTGGCGCAGGATTCGCTGGAAATCAAGGCTGATCATGCAGGCGCAATCATCGGTTTTAAAACACAGAAGGGCGAAAAAGTAGGGGTAAAAACAGCATCGTCTTTTATCAGTTTTGAGCAGGCAGAACTCAATTTAAAAAGAGAACTGGCAAATGATAGCTTCGATCAAACCAAAGCCAAAGCCAAAGATGTGTGGAACAAAACCCTGAACCATATTCAGGTTGAAGGTGGCACGCCGGATCAAATGCGCACGTTTTATTCCTGCTTTTACCGCACGCTTTTCTTCCCCAACAAACTCTATGAAATTGATGCTAAAGGAAGCATCCAGCATTACAGTCCGTACAACGGCAAAGTGATGCCAGGCTATATGTTTGCCGGAACGGGTTTTTGGGATACTTTTCGCGCGCTTTATCCATTTTTAAACCTGGTTTATCCCTCCATCAACAAAGAAATGCAGCAGGGTTTGATCAATGATTACAAAGAAGGCGGCTGGCTGCCGGAGTGGAGCAGTCCGGGTTATGCTGATGTGATGGTGGGTAATAATTCCGCTTCCGTTGTGGCAGAAGCTTATTTGAAAGGTTTGCGCGGATATGATATCAATAAATTGTACGAAGCGCTGATTCATGGCGCAAACGGCGAAGGACCGGAAGGAACCGGCCGCACCGGCGTAAAATATTACAACCAATTAGGTTATGTGCCATACGATGTGAAAATCAACGAAAACGCTGCCCGCACCTTGGAATATGCATATGATGATTTTGCGATTTCACAATTGGGAAAAGCTTTGGGACGGCCAAAAGCAGAAACAGATTTGTATGCTAAAAGAAGCATGAACTACCAGAAACTGCTTGACAAAGAAACCAATATGATGCGCGGTAAAAACCAGGACGGCAAGTTCCAGTCACCTTTCAATCCGTTTAAATGGGGCGATGCTTTTACCGAAGGAAACAGCTGGCATTACACGTGGTCGGTTTTTCATGACATTAATGGTTTGATGAATCTGATGGGTGGAAAAGAACGTTTTGTATCGAAACTGGATTCGGTTTTCTCGTTGCCGCCAATTTTTGACGACAGTTATTATGGCGGTGTAATCCATGAAATCCGCGAAATGCAAATTGCTGATATGGGCCAATATGCGCATGGCAATCAGCCCATTCAGCACATGATTTATTTGTACAATTACGCTGGTCAGCCCTGGAAAACGCAATATTGGGTGCGCGAAACGATGAACAAACTGTATAAAGCCACGCCGGATGGTTACTGCGGAGATGAGGATAACGGACAAACTTCTGCCTGGTATTTATTTTCGGCGATGGGATTTTATCCGGTAACGCCAGCTTCAGATCAGTATGTTTTGGGCGCACCGCTGTTCAAAAAAATCACTTTAAATTTAGAGAACGGCAAAAAAGTATCGATAAAAGCAGCATCCAATTCCGCAGAAAACAAATACATCAGTACGATGACCGTAAACGGTAAACCTTATGATAAAAACTGGTTGAGCCATTCGGCTTTGATGCAGGGCGAAACTATCGATTTTGGGATGTCGGCTCAGCCCAATAAAAACCGTGGAACGCAGGCAACAGCTTTCCCTTATTCCTTATCTACCTCAACACAATAAGCTAAATTGAACAGGAAATGATGACCAAAGCTAAATATAAATTATTTGCAAGCCTGATTTTTTTGATTGTGGTTGTTTTTTCATTTGTGGCTTGGAAAGGCAAAATTCATCCGGTAAAAACAGCATCCAAACGCCCAAATATCATTGTTATCCTGGCGGATGATATGGGTTTTTCTGACGTGGGCTGTTATGGTGGCGAAATCAATACGCCAAATATTGATTATCTTGCCCAAAACGGCATCCGTTATACGCAGTTTTATAATACGTCGCGCTGTTGTCCAACGCGTGCGTCTTTGCTTACGGGTTTGTATAATCAGCAGGCCGGAATTGGCAAGATGACTGATACGGAAGATGAGCCGGGATACCTTGGCCATATTACAGAAAATGCTGTTACGTTGGCCGAGGTTTTAAAAACGGCCGGCTATCATACGGCGATGGCTGGCAAATGGCATGTATCCAACACCAACGGACAACCATCTGTAAAAGAGCAAATGGCGTGGTTAAATCATCACCAGGTTCATGATGAATTTTCTCCTATCAGTCAGTATCCTACAAGCCGCGGTTTTGAAAAATATTATGGTACAATTTGGGGCGTGGTAGATTATTTTGATCCTTTTAGCTTAGTGAACGGAAATGCACCGGTAAAAACAGTACCGCCCAATTATTATCATACAGATGCAATTAATGATACAGCGGCTGCTTACATCAGGGAATATGCAAAGTCAACAAAACCGTTTTTTTTATACGTTGCAGAAAACGCGCCGCATTGGCCGTTAATGGCAAAACCCGAAGATATAGCAAAGTATAAAAATACTTATAAAGCCGGCTGGGATGCGGTTAGGCTGGCACGTTATCAAAAGATGATTCGGTTAGGGCTGATTAATCCGGATCAAACCAAACTTTCAGAACGTTGGAGTGATAGTTTGAAATGGGAAAATAATCCAACAAAAGACTGGGATGCCTACGCCATGAGCGTACATGCAGCCATGGTTGATTGTATGGATCAGGGAATTGGCCGCATCCTCAACGCACTCAGGCAAACCGGACAGCTTGATAATACGGTGATTTTGTTTTTATCTGATAATGGTGCCAGTGCCGAAAATAGTGCTGCCTACGGCCCAGGATTTGATCGTCCGAGTGAAACCCGAAACGGCCTTAAAATTGATTATTCCACAAACAAAAGCGTTCTTCCGGGTCCGGAAACTTCCTATTTTTCTATCGGGCAACGCTGGGCAAATGTGTCCAACACACCTTACCGGTTTTGGAAAGCCGAATCTTTTGAAGGTGGCGTACACACACCGATGATCGCTTTTTGGCTAAAAGGAATCAAAGCTAAAAAAGGCGGTTTTAATCCATATGTAGGCCATGTGATGGATTTTATGGCTACGTTTACAGAGCTGGCCGATGCAAAATATCCAACTGTATATAAAGGCCATACAATCCCGGCCACGTCAGGCATCAGTTTGGTTCCTACTTTCAGCGGAAAGCAAACCGGCGGTCATGAAAATCTTTTTAATGAGCATTTTGGTGCGCGTTATGCCCGTTCTGGTAACTGGAAGTTGGTTTCGCATAGTAACGATACAACCTGGCACTTATTTAATTTGGCAAATGATAGAACGGAAACCGCAGATTTAAGTTCAAAATTCCCAAAAAAAGTAAAACAGTTAGATAGTTTGTGGCATCTCTGGGCCAACACGCATCAGGTATTTCCGAAGCCTAAAAATTAGTAAGTGTTAATATCTGTGTCGGCATATCTGCTGGTTTTTAATAAGTGTTCCGTTTTTGCAGATAATGAATTTATATCGATAAAAGAAGCATTGCTTTGTTGGTCGGGGTTTCCAATCCTATCCTTTGAGCTAAGGATCTTTAATCTTTCTATTTATAGTAGGTGAGATTAAATTGGTTAAAAGGATTGTAAATCCTTAGTTCAGGAGACCGGATTGCAAATTCGGACTAACATAAAATTCGGACCAATATAAGTAGATAGACCAAATTTATAACGATAAAAGAAGTATCATCCTGCTACACAAAATTTCAAAAATTACTTTAATCCTGTTAAATAAAAATAGCAGGATTAAAGTAATTTATCAGCGGTAATCGGCAAATTCCGGATGCGTTTTCCGGTGGCGTGATAAACCGCGTTTGCAATAGCGGCTGTAAAACCGATCAGGCCGATTTCGCCTAAACCTTTTGCTCCGATCGGGCCAATATGCGTATCGCTTTGATCAATAAAATGAACATCGATTTCCGGAATATCAGCATTAACCGGCACATGATATTCTGCCAGATTATTGTTTACATAGCGGCCGTAACGATGATCCACAATACCTTCTTCCATCAATGCAATTCCAATTCCCCAAACTACCGAACCCAACGCCTGACTGTGTGCGGTTTTATGGTTGATGATTTTGCCTGCATCAATCACCGATACCACTCTGGTTACTTTGATTTCACAAGTTAAAGGATCAACTTCAACCTCCACAAAACTGGCAGAAAATGATTTGCCCGAATAGTTTTTGATATCCTCATCCGGTTTGGATTCCGTAATAGCTGCCAGCTCTTTTAAATGGTTATTTTTTAAAATATCGAGATAGGGCAGAGAGACAGTTTCTGGTGCACGATGCAATTCGGCAAACTTTTTTTTCAAAGCAACTGCAGCATCATGCACAGCAGAACCGGTTGAAGTGGTGGTGTGAGAACCATACTGCGGCGGTGCAAACGGATACGTTGAATTTGCCCATTCAATGCTCACTTTTTCTACATTTATGCCTAAGGCATCGGCTGCAATCTGCGTCATGATGGTGGCAGAACCTGGTCCGGTATCTGCAACAGAACTTTGAATAATTACGCTTCCATCCGCCTGCATTTTTATGCCTGCGGATGCCGGTGCGCGCTCTGATTTATAAATTCCGGCACTCATGCCCATGCCAACCAGTATTTCTCCGTTTCGCATGGAATTTGGGACCGGGTTACGCTTGTTCCAGCCAAATTTTTCCGCACCGATTTGATAACATTCCAACAAGTGATTGCTTGACCAGGGCAGGTTTTTATTGGGGTCGATTTCTGCATAATTCTTCAGCCTTAAAGCCAGCGGATCCATTTTCAAAGCATAAGAAAGTTCATCCATGGCTGATTCCATCGCAAATGAACCACTGGTTTCGCCCGGGCCGCGTGCGGGGCAAGGCGTACTTACATCCAGCAAAACCAGTTGATAAGTAGTTTCAACATTGGCACATTTATACATAGATTTTGTTGGATCCAGGATGCGTTCCATAAACTGCTCATAGCGAGAAGTTGAACCGTAAGCCTGATGTTTGATTGCCGTTAAAGTTCCATCTGCCGTTGCACCCAAAGCATATTTTTGTCTAGAATACGGGCGATAACCAACCATGTTAAATACCTGCTCACGTTGCAGCACTACTTTTACCGGTCGTTTTACCTTTTTTGCGCCCAGCACAGCAGCCATTTCATGCGGCCACATGCGGGACGAACTGCCGAAAGCACCACCAACAAAAGGCGCAAAAACCTTTACATTTTCCGGTTTTAGTTTGAAATAAAGTGCAAACTGCTGTTGCGTTGTTTTAACTGCTTGTGTTTTGTTGAAAATAAACAGCTTGTCATCACCTTCCCAATAAGCCGTTGCCGAATGCGGTTCCATCGGATTATGTACCTGTATCGGCGTTTGATATTCCGCTTCGAATTTAACTGTTGAGTTTTGCCAGGCATCCAAATCGCCGCGTCTAGCATCGGATGGTTTGTCTGGCGTAACTGCTTCAGCCAGATTGTAATCAATATTGGTTTGATGTTCTTCCTGTTTGTATTTTATTTTTACCATGGAAGCCGCATATTGTGCCTGTTCCAGCGTATCTGCAACAACTAAAGCAACAGGCTGTAGGTTAAAATAAACCTGATCGTCCTGAAACAGCTTGAATTCTTTTCTCGAAAATATGGGAATATCTGAAGCCGGGTTTTTGTCATAATTAGGAATATCCGGCGCATTTAAATGACTGATAACCGAAAGTACACCGGCAACTTTTTCAGCTGCTTCACTATCAATCTCCAGAATGCGGCCTTTAGTAATCGTGCTGGTGACCACAACACCGTAGGAAAGATCTTTTAAAGCATATTCCGCAGCATATTTTGCGCTTCCGGTAACTTTTTCTTTTCCTTCAACCCGGTTTACAGGCTGGCCGATAGCTTCTTTTATCGTATTATTTTCAGTCATGATTTCTGCATTATAGAGATCAACCAGTTATTATTTAGGAAGATTTAATGCAGATTAAACCGGCTAGCAGAAAGTAAGTTTGTTTTTAATGTGATAGGAAGACTGCTTTTATAAGCTTAAAATCAAGCCCAAGCTTTCCTCAAAAACCGAATCCAGTTGCCATGCAAAATATTGCTGATATCCACATCAGCATAACCTCTAACTTTCAGCAAATGCTCCATTTTTTGCAGATCAGCAATCGTTTCCAGATCATACGGACATTGTTCCCGACCGAAAGCACCGTCGAGATCAGAACCGATACCTACATGCAAACAGTTTCCGGCTAGCTGGCAGATATGATCCAGGTGATCTATCACTACATTTAAATTGCAGTTCATCACTTTTGGATCGGATTTGCCGCGTTCCCAGTTTGGCACCATCATCCAGGCATCCATCGCACTGCCAATAACGGCACCGCGCGCTAGCAAAGCTTTTATTTGCGCATCGCTGAACTGGCGGTTGTGGTTAACCAGCGCACGGCAATTATTGTGGCTCGCCCAAACAGGTCCGTTAAAATGATCTAAAGCTTCCCAAAAACTATCGTCACACAAATGCGTGGCATCTAAAATAATGTTCAGTTGCTCCATTTTGCGCAGCAGTTCGTGACCTTTTTCGCCCATAAAACCAGTCGCATCGGTGCCTTGCGCGTAGCGTCCCGGACCGTAATGCGCCGGACCAACCGCACGCAAACCATCCGCATAAGCATTTTCTAGATGCTGCATAGAAATAATTGAATCCGCACCTTCCAAACTCAAAATATAACCAATCGGCTTTTTTTCTGCGGAGATCACTTCATCTTCCCATAAACTTAAATGCTTTTCTAAGGATGTTAAATTGTTGATCTGCACCATTTCCCCCGCAAATTCCATTGCCTGATAATACGCCAGCTGCCCTTGTGTTTGGGCCCAGGCCTGCTCCGGCGAGTGCCAGCCCGGAAGCGGATTTTCGGGTGAAACATAGCGCGCAATTTGCGTAGCCACAACCAAACCAACGTTCCCTTTTCGCAATTCGGGCAGTGAAACCACGGCTTTTGCACGATCGGGTTTATCGGTCAGGCCAATTTCTCGCGCATTGATTTCAGCAACCGGTTTGGTCAGGTCGCGGTTCCATTCCAGCGCGTTCATACTCAGGTCGAGGTGGGCATCAACAATAAACATGCTGTTTTTATAAGGTAATTTTTCGGTTGCGAGCCAGGGTTTCCCAGCTGCCGGTTATTTCGTGGTTTTGGATAATGATTGCAAACTGATGCAAAGCCACCGTTGGGCAAATATGATACGGCAAGCCATACAAAATATCGCCAATTTTATAAGTGTGATTTTCGCCGGCTTCAGCAACTAAATGCTCTTCGCTTTGGCTGATTAGCTTTAATTCCGGCGCATTTAAAAAACGTACGCGGTGCTGTAAATCGTTTTCTGCGGAGACGGATTTATGACCCAGATCCAGACAAATCTTGGTTTCATCCGGCAGAGAAATTACCCGCGCAACCACCAAAGCCGCAAGTAAAAATGGCTGCTCCGGGAAATGTTGCTGATAACCATCGTCCCAGTAAATAAATGTGCCCGGACTGCATTCTATAGCTTTTTCTTCAGCAAAAAACGGAAAAGTTGGCGTACCGCCCGCAATAATTTTTGCAGCAGAAAAGCCTTTTTTCAGTAAAGTTTGCCATACTGTTTTTACCTGCATAAAAACAGTATGCCATTGTTTTCTGCGGATTTCCAGATTTGGTTCATGGATGTGGCCGTCGTAAGCATGCAAGCCAAGCGGTTGCAAAGCTTCTTTTAGCGCACAAAACTCATACAAATCAGCAGCGTGTTTTGGGTTGATGCCTGTGCGGTTCATGCCTACATTTACATCCACATAAACCTTGATTTGGGTTGAATGTTGCTGCGCCGCTTCGTTCAGTTTTTCTGCGGAGATTTGA
>JBPBQN010000197.1:0-8384 GCA_050954865.1 Janthinobacterium lividum | reverse complement strand
ACGAGTTTGATATTTGCTTCATGATTACCATGTTCTCCGGCATATCTGGCAGAAAAAACACCTGGTTCATTATTTAAAGCTTCAATTTCCAGGCCGCTGTCATCGCCAAAACAATCTAAACCATATTTATCAAAAATGTAGTGTGTTTTGATGGAAGCGTTTTGCTGAAAAGTTGTTCCGGTTTCTGCAATTTCATCATAACAATCAATCTGATTTAAACTTAAAATTTTAAACTGATTGCCAACGGCAAAAGCTACTTCTTCTATTTTATGTGTGTTATTGGTCGCAAAAACGAGTTCTTTAATCATAAATTTTTCATCGGTTCCCAAAAAGCTTTAGTTTTTTCTTTATTGCCAAGCATTTCCTCAAAACTGTAAGTGTGTAAAACTTGCATGTGGTCTACTGATTTTACCTGGTTAAATTCTACTTCGGCCAAATCTAATGTTTCCGGTTTCAAACCAAAAAGCACCAATTTTTGTGGCATAAAAGAAGCATCTAATTGTTGGAATGTTAATGTATTTTGAACTGAAAAATCAAGCAAAGCCACATCATCCAACGTTAACTGTTTACGCAAAAGCGTGCTTTCTAGTGCTTTTAAATGGTTTTCCTGAATTGGCGCATTTGTTAAAATCAGAAAATGCTGTTGATTTTTCCCGAGAAACTGAATCTCTGGTGCAGCTGGTTCCGATAAAATTGGTTCAGGTTCAGCTAAAACCGGAATTGTATTTTCCAGAAATAAGTCGGCCTGACTCAGATATAAATCATCGTTCATTAAAATTCGCAAAGCCGTCGCATTTTCTGTTATCATACCGTAATTTTGGTTAAAATTAGTTAAACTATTTCTGGCTTCAACATAAATTAAGGAATATTGCAACCGAAATGCGCCCTTAAAATTTTGTGCGGAGAGCTGAAATTTTTTTGCGAAATTTAACAAATTATGCATGGTAAAAACAGTATGCATAAAAGCTATTATATTATATGAGAAAATTTACGGTTGTGATCCTATGTTTTGTAATGAGCGTTTTTACAGCTTTGGGTCAGAAAAAATCATTGGATAAAGTTGCTGCTGTGGTCGGTAACGGTATCATTTTAAATTCTGATATTGAAAGAGAATATGACAATTTTTTACTCCAGGGAAATCAGCCTAATTCAGCAATTAAATGTCAGGTTTTGCAGCAATTACTTACCCAAAAACTTCTGGCGCAGCAAGCTGTAATTGATAGTGTTATTGTGAAAGATGATGATGTGGATAACGAGGTTGACAGGAGAATGCGCAGTTATATTCAGCGTGCCGGCGGACAGGAAAAACTGGAGGCTTTTTTGGGAAAATCTGTAATTCAATATAAAGATGATATTCGCCCTGATTTGCGCGAACAGATGACTGCCCAGCGGATGCAGCAAAAGATCACAGAAAAGATCAGCGTAACACCGCAGGACGTTAAAGATTATTTTAATGCGATTCCGAAAGATAGTTTGCCTTCCATTAACAAAGAAGTAGAAATTGCACAGATAGTTTTCAACCCCAAATTAACCAGAGAGGAAAAACAATTGTACCGGGAAAAAGCAGAAGCTTTGCGGGAACGGGTAAAAAAAGGAGAAGATTTTGCCACGCTGGCTACCTTATATTCGCAAGATCCCGGTTCTGCGCCCGCAGGAGGTGATTTGGGTTTTGCAGATCGATCTACTTTTGTAAAAGAATTTGCAGCGATGGCTTTTAAACTAAAAGCTGGTGATATTTCACCGGTTTTTGAAAGTGATTACGGTTTTCATTTTTTGCAGGTAATTGAACGTAGAGGCGAGCAAGTGCATGTAAGGCATATTTTGATTGTTCCGGAAATTACCCAAGCCAGTTTAGAGCGGACGAGAGTAAGAGCTGATAGTATTTATAATATGATTAAAACGGTGAAGCTTGATTTTTCTAATGCAGCTTCTCAGTTTTCTGATGATAATGAAACCAAGTATAACGGTGGAATGATGTTAAATGCGGAAGATGTGCAAAATCGTTCAACCTTTATTCCAACCGATAAACTCGATCCGCAGGTTGCTTTGGTTGTTGATACCATGAAAGTTGGCAGTATTGCCAAGCCATCTTTGTTTACTGCACAACAAACCAACAAAAAGAGTTATAAAATTTTGTATTTGAAATCTAAAACAGATGCGCACAAAGCCAATTTGGCGCAAGATTTTCCTAAGTTAAAAGATGCAGCTGCCGAAGGTAAAACTAGCAGAACGGTAAGTGCATGGTTTGAAAAACGCCGAAAAGAAACTTATATTAATATTGATCCAGAGTACCAAACCTGTGATCAGCTTAAAACATGGGTAGCTCCAACTGCTTCGGCGCAGCTAAAATAATATGCAACATCAATCAGAAGTAGAAGCTGCTGATGCTTTATTTAAGCTTTTTGCTGAGATAAAAGCGGAGATTGGCAAAGTTATCATCGGGCAGGATGAAGTTGTAAAATCTGTATTGATTGGTATTTTCAGTAATGGGCATTGTCTGCTGGTTGGCGTTCCTGGCCTTGCAAAAACGTTGTTGGTGCAAACATTGGCGCAAGTTCTTGATTTGAGTTTTAACCGTATCCAGTTTACACCGGATTTAATGCCGTCTGATATTATCGGTTCGGAAATTTTAGGAGAAGACCGTAATTTTAAATTTATTAGAGGACCGATTTTTTCTAACATTATTTTGGCGGATGAAATCAATCGTACGCCGCCAAAAACACAGGCAGCTTTGTTGGAAGCGATGCAGGAAAAAGCAGTAACAGCTGCCGGTGTAACGCATCAGTTAGGCAAACCTTTTTTTGTATTGGCCACGCAAAATCCGATAGAGCAGGAAGGAACATATCCTTTGCCAGAAGCACAGTTGGATCGTTTTATGTTTAATATTTCTTTAGGTTATCCAACGTTTCAGGATGAGCTGAATATTGTTAAAAATACAACCGGTACAACTGTTAGCCAGGTGAAAAAAATGCTTAATGCTGATCAGATCCGTTATTTTCAGCAATTAGTCAGAAATATTCCGGTAACGGATCATGTGCTAGAATATGCAGTGAAATTAGCTGCCAAAACACGTCCGAATACAGCTTTAGCCACACCAAAAGTGAACCAGTTGTTAAGCTGGGGTGCCGGGCCGCGGGCATCACAGTTTTTAGTTTTAGGAGCGAAATGCCATGCAGTTATATCAGGGAAATATTCTCCGGATATTGAAGATGTGCAGGCCGTTGCCAAACCAATTTTAAGACATCGTATTGTGCGAAATTATCGTGCAGAAGCAGAAGGTTTATCAGCGGATCAGATTATTGAACAACTCTTTTAAAATTTAAATATGATTAAACGAAACAGGCCGCTAATTTTAGCGGCCTGTTTCGTTTAATGCTTCTTTTACCGCCTATTTTTCGTCAATAGGAGAAAACATTTCTACCAAAACGTTCCATTTGTGGGCGTTATCTGGTTCCCAAATACGGATGTAATTGTATTTGTTGGTGATTTCACCTTTTTTGATGGTTGCTTTACCGTAGCTGTAAGCCAAATCGCTGCTAGCAGAGCGGCCAGCACCTGTATTTAAAGCTTCAATTGAAATGGCTTGATTACTGATAAACTGCAAAATTTTATCCTGACCAACTACCGGTTCAAAACCTGGAAAAAAGTATCTTCCATCTAAAGTTAAAAACTCTTTATAGGCAGAAACCGCAGAGAAATTTAAAGAAGAATTAAGCAGTTTATCCGTAGTGATGATGATGTTACGACCAGTAAACGCATCTTTATTGATGGCGCGCGTAGCTTTGATAATTGGATCTTTAAAATCAACATTTGGCGTTTCCTTTGTTTCTGGATGCTGCATATCCATGCTAAAAATCATCTTTAATTTCCCCGACAAATCTGCACGCCAGATTGAAAGATACTCACCATAATCACTGTCATCAGCAGTATGTTTGATAAGGTAAGAACCGGCCGAAAAAGCCATATCTCCGTTGGCAGAAATACGCGCAATAGTTGGGTTTATAGTTAGCTTTCCAGTGAGTTTTTCGCTTCCGGCATAGTAAGTTTTAGCTAAAACTGGTTCAGGTTTAAACACAATTGCATCGCCATCCATGATAGCTAATGAGCCATCGCGAATACCTTTTTGCGAAACTGCCCGGTTATAGTCTTTTTCTGCATCTAATACAGTTTTGGTTTGTGCCGTTTTTTGTGCTTCAACTAATTGTGATAAACATAAAAAAGCCACAATAGCAACGGATATTTTTTTCATAATAGTTGTAAGAATTTGCCGCAAGATATTAATTTTTTTTTTTGATGCGGCTGGTTTGCGCGAACATGGAACTGATCCCAATCAGCAACATTTACATTAAACACTATCTGTACCGTTAAATTATAAAGCTAATACTGTTTTTACCACCTTTTTTTGGTGTTTCAAATCAGATTTTAGTCCAGTTAGTGGCTTCTTTACTATCTTTAAGCTGATAACCAATTGATTGCAATCCGAGCCTGATTTTATCAGAAGTGGCATAATCCTGGTTCTGTTTGGCTTCACTTCTCAGGTTGATTATAAAATCCAGCACTTTTGGTAACTCATCAGAAGCAGCATATTCATCCTTCAATCCCAAAACATCCAGTACAAAGTGCTGTAATGATTGCTGTAGAATTTCTAAGTTATGCTGATCAATTTTCAGTTTTTTATCGTGGACGGAATTAACAATCCGGCATAATTCAAACAATTCCGCGATTAAAACCGGACTGTTAAAATCATCATTCATCGCTTCGTAGCATCTTTGCTGCAAAGGTTCTATTTCGATTTCTGTACTTGCTGCTGCTTGTAAGTTGGGTGCCAGTGCAAAAGCATTCATCAGTCTTTTAAAACCTTTTTCGGAAGCTTCCAAAGCTTCGTTAGAAAAATCCAGTGTGCTGCGGTAATGTGCCTGAAGCATAAAAAATTTCACCGTCATCGGACTGTAGCCTTTATTCAGCAAAGAATGATTTCCAGAGAAAAGCTCTTCCGGCAAAAAACTATTACCTAAAGATTTAGACATTTTTTGTCCGTTAACCGTCAGCATATTGGTATGAACCCAGTAATTGGCCGGCATTTTTCCGCAGGAAGCTTCGTTTTGAGCGATTTCGTTGGTGTGATGTGTTGGCGCCAAATCCATTCCGCCGCCATGAATATCAAACTGTTCGCCCAAATATTTTTTGCTCATAGCAGAACACTCCAAATGCCAGCCCGGAAAACCAATACTCCAGGGCGAAGGCCATTTCATTAGATGCTCTGGTTTGGCTTTTATCCACAAAGCAAAATCTAATTTGCCCCGTTTTTCTTCCTGTCCACCTAAATTACGCGTGTTATTCAACATGTCATTCAGATTGCGGTTGCTTAAAATGCCATAATTATGGTTTTGATTGTATTTTTCTACATCAAAATAAACAGAACCGTTTACTTCATAAGCTAAACCTTTTTCTAAAATAACCTTTACTAATTCGATTTGCTCAATAATATGTCCGGTTGCGGTTGGTTCAATGCTTGGCGGTTTCACATTAAAAATTTCCATAATCTGGTGGAAATCAACCGTGTATTTTTGCACAATTTCCATCGGCTCCAATTGTGCTAATTTTGCTTTTTTGGAGATTTTATCTTCGCCTTCATCTGCATCGCCTTCTAAATGGCCTGCATCAGTAATGTTGCGCACGTATCGAACTTTATAATTCAAATGTGTAAGGTAACGGAAAATCAGATCGAAAGAAATAAAAGTGCGACAATTGCCTAAATGGACATCACTGTAAACGGTTGGGCCACACACATACATCCCAACATGAGGCGGATTGATGGCTTTAAATTCTTCTTTTTTACGCGTTAAAGTATTGTAAATAAAAAGGTTTTGCATTAGGAAAATTTAAATAAAAAGATTTTTTCTAGGTTATTTAAGCAGTAAATCTGTTTGTACTGGATAATGATCAGAAAGTTTTTTCTTGAAAACTTTATAAGTGATCACGTTGAAATCAGGATGTGCGAGTATATAATCAATCTGAAAATTTGGAAAATCTCCGTTATAAGTCGTACAAAAACCGGTGCCTTTTTCACGAAAAGCGTTTTTTAAACCAGACGCCATTTTATTAACGGCAAAAGAAGCAGGCGTATCATTAAAATCACCGGCAATAATAAACGGATAAGGTGATTTGGCAGCATGATTTTTAACCAGATAAACCTGTTCGCTGCGTTTTAAGAATGCACTTTTTAGTTTAGCCAAAATCCGGCGATAGGAGTGCATGCTTGATTCTTTAGCTTTAGCAGCACTATCAATCACTTCATAATCTTCAGGCATAAAGCGGATGGATTGCAAATGCACTGCATAAACGCGCACAATTCGGTTTGCTTTTTTTATATCAATAAAAATGCACTGGTTGGTACTGTTTTGATCACCAAAAGAAATGATGCCTTTATTGATAATCGGAAATTTAGAAAAAGCAGCCAAACCATTTCCATCATAATTTACATCATCAACCGTAAACCGATAAAAATATGGTGTATTCAAAGTCTTTTTCAAAGAATCCACCATGGCAAATTCTCCTTTTTTACGACTAAAAAATTCTGGGATGCAAAGTACATCAGGTTGTTGCTCGTTTATTAATTGCAAAATTTGGGTTCTGGTAGGTTTAGCACCATTTCCCACGCCTTGAAAGCTATGCACATTATAAGTCATCAGCCTTAAATAATCCGGAGATTTTTTTGGTCCTTCGGAAGACGCACTTCGGATATTTACACTGTTCACCAAAATTGGCCATCCAACCAGAATGCTCAATAAAGGAATGAATACTAGCTTGTTGAATCGCAGAAGCCAATACAGGCAAAAAATGGTATTTACAATCAGCAAAGGCGAATAAGCCAAACCAAAAAATGCCAGCCACCAGCAAGTTCTCGGATCTACAATGCTGGCCAGTAAACTCAACAAAATAAAAACGGCAGCAATTGTGGTAAAAAATAAAACTACCTTATCTATAAAGTAAAGCTTTTGGGCTTGATTAATCTTTGCTGGCATTAAACAGGGTTTCCTTTTCTTTTTTGGTGAGACTTGCGTAGCCCGAATGTGAAATTTTATCTAAGATAGAATCTATTTCTTCTTCTTTTGAACGTAATGTACTGTTTTTAGCATAGTTTTTTGAGACAACCTGCATCGTTTTCGGTTTAGAAAAACGCTGGAAAGCCTCGCCAAGCATCGTATCTCCCTGAATTTGTTTGATGTAGAAAAAGCCGGCAATGGCGCCGCCGATGTGCGAAATTTCTCCGCCAGCATTTGGCCCGGTAATGCTGATCAGATCAAATAAAACGTAGAACAAGGCAATCCATTTCAGTTTTATGTTGCCTAAAAACAGCAGTTGAATGGTATAATCAGGAAGCAAGGTTGCCGTTGCCACGATAATTGCCATCACCGCAGCAGATGCACCAACGGTTGTAGATACTGTTTTTACATCAGCGAAAAGCGGAAAAACGTTATAAAAAAGTACGTATAAAAATGCGCCGGCCAAACCGCCAATAATGTATAAATCAACTAATTTTTTTCCGCCTAAATATTCCTGAAAAATACTGCCCAACCAGTAAAACCACAACATGTTGAATAAGATATGGAAAAATCCATCATGCAAAAACATGTAGGTTAATGGCGTCCAGAAACGAACTAGTAATTTGGGCAGATAAGATGGTACGGCCAAATAATCATTCAGCATTTGCGTAATGGCTGCGTTGCGGGTCGTCAGCATTTCGATCACCCCAAGCAAGCTTAAAAACAAGAAAACAATTACATTAATTCCGATCAGTAAGTTTAACCGATTGCCAGACCGGAAAACTTGTGTACGAATCTCTTCCCACATAAAAATATTCTTTAAAGTCGTTTTCTTTGATAACGGTAGATTAGTGAAAATCGTTTGTTCGGTGCATGCCCCAAACTCTTAATAAAATGTAGCCAAATAGCGCACCACCTAAATGTGCAAAATGCGCAACAGAATCGCCCTGATGCTGGCTTAATCCCAAATATAATTCAACCACAATATAACCAATAACAGCATATTTTGCTTTGATCGGAATTGGAATCAGCATGATATAAAGCTCGGTTTCCGCATACAAAACGCCAAAAGCAACCATCACCCCAAATAATGCGCCGGAAGCACCAACCATAGGCGCAGCATAAATATCGTGTAGTTTTTCGGCATTTGCCGGGCTAATATTGTATTGCATGGAAGTATCCAGCAAATAGCTTCCTAAAATGCTGTGTACTTCAATCGCTTGCACCAGCATTTGCAAAGCCAGCGCGCCCAAACCGGTGATGAAATAATAATTAAAAAACCGTTTGGAACCCATATAATATTCTATCGCCGGGCCAAACAGGTACAAAGCCCACATA
>JBPBQN010000196.1:0-8661 GCA_050954865.1 Janthinobacterium lividum | reverse complement strand
TGCAACAGTTGTGCGCAAACCAATGTTTAAACCAAAACTAAAAGCTTAAAGATGAGTGCAGGAAAAACGATGGATAGCGGCAGTGTAATGGTTACCAAGCTGGATGATTTGATGAACTGGTCGCGGTTATCATCCATCTGGCCCATGACCTTTGGCATTGCCTGCTGCGCCATAGAAATGATGGGTGCTTACGCATCTACTTATGATTTAGACCGTTATGGCGTTTTCCCACGTACTTCGCCCCGACAATCCGACGTAATTATCATTGCCGGAACGGTTACTTTTAAAATGGCTGAACGCATTAAACGGCTGTACGAACAAATGCCCGAACCGCGTTATGTTATCTCGATGGGTTCGTGCTCTAACTGCGGCGGCCCATACTGGGAACATGGTTACCACGTGGTAAAAGGCGTTGACCGGATTATCCCCGTGGATGTTTACGTACAGGGCTGCCCGCCGCGGCCGGAAGCTTTGATCGGTGGCATTTTAGAGCTGCAGAAAAAGATTGAAAAAGAAAGTTTGATGAAGGAGATGATTGCCGGATAAATATTAGAAAGTGATATATTATTAGCTTAGAAAATTAAAGAATGACTTCCAAACAACTATTTGCAGGCATAATTCTTTTTTCATTTTGTGCTTGTGCAGTTTGTAGAAATATGCAAACACTTGCTATAGTTTCGTTACTTCTGTTAATATGTATAATATATTTAGATCGAGTTAGAAAAGCTGTTAACAAAAAAGTATTTGCAGGCATAATTCTTTTTTCATTTTGTGCATGTGCAGTTTGGAGAAATATGCAAACATTTGCTATAGTTTCGTTACTTCTGTTAATATGTATAATATATTTAGATCGAGTTAGAAAAGCTGTTAACTTAATATTTGATTTAATTGCCCAGACAAAAAGAGCTAAATATAAAGATATTGAACTTAGTATTGGAGATCAGTATAAGCAAGAAATTCTCGACTGTGTAAGTACTGATAAAAAATGGGTAAAAGCGATAATTGCAGATTTGAGTTCAACTCCTTTAGCTTTGTTCATAGCTATTAGTAAAATAAGTGATTTTCCAATTACAGAAACTATGAAAAATCATTTAAGGATACTTAGAGATAAGGGATTACTAAAACCTGATACAAACAATATTGGTGATGCTAATTCGGTTTCGTTAACTCCCTTTGGCCTTGAAATAGCTGAACAATTACAAAGCCTTCACTTAATAAATAAATTGGATTTTAAATTTATCAAAATCTACCTACTTCTTCAACACTTTCATTACGCCAGCCGCAGCCAGTCCGCCCAAAGTGTACCACAGCAATGTCAGCACTTTTGTTTCTAAAGTACGATCAGTTGGTGCATTGTTTAAACCCATTTTTTTCGGCATTAAAACACCACCAACACCTGCGGTCAAACCCAAAATCAAACCGCGCTTCCATAAATTTTTATTTTTTCCAACAGCAATCAAACTGTAATAAGCCGCATTGCTGATGATATCTCCGGCAAGGGTCCATTTATACAATGCATCTCTGTTTTTTGGCAGCGGCAAACTTGCAGATTTCAACATTTTCAACAACGCTTCTTCACCAATCAAATGGATTTTTGGCGCATCTTCATCTATTTTACGGTAACTTTCGTGGATCAGGTTTAAAGTTACGGCACCTGCCAATCCTCCGGCTAAAGCTGTTGTTAATTTCATGCTTTGTTAAATTAGTTTGAGTTGATTTTGTTTGAAACTCCGATCAGATTACTTTTGCCAAAATGGAAAAGCAAGCAAATAATCCGCTTCACGGCAAAACATTAGAATCAATTTTAAATGAATTGGTTGCCGAATTTGGCTGGCCGGAGCTGGGTTCGCGCATCCGAATCAACTGTTTTACCGATCATCCAAGTATTAAATCAAGCCTTACTTTTTTACGGAAAACCGATTGGGCGCGCAAAAAAGTAGAGGATTTGTATATCAGTTTCAGCAAAAAAAAATCTAAGTAAAACTGCTGATGCTGTTTTTATCGACCTAAAATCAGTGCTTGCGTTTGTTGTTCATCTTGGCTTTTTCGCCCGAACTGAAATTGAAAGTTTTGGCGTTTGCAGCTTTTTTTTCATGGAAAGCCGCGCCAGGTTCCGGAGCCTGATTCTTCGTTTTAACTACTTTTTTTTCTGCGGATTCCGGCTTTTGTTCTTTCTCAATCACCAATTCTTCCGGCAAAGCGGCAACCACAATTTTTTGTCCGATGGCTTGCTCAATTTTCCGCACCAAATGCAGTTCTAAATCCGTAGCAAAAGTTATCGCTAAAGTTTCCTGGTTTTCCTGCGGAGAAGGATTAATTACGCGATCAACAAAAGTTTCCATTTCCTGCGGAAGTTCAAAATGGATGATAAACGGAATGCTGGAAAGATCAGTCAGCGTATTATTTTCATTCGCCACAATTAAAATCCGTGTTGGCGAAGCTTCAAACTGATACACATCCGGAAAACCCGGCGTTTCAAAAAACTGCGGATTAAGCAACGCTGTTTCCAAACGAAGCTGTTTTTGCATGTTTTTGTACAGATTTTCGGCGGTAAAAACCGAATTTACAAACACAACCGCTTTGGTAAACAGTTCTGCATCCTGTAAAAACAAATGCAGCAAATTGATTTTAGTACGAAAATTTGGCACCTGATACAGCAACTGATCATACGTAACCAGCGGCGTTTCGCCAAGTTCCTCCACTTCCACTACAGCTGGCAATTGCATAAATGGATCAATCATTTTCAGCAGTTTATCATGCACAACTTCCGTAAAAACCAGATGCTGCGCCTTGTCAATACTGTTGGCCAGCTCGGCAACCGGCAGCTGCAATCCTTGTTTGATGATCTGATCTGCATCGTCCACAATCAGTAGTTCAACTTTGTTCAGATTCAACGCTAACTTTAAGTAGATGGCGCGCGCGCGATCCGGCGTAGCTATCACAATATCAGCACCATCTGCCAGCGCATCTAACTGCGCTTCCATGCCCGGAGCCGGATATAAAGCCACAATCTGCCGGGATTTATTGGTGTTGAACAAAGCGAATTGCTCGGTAATGGCCAGCACTTTTTCTTTGCTGTCGGTTAAAATTAACACGCGTGGCGCATCGCCAAAACCTTGTTTAATCCGACTTAAAACCGACAAAATATAAGTTGTAGTTTTGCCGCAGCCTTCAGGACCAACAACAATCAAATCTTGTCCGCCGGCAATGCGGGCCAAAGTTTTAGCTTGAATTTCTTTAGGTTGAGTGAAACCAAGTTCATTGGCGGCGCGCAAAACAGGTTTGCTGAGCTGGAGTTTTTCTGCCCACATGGAATTAAAATATTATTTTGAATGGGCGAAGTTACGGTTTTGTAAATGCTTCTTTTACCGGTGTTTTTTTGCTGTCATTTCGATCGCAGGAAGAAATTCTATTCAAAGCGAAAAGATCATTTGTGTGTTGTTTGCCTAAAGGAATCAAAAAATCAAATGCTTCTTTTATTAACCTAATTGTAAGTTGATAAAAGAAGCATTTGATTTTGAACAGGATTCTCCCTTCGGTAGAAATAACAATAAACTATAAAACCGCTTCCGTTTCCAGCATCGGTTGATCTTGCTGCTGAGGACGACCGTTTTTAAACGCTTTACGTGGGGTTAAACCTAAGAGTTCAAACATCGCCATGTCAGTATCGAAAGATGGATTTGGTGTTGTTAACAATTTTTCGCCGGCAAATAAAGAATTTGCGCCAGCCATAAAACATAAAGCCTGTTCTACCGTGCTCATTTCGGTTCTTCCTGCGGATAAACGAACAACAGTTTTTGGCATGATGATGCGTGTTGTGGCAATCATCCGCACCATATCCCAAACAGAAACGCGCGGCTGATCGGCCAACGGCGTTCCTTTTACCGGCACCAATGCATTGATCGGCACAGATTCCGGGTGTTTTGGCAAGTTAGAAAGCGTTTTCAGCATCGAAATCCGGTCGGCAACGGTTTCGCCCAAACCAATAATGCCACCACTGCAAACGGTAATTTTTGCTTTGCGCACATGTTCCAGCGTTTGCAAACGATCATCATAAGTTCGGGTGGTGATGATGCGTTTGTAATCATCTTCAGAAGTATCCAGGTTATGATTATAAGCATACAAACCTGCATCAGCCAAACGCTGTGCCTGTGCTTCATTTAGCATACCCAACGTGCAGCAAACTTCCATATCCAGGGCGTTTACTGCTTTTACCATATCAATTACTTTGTCAAAATCGCGGTTATCACGTACTTCGCGCCAGGCCGCACCCATGCACAAACGAGAAGCACCGCCAGCTTTTGCTTTTTCGGCAGCGGCAATTACTTCGTCTTTTGGCATCATAGCATGCACATCTACGCCGGTGTTGTAACGGGCAGCTTGCGGACAATAAGCACAATCTTCTGGGCAACCACCAGTTTTAATGGAGATTAATGAACTGATTTGCACTTCTGCATAATCTTTGTTTTCTCGGTGCACGGTGGCTGCGCGATAAATCAAATCGAGTAGCGGCGTATGGTAAATTTCTGCAATTTCCTCTTTCGTCCAGTTATTTCTAATCTCCGTCATGATGCGCTAATTTATCTTTTCGCAAATCTAACAAAAAACAGAAATCCTTAAAATTTAGCAGGTATTAATGCAACAAGTGTTATTTCTTTTTAAACACACCTAAAATTGCGCTGATATTAGATTTCACCCCGACAAAAACCGGGAACAAATCAACATTTTGGCCTTGTACTTTGCTGAAGTTGTGCATGTATCGGCCTTGTAAAAAAATTACAAACGCAGAACCTAATTTAAAATCCAAACCCAAACCAGCTTCGGCAGATCCTGTAAATGAATATTTATTGGTTTGTGTAGCCGTTAATTGCTGCGTGTTTACGGTGATATTTGGCAAGTTAGTTAAACCCAGTCCCGGACCAACAAAACCATAAAAACTGATGTGTTTGCCGCTAAAACGGTAACCCGGCGTAACTTCCAGCATGTAAAAAGTGCTGCTACCGTATTTTATTCGGTATGGGTTGCCATCCTGATCAGAATAATTTTGATAATAACCGTAGGAAATCAAATCCAAAACGCCCATTAAAAAAAATTTGTTGTTTTTGGCGCGATATTCAATCCCAAGATTGCTGGAAAACTCAGGTTTTAAAATAGAATGAATTTTATTACTATTAAAACCGTAGCCAAAACCGCTTATGCTAAACAGTTGCGCACTGTCTTTTTTAGTAGTTTGAGCAAATGCCTGCTGGTTGCAGCTGAAAATTATTGCAAATAAAAATGAAGTAAGTAATAGTTTTTCCATTGTCGAAGGATTTATTGTTTCGATAAAAGCAATTTGAGCACTTAATGTTTGCGTTTATACGCCAAGTGTTATAACAATAATTTTGAAGCCAAGCCGAGGATCAGCAAAAAGCCAAAACAATCTGTAAATGTAGTAATTATGATGGATGAAGCCACTGCCGGATCAATGCCCACACGTTTTAAAAGCAGCGGAATAGAAGAACCAGCCAAACCTGCAATCAGCAGATTTCCGGTCATAGACAGAAAAAGCACGATGCCTAATTTAAGGTTATGATCGTAAAAAACAGCGATTAAAAACACAATCACACCGTTGGAAGCACCGTTTACAAAGCCAACCAAAAATTCTTTTAAAACGGTAACGTAAGCCTGATGATCACTCAGATTAATTAAGGAAATCCGCCTTACCGTAACTGCAAGTGCCTGTGTAGCAGCATTTCCGCCCATTCCAGCAATAATCGTCATGTAGGAAGAAAGAATGACCAGCTTGGAAACCGTTGCATCAAAGCTACGGATAACGCCAGCCGCCAAAAATGCTGTTCCCAAATTAATGATCAGCCAGGGCAAACGGCTTTTAATGGCATCCTGCCAGGTTCCGCCCAGCTCTTCATCTTCAGATACACCGGCAATTTTTAAAATATCTTCGGTGCTTTCTTCCTCCAAAACGTCGATGATATCATCCACCGTGATGCGGCCCAGTAGTTTCAAACTATCATTTACCACCGGAATGCTGGTGAGGTTGTATTGCGAAAACACGCGCGCCACTTCTTCCTGGTCCATCTCGGCTTTTACATACACAAAATCGCGGTTTACCATATCGGCCACATGCACATCCATGCGTGATTTCAATACTTCTTTTACCGATAAAAATCCTTGCAAAACTTCCTGATCATCAACTACATAAATATAAAAATCATCCATTTCTTCGGATTGGCGAATGATCTCGTCCAACGCTTCTTTTTTGGTGAGATTGATGTTTACCTTGATAATTTCGGTATTCATCAAACCGCCGGCCGTATCCTCGTCGTAACTCAGCAGCGCGCGGATGTTGGAGGCATCTTCTTCATCTAAATCCTGCAAAACTTCCTGCTGGTCTTCCTCATCCATTTGCGAAATCAGGTCGGTCGCATCATCATAATCCAGTTCTTCTACAATTTCAGAACGCTTTTCCGGATGCAAATTAAACAGGATTTCTTCCGGATGATGTTCTTCGCTCATTTCCGCTAAAACTTCGGAAGCCACATCGCTTGGCAAAACGTTTACAATGCGTTCGCGCGCTTCCGGCGAAACTTTTCCGCATAAATCTGCAATTTCTGAGGCGTGATATTCTTCCAAAAATGTTACCAGCGCAGCATCATCCTGTTCCAAAGCCTGGCGGATGAGCAGTAAATCATTTCTATCAATATCAAAAGACGGCATCGGCCTAAGTTACGGTTTTGGGCTGATTTATTGGTTGCCAGTTACAAGTTGCCGGTTTTGGGCGGAATTGAACGCATGCTGTTTTTATCGGTATAAATTTGGTATAATTTTTAGGTAAAAGTTTGATTTTGAGTAGCTCGATTTAAGTTGAAATTGAAGGTTACCCCCCTAACCCCCTTCAAAATGGGGAAATATGGCGCAGATCTTTCTAACTACAAGGAAATCTTTTATTTATAGATAGTTATCGCTGTACACTTCTATGCCCTGGTTCTCTTCCCCCTTTTGAAGGGCGTTAGGAGGATGATCTTGAACATGCTGTTTTTACCACACTAAAAAAGGCAGACCAACCGATCTGCCTTTCCGAATTAATATTACTTATAAACTTAACTTTTCGGATTCAAGGCCAGATTAATCCGCTCGCTTAAATCCATTAAATGATAATTGCTCAAACTATCTGAGGTTGACGGCAAAGCCGTTTTAATCAGCGCATCAATGCTGCGTAATTGTGCTTTGGCAACAGACGTTACGTCGGTATCTTCTTTCTCCGGATCAGGAACTGTATTTCCACCTCTGCCGCCGCCAAATTGTGCCGCTAACGGATTTGGTGCAGGCGTAGGTTTAATCAGTTCAATCAGCTTGGCCACATACATTTTTTGCAGGTTTCGGCGGTAAACGTCAATTGGCTGGTTGGTTTTTACTTCCCGGAAAACCATGTTCTGCATATCACCAAAAAAATCAGTGATTTTGTAAGCACTTGCGCCGTTTGCTACTTCCGCAGAAATCATTTTGTAAAGATTATGGTTGGTAACCACGCGATCAAGCACGTTATTTTGCAGTTTATAAACTACTTGCACGGGGCTCTGGCCAATATCGCTCATAATTTTTTTATCCAACATCCAGTTGGGCGTGGTGAATAATTGTTGGTCTAAAAACAGCATCGCTTCTTTTTGGGTTGACGCCGGCACGTAAGTATAAACTGAACCAGCCTGTTCCACTGTTTTTGGATCTTCATAAATGCCGCCGATATTTTTGCTCACGTGCCCCATGTAGCGGCCAAACTGCATGGTTAACTGGTTGTACATGTTTTCCAAGTTATCGTAGCCTTCGTTTTTCTCGCTTGTCCATTCTGGTAATTTAACGATTATTCTTTGTAGATTTTTGATTCCGTAAGTACTGGCTTTCATTGCGTTATCACTCAAATCCTCACTTTGTGAATGCGGATCATCCGGATTAGATTCTGTTCCGAAAAACAATCGCCTGTCTTTCAAACGCTCAACAGACATTTTATTCAAAGCCGAAACCTCTGCTTCTGCACTTTTATATTGCGGCATTAATCTATAGCCCCACTCAATTGCCCATTTATCATAATCGCCAATTCTTGGGTAGATGCCTGCCGGTTTAATGTTATCTTCCGGTTGGGCCACGTAGTTAAAACGCGCATAATCCATAATGGAAGGCGTGTGTCCATTAGCTTCTACAAAAGCTTTGTTCCGAAGCAATTCTGTTGGAACGGTAGAACTCGAACCAAAATTATGGCGTAAACCAAGCGTGTGGCCAACTTCGTGCGAGGACACAAAACGGATCAGTTCGCCCATCAACTCATCGCTAAAAACCATTTTGCGTGCTCTTGGATCGATGGCTGCCGCCTGGATCATATACCAATCATGCACCAGTTTTTGTACGTTGTGAAACCAGTTGATGTGTGTTTCCAGGATTTCACCACTTCGCGGATCAGAAATATGCGGACCGCTGGCATTTTCCGTTTCAGAAGGTTTATAAACGATAACAGAGTGGTTAGCATCATCCAAACTCCACGTAGAATCCAGCCTGGAAGTTGGGGCGATTTTGGCCACAATAGCATTTTTAAAACCTGCTTTTTCAAACGCTTTCTGCCAATCGTTAACACCAGCAATTAAATACGGCTGCCATTTTTTTGGCGTTGCC
>JBPBQN010000195.1:0-8724 GCA_050954865.1 Janthinobacterium lividum | reverse complement strand
ATTTTGCGCTTTTGCTTTTTGAAGGAAATCATCCAAGCCTGGCAGTAGCTTTAAATGCGGTTTGTATTTTTCCTGATAATCGAGTTCCTTGCGCATAGAATAAGTTTCTATTTCCTCTGCCGAGAATTTATCTTTTCCACAAACGCGCTCCAGCAATTCCGGATTTTTACCGTACATTTCTTTTTTAACCTGTTCTCTGCTTAAACCGGCATTCAAATCGTTGTTTAAAATATCAAACCATGCATTGCCATGATATTCCATATCATCCACCATGGTTCCGTTTAAATCAAAAAGAAAGGCTGTTTTTATTTGGTATTCGTTTTCCATATGTTGAAAAATACAAAAAATGCCGCACAGTTTGCAGCGGCACCAATTTTTACCCGATAAAAGAAGTATCCGTTATTTTTTGGCCAAAGCTTGTTCTGCAAAACGCATCAAATCATCAGCTTTCATAAAACCCATTGTACCAAGAACGGGTTTTGCGTTTTCATCAAAAATGATCATCGTTGGATACGCCTGAATTTTCCATTGTTCAGCCAATTTCGGACCTTGTCCTTTTTCCATATCAATAGAAACGTTCACAAAATTCTGGTTAAAAAAATCAGCCACTTTTTTATTGCTGAAGGTTTGGATTTTCAGCATTTTGCATGGACCGCACCAGGTAGCATAGCAATCCACAAAGATGTACTTTTTTTGTGCCGAGGCTTTTTTTATGGCTGCATTCCAATCGTTCTCTACGAAATCAATTTTATCCGCAGCAACCGTTTTTGAAGCAGGAACGGAAGAATCTACCGGAACAGTTTTAAAATACACTGTCGAAAAAAACACCGATAAAAGAAGCATCCATAAATATTGCTTTTTCATAATTTTTGATTTTGGTTGATTTACGTAAAAACAGCTTGCAGGTTTTACGCGGATTTATTTTGAAGTAACAACGTGCAAAAAGCGTTCTACGGTATATGTTACTAATTGTCCGCTCGGGCCATTTAAATTGTAATCGCAGCCGTGTGTGGCCCAGGGCAAAGTAAGCAGGAAATTTTTTACGCCCAAACTATCCAGTTTTTGTTTTAGGTGAATGCTATGCTGATAAGAAACCAGCACATCGTTTTTGCCGTGGATAGAAAGTGTAGGCACCGTTTGCGCATCAACATGCAAAATAGGCGAACTGGCTTGATATTGATTTTTTTGCTGCTGATACGTGCCGCCCAGATAAGCTTCCATCACTTTGTGCGAATTTAAAACCAGCGGATTGGCGGGTGCAAAATAGCCCCAAATCATATCTGCCGGTCCGTAAAAATTAACAATACCTTTAATGCCTTCATTTTTAAACATATAAGCGCCCAGCAAAGCCAGTTGCGCACCAGCAGATCTTCCTAACAAAACAAAATTATTGGTATCGATCTGCAGTTTGTCTGCGTTTGATTTCAGATAATCTAAAGCATTTTTTACATCTTCCAAAGCTTGCGTGCTTTTGTATTCGGGTGCCAAACGGTAATCAATAGAAGCAACCTGATAACCGCGTTTAGCCAAGTAACTGTTCAGTTGCGGTAATTGCTTGTCATCTCCTCCACTCCAGGAACCACCATGAATTACCACAACGCAAGGTTTTTTGGATGCTGTTTTTACCGCATAAAAATCCAGCTGCAAACTGATTTCTGGATAAGATTTATAAGTGAAAGTTTGCGGCGAAATTGCGTTGTCACCAATCCCCGAAAACATGGAGAAAAAAGAAAATGGCGTTTTTAGCGGATTATTTTTCAGTGTTGAAATCTCACTTCCAAAAGTTGCTTTTAAGTTTTCAGGCAATTTTGCAGCAACTGCATAAGCCCGAAAAATAGGCGATAAAAACAGTATCAAAGCAACAATTCCAATAAAATTGCCGATTTTCTGGTAACGGCTTTTAGTTTTGATCAGCAATAAAATAACAGCAACGGCAATAAAAATATATGGAAATTCGGTAACGATGATCGCCAGAATCCACAAATGATATTCGGGCGCGGGCAAAACGGCCAGCAACGAAATCAGCAATAAAAGCAAAATCAGCAGTAAACGAAGCATCAGATTTTTCGTAGCCGGATAATGTGCAAATGGTGCATCAGTTTCATCACCGGATAAGTTGGATCAATCTCAAACCAGCGTTTGGCAAAATTTGCGTCGTTTGGTTTTTTATGGTGATTGTTTTGGAAAAGTTCGCCCAGCATCAAAAAATCCAGCGGCAACATGTTTTTGCTGTGATCATGATTATCAAAGTTAGAATAACCGTATTTATGGCCACACCAGTTTACGATTGCGCCATGCAGCGGTCCCATTAAAAAATGAACCGGCAGTAATAAAAACAACCACCAATGTGTGGCAAAAACCACATAAAAAGCAATGTAAAAACAGCCAAAAGCAATCCGACTTGCCCAGCTATCACCCATTTTATCTACAAAATTCCAGGTTGGATATTCGCCGCGAAAAGCTGGTTCCGGCTCAATGCGGTGTTTCTGGTAATCCATGTAAATGTTTTTGGTTTTCACCATCATGCCGATTACATCTTTTGCAAAATGTGGCGAATGCGGATCTTTTTCGGTATCGCTATACGTGTGATGCATCCGATGCAAAATGGCGTAAGCGCGCGGATTAAGAAATGACGATCCTTGGAAAACATAAGTCATCAGGTAAAAAGTTTTTTCCCAAAAAGGATTTAGCTTAAACATTTTGTGTGAAGCATATCGATGCAGGAAAAATGTTTGAAAAAATAAAGACAGAAACCAGTGGGAAAGAAAAAAAACGAGGATAATCATTTGCAAAAATACTGTTTGATATACAATACGATAAAATTACAGTTTAGATTTGTTAACTGCTGATTTAAATCAGACTTAACCTGAACCGAGAAGTGCAGCTGGTTTCAATCGATTTACAGAAAACCATTATCTTAAAAGCAAGATAATCAGTATATTTTTATTGATCTAGATCAGTTTTTTACAAATACGCATTTGTAAGCATACAAACAACAGCGTTTTTTGATTTTTAATCATTAAAACTGGATAAAAACTATATTATTAAGTTTATTTATACTGATCGATAGCTTTCAAAATCAACAAATAATTGTTTTGTAACTATTTTAATTTATATTTTTTCCTATTTGTTAAATTTCTTGATCAAAGTTTATCTAACTGATTTTAAACTCTTGATTTTTAAAATAAAATGAAAAAAACTATTGCAAATAATAAACTTAGTGTTATCTTTACACTATCAAAAAATAAGAAATATTTTATTTTTTGATTTGAAAAAGTCTTCTCATAATTTAGGTTTATAATTGGTTAGTAAAAGCTCCTGCCCATCAGGAGCTTTACTTTTTTACACGATTTTTTAAATAAAAAATCCCGGTTTGCTATAAACCAGGATGTATTGCATAAAAAACTGCTTAAAATATTTGAAGCTTCTTAGTTGCCTCTTCCTCTGAAAAGAGAAATTACCCAGATAATTACCAAAACTACTACTATTACAGCTATAATACCCACTGCCGCACCGGTTTTAAATATTCCAGAAATGGCAGAACAACTGCTTAATGCCATTACGGCAACAGCTAATAAGGCAAGGTTTAATTTTTTCATTTGATTATTAATTTGAGCAATTAACAGGATCAGTTATTTATTGTTTGCAAAATATCAGCTTGTTTAAAAATACAGATGCTTCTTTTAGCATGGTTTTTTCGGCAATGATGCTATCTTCTTCGGTTTGATCTTTTAGAAATTACCCAAATAATCAATCCGATAATTAAAAAAACAGAGTAAATACCCATTTTAAAACCGGCCCTAAAAACGCCACCTACCACCATGCAACTTTGCAAAGTGCTCATTACAATCATCAGGATGGGCAAAAACCGTTTTTTCATGTGGTAAAATTATTGAATTTTGACTGGTTTTGAAGGTTTATATTTTCGATGTACATTTTAAAATACTGATTCTACAAATGCAGCAATCAAATGCACTACAGTTTTGTTCTAACTGCTCTATCAAAAGATATTATTATGAAAAATAAATTAGGCTTATTTTTAAATGAATTAGGTTCAGCTATTGGCATTGGTGTAATGGCTGGCATTGTTGGAACGGCAGCCATTACCATCTCACAAATGATTGAAATGAAAATAGATGGCCGCGAAGCAAGCACTGCACCAGTTGATGCGGTTTCTAAAGTGCTGGATATGGAACCAACCGAAGAAGAAAAAAAGGCCAAAGTTTCGCAGCAAATCCATTGGGCTTACGGAACTTCCTGGGGAATTGCGCGCGGATTAATCTCGTTAACTGGTTTAAAAGGCTGGAAAGCAACTGTGGTACATTTTGCGGCCATTTGGGGAACAGAAATGGTGATGCTGCCATCATTAGATTTGGCGCCGCCGGCTACAGAGGAAGATGCTGAAACCATTTCGGTAGATGGCTTTCATCACGCAGTTTATGCGGTTGCAGCTGGTTTGGCTTTTGATGCCATTGCTAAAAAATCATCAGCAACTGCTCTAAACAAAGAAATTTCCTCCATAAAAACAGCATTCAAAAATAAGGTGGTGTAATGCGCATACTGTTTTTATCGCATAAAAAAGGCTTCGGAAAAAATCCAAAGCCTTTTTTATTTTGTGCTCCTTGTGGTTTTTAATTAAATGCCATGTAAGCTGGCTGGCCATAATTATAGCCCAAATCTCCGGGTTTGGTAATCATTTGTTTTACCGCAACCAGATCATAAATGTAGCGGCCGGTTTCATGATTCAAATGCAAGCGAAAATAGTTGTGCTTTTTTTGCCGCTTCATTTGCTTGGCCAGTTTGATTGAACCGTTGTTGTAAGCAGCGGCAACCAGCGTCCAGCTGTGAAATTCAGCATACAATTCTTTCAAGTAAATGCAGGCCGCAACAGTTGATTTTTTTAAGTTGAGGCGCTCATCATGAGCAGAACTAACTTTTAAACCGTAAGTGCGGGCCGTGCCAGGCATAAACTGCCATAAACCTTTTGCACCTTTCGGCGAAATACCTTGTTCCAAACCCGATTCTATAACCGGAATGTATTTAAAATCATCGGGGATACCGTACATTTTCAGGATTGGCTCAATCACTTTAAACATTTTTGCCGCACGCAAATGCACCAAATTAGTTTGTAGCTGTTTAAAGCAGTGTGTTTTCAAAGAATGATTTAACTTTCCGGCTACTTTCGGATCATGAACCGGCACCGGTTCATTGGCAAAATTTAGGGCCGCAGCATCGGCAACTGCTACGTCGTTATCCCCTTTTGGCTTCGGTTTTACTACAACTTTTTTTAGCGTTGTGCTGTAGATAAACAACTTTGACATTACAAACAGCACCACGATTACGGAGCACGTAATTAAGTGTTTTTTGTACATCTTTTGTTTTAGTTTTAGTTATAAAATATTGATTAACTGCGGCAAAGGTAAATATATATTTCAGATTGTCAAATAGTTACAAAAACCGGACAATTTTCAGCCCGAATTTTCACTGTAAATACAGCCGGAAAAATATTTATCCACACGGCCTAAATCACTGTTACAAAATGAATTATTGTTGTGGGTGAAAGCTTAAAACGTTACCTTTGCTTCCCCCGCAAAAAAGACGGTAAAAGCGTACAAATGGCATACAACAAACAAGGGAACAGTCGCGATGACAAATCCGCCAGACCAAGCAGAGCAGGCAAACCTTCTGCTGGTAAGAGTTTTTCTTCTCCAAGAACTGCAAATACTGGAGGCGAAGGAAGCTTCCGGAAAAAACCATCTGCTTTTGGTGCGCCGAAAAAATCTTTCGGTGGCGCAAAAGAAGCTTCCGCAGAAAAAAGATTTAGCAAGCCATCCACAGAAAACCCGCGTTTTAAAAGCCGTGATAACAGCAATGCTTCTTTTAGCAGCCAAAAATTAGAAGATGGCAAACCATCTTTTCGCAAAAGCAGCAGCAAAGGCAGGCCGTTTCAGGATAGAAGTTCAGCCAAATCATTTTCCGGAGAAAGAAAACCATTTAAAAGCGGAAACGCAGACGCTTTCAAAAGCAAATCATTTGGGCCACGCACAGATAAACCTTTTAAGAGCAGAAGTAACGAAGATTTTCCGGAAGGAAGACCCCGAGAAAAATCTTATAAAAGCAGTAATTCTGATGGCCGGCCGTATGAAAAAGATTTCAGCGGAAAAACCAAACAATACGTTCGTGCTGATGCGCCGGTTACCGGCAAACCAACCATGCGTTCGCGCAATAATAAGCCTGCCGACAGTGCAAAACCAACCAAAAGCAGCAGCAGCAGTAGTAGTAGCAAAGACGGACTGATCCGCCTGAACCGTTATATTGCCAACGCCGGAATTTGTTCCCGCCGCAAAGCAGATGAACTGATTGAAGCCGGCGTAGTTTCCGTTAACGGTGAAGTGGTATCAGAACTAGGCGCCAAAATTGACCCGATAAAAGATGTTATCCGTTACAACGGCGAAACGTTGAAGCGCGAAAAAATGGTTTATGTACTTTTGAACAAACCGAAAGATTACATCACCACAACTGATGATCCGCAGGAACGCCGCACGGTGATGCATTTGGTGGAAAAAGCCAGCAGAGAGCGCATTTATCCTGTTGGCCGTTTAGACCGAAATACAACCGGACTTTTGCTGATGACAAACGACGGCGAACTGGCCGATAAACTATCACATCCGCGCAACAGCATAACCAAAATTTATAATGTTGAACTGGATAAAAACTTAGTTCAAGGTGATTTGAATAAAATCTCTTACGGTTTGGAGCTGGAAGATGGTTTGATTAAACCAGATACCGTAACTTACGTGCAAGGCGGCAGCAAACGCGAAGTTGGCATCCAGATTCACAGCGGAAAAAACCGGATTGTGCGCCGAATTTTTGAACATTTGGGTTACGAAGTGGTAAAACTGGATCGGGTGATTTATGCTAATCTCACCAAAAAAGATTTAACCCGCGGTCGCTGGCGTTATCTGGAAGAAAAAGAAGTAATCCAGCTGAAACATCTGATAAAATAATAGTTAAGCCGCTTGCACACCAAGCGGCTTTTTTTGTACGTTTGATTTTATTCCTGCAACATGAATCTGAAAAAACTGACTTTTTTGATAGCCATTGCTGCTTTTATGCCACAAATTTTATGGGCACAAAAACAGCACTCGCCAAAATTTTACCATTTGCTGATTGGCACGTACACCAATGATGGCAGCAAAGGTATTTACGTTTATAAATTTAATGATAAAACCGCTGGCACCAGTTACGAGCAGGTTGCAAAAACCAGCGACCCGTCTTTTTTAGCAATTTCTGCAAATAAAAAATACATTTATGCGGTAAACGAAAGCCACCGTTCCACTGGCGATAGCGTAACGGCTTTTAAATTTGATAATCACAGCGGCAAACTGATTTATTTAAATCAGCTGGCAACTTATGGCAATGATCCCTGCTATGTTACGGTTGACCGAAAAAATAAAAACCTGTTCGTAGCAAACTATTCCAGCGGAAGTTTAACGGCTTTTTCCTTGAAAGCAAATGGAAGTTTGGGCGATACTTTACAAACCATCCAGCATACTGGCGGAAGCGTGGATACCAGTCGGCAAAAAACAGCGCACGTTCATGCCGTAATTTTATCTCCGGATGAGAAATATTTGCTGGCTGATGATTTAGGCACTGATAAAGTTTACGAATACAATTATCAACCCAACAAAAAACAGCCTTTAACGCCCGCAGCACAACCAACAGTTGCTGTAAAAGCAGGTAACGGTCCGCGACATTTAGTATTTAGCGCCAATACAAAACATGCTTATCTGATTCAGGAAATGGGCGCAAAAATCACGGTTTTTAATTATGCCGGAGGAAAATTAGCTGCGGCACAAACCGTTGAAATGGAACCTGATTTTAAAGGCCAGAATGGTGCGGCAGATATCCATTTATCGCCAAACGGAAAATTTTTGTACACTTCCAACCGTGGTTCGGCTAATGATTTGGTGGTTTTTAAAGTGAACCCAACTTCCGGGAAATTGAGTTTTGTGCAACGCCAATCCTGTTTGGGTAAAGGTCCGCGAAATTTTGCAATTGATCCTGCAGGAAATTTTTTGCTTGTAGCTAACCAGGTTTCTAACGATATTTTCACTTTCAAAATCAACAAAACGACTGGAAAACTAACACAAACTGGCGCGAAACTTGAAATCAGTCATCCGGTTTGTTTAAAATTTGTGGCGATGAAATAGTTGCTGTTTTTATACCGGTAAAAACAGTATTGGGGAAATTGGCCGGAATGATGGGTAAAATTTTACGCATCATTCCGGTCTTTTTGTGGTTTTCACTCAAAACTCAACTTAAAACACGATGGCTTGATTATGGCTGATTGGCTGTAAATTAACATCAATTGAAAACTACAGCCATCAATCCATCCGCAGCAACGTTAAACCAAAGCTGCTTTTGGCAACTTGATTTATATACCGGCCAGCTGGAATGGTCGGCCGAAATTTCCGCCTTGCTTGGTCTGCAAAAACCATACGCGCCAACACTGGAACAATTAATTCGTTATTATCAGCCTGAAAAAAATATCCGATCGGATTTTCAGCGCGCCGTGCACCAAGGCATTCCTTTCGAGCTGGATTTATCTTCTATATTACCTTCCGGAAAAGTGATTTTAATTTGCACCATTGCATCTCCGGTTTATGATGATTATGGAAAATGCATTGCTGTAAAAGGTGTTTTGGCCGAAAATTTTGACGA
>JBPBQN010000194.1:0-8759 GCA_050954865.1 Janthinobacterium lividum | reverse complement strand
GCAGTATAAATTCATTTATTGATGCTGTTTTTATCGGGTATTTTTTAGTATGAAAATTACCCGATAAAAACAGTATCATCATAATTTCTACACTTCTCCGCTTTTTCCATCAGGCAAAAACCGAAAAAAATCTTACTTTTGCATCCCGTACACAAGGATTTGTTTTGATGCCAAATCAGCAGCAAATCCATCAAAATTAAGCATGACTAAGTATATTTTTGTTACGGGCGGCGTTACCTCTTCGCTGGGGAAAGGCATTATTTCAGCTTCTTTAGCCAAACTTTTACAGGCCCGCGGCTACCGGGTTACCATCCAAAAATTTGATCCGTATATCAACATCGATCCCGGAACGATGAACCCGTATGAACACGGCGAATGTTACGTTACGGAAGACGGTGCCGAAACCGATCTGGATCTGGGCCATTACGAGCGTTTTTTAAATACGCCAACTTCGCAGGCCAACAACATTACCACCGGCCGGATTTATCAGAACGTGATTAACCGCGAACGTGAAGGTGATTATTTGGGGAAAACCGTGCAGGTTGTGCCGCACATTACCGACGAAATTAAACGAAATTTTAAGATTTTGGGTGAAAATGGCGAGAACGACATCGTGATTACCGAAATTGGCGGAACGGTTGGCGATATCGAATCGTTGCCTTTTGTAGAAGCTGTGCGGCAGTTTCGCTGGGAAACAGGTTCTGGAAATTCTCTGGTAATTCACTTAACTTTAGTTCCATACCTGGCTGCGGCAGGAGAACTGAAAACTAAACCAACGCAGCATTCGGTAAAAATGCTGCTGGAATACGGTATCCAGCCGGATATTCTGGTTTGCCGCACCGAGCATCATTTGAACCAGGAACTTCGAAAAAAAATTGCGCTTTTTTGCAACGTAAATATCAATGCGGTGATCGAATCCATTGATGCTTCTACCATTTACGATGTGCCGCTTTTGATGCTGAAAGAACAGCTGGACAAAACGGTTTTAACTAAACTGAAACTTCCTCACAACAAAGAACCAAATTTAGACAGCTGGAAAGATTTTTTAGGTAGATTGAAAAACCCGACTGGCGAAATTAAAATTGGTTTGGTGGGAAAATACGTAGAACTGCCGGATGCTTATAAATCCATCACCGAAGCTTTCATCCACGCCGGCGCCAAAAACGAATGTAAAGTTCAGGTTAAATATATTCATTCTGAAGGTTTAACGGTTGAAAATGCTGCTGAAAAAATGCGTGGCCTGCATGGTGTTTTGGTTGCGCCAGGCTTTGGTCAGCGCGGCATTGAAGGCAAAATTGAAGCCATCCGTTTTGTACGCGAAAATGAAATTCCGTTTTTCGGAATTTGTTTAGGCATGCAGTGCGCTGTGATTGAATATGGTCGTAACGTACTAAATATCAAGGATGCAAATAGCAGCGAAATGGATGAAAGCACGCCAAATCCAGTTATTTCGATGATGGAAGAACAGAAATCCATCACTGCAAAAGGCGGAACAATGCGTTTAGGCTCCTACCCTTGCGATCTGCGTAAAAACTCCAAATCAGCTGTGGCTTATGGCAAAAACCATATTACCGAGCGCCATCGCCACCGTTATGAATTTAACAATCAATACCTCAAACAATACGAAGAAAGTGGTATGATTCCGGTTGGCATCAACCCGGAAAACGGTTTGGTGGAAGTGGTGGAGCTGAAAAATCATCCGTTTTTTATCGGTTCGCAATTTCACCCCGAATTAAAATCAACGGTTGCCAATCCGCACCCGCTTTTTGTTAACTTTGTTGCCGCTTCAATGGCTTATGCCAAAAAAAAGCAAATCGCTATTTAATAGGTACTTTAAAATAATGGATAGAAACACATTTACAGGATTATTCCTGATCCTGGTGATCCTGGTTGGCTCCACATTTTTGCTCAAGCCGTCACAAGAAGAAATCAGAAAAGAACAACAACGGAAGACGCAGGATTCGCTCCGCAGACTGGGCGGCGTAAACCGCAAAGCACCAACTGCTGCTGCTTCTTTTACCCCACAAAAACCAGCAATAGATTCGGCAGCTTTAAAAGGTCCGCTGGGCAATGCAATTGCTGGCACACCGAAATTGGTTTTTCTTGAAAACAAACAATTAAAAGTTATTTTATCTACGCAAGGCGGTCGTATTGTTTCTGTTGAATTGAAAAACGAAAAAACGTTTGATAAACAACCTTTGATCCTGCAAAATCCTGAGCAATCCAAATTTGGTTTAACGTTGAATGTTGAAGGCAAACAAATTCAAACCAATGACTTGAATTTCACCCCAAGTGCACCAACTTTAACGGTAAATGGGCAAGATTCAAGTTCTTTAACCATGCATTTGGCTTATGGAACCAACCAATCCATCGATTATGTTTATACTTTAAAAGGCGATGGTTACAAAGTTGGATACAATTTGGTATTAAACAACATGAATAATGTTGTGCTGGCCAAAAACAATCAGATTACGTTAGATTGGGAGGCAAGTTTGCGCAAACAGGAACGCGACATGAAAATGGAACGCACTTACTCTACTGTTTATGCGGAAGATGTTGATGGTTACCCAAACAGTTTAAGTTTAACAAAGGATGAGGAAAAGAATTTTACTGACAAAAAAATACAATGGGTGTCTTTCAAGCAACGTTTTTTTTCTAATGTATTGATTGCTAAAGATGGTTTTACAAGTGCTGAAGTTTCTGTTGGTACAGATATAAATTCTAACGATGTAAAACAGATGTCGGCCAAAATGCAGCTACCGTATTCTGGTGCGGTTTCGGCCAATTATCCGATGGAATTTTACTTCGGACCAAACCGTTTTTCTACCTTGAAAGCACAAGGCTATTATTTAGAACGCCAAATTGATTTAGGTTGGGGACCATTAAAATATGTAAACCGATTTGCTGTTTTACCAGTATTTAACTTCCTAAAACAGTTTAATTGGAACTATGGCTTGATCATTTTGGTTTTGACCATTTTACTTAAAGTTGTTTTGTTTCCGCTGACTTACAAGTCTTACCTTTCAATGGCCAAAATGCGTGTTTTGAAGCCGGAAATGGATGAAATCAAAGGAAAAGTAGGCGAAGATAACCCAACACTATTGCAACAAGAGTATTTAAAACTATATAAAAAAGCCGGTGTAAACCCATTGGGTGGTTGTTTGCCATTGGTGATACAGATGCCTATTATTCTGGCATTTTTCCGATTTTTCCCGAATTTATTTGAGTTGCGCGGACAGAGTTTTCTGTGGATGCACGATTTATCAACTTATGATTCGGTGCTGAGTTTTCCTTTAATTCCGTTTTTAAATTGGGATCACATCAGTTTGATGTGTTTGCTGATGACAATTTCAACTTTGATTCAAACTTACTTCAACAATCAAACTTCTGGTGCAACCGGCCAGATGAAATATATCGGTTACATTACGCCGCTGATATTTTTTGGTGTGTTAAACAGTTATCCGGCAGGTTTAAATTACTATTACTTCTGCGCCAACATTTTAACGTTCTCGCAGCAGTATTTTATCAGGCTGATGGTGGACGATAAAAAAATTCACGCTCAGATTCAGGAAAACAAAAAAAAACCGGAAGATCCAAATAAAAAGAAATCAGGTTTCGCCGCAAAAATGGAAGAAATGATGCGTCAGCAAAGGCAAACGCCAGCCATTCAGGCCAAGAAAAAGTAACACATTTTTTAGGTGGTAAAAGAAGCTCCGGAATTTAAATTCCGGAGCTTCTTTGTTTTTTGTAACTTTTTTATTCATCACCAAATATTACCCGGTAAAAACAGCATATTTAAATTTCAACGAAAGTTTTAAATATGCGTAAAATATTACTTCTCCCGTTTTTTTATTTTTTGGTTGATGCAGCATCGGCACAAACTACCGTTAAAAAACCTTTGGATCATTCGGTTTACGATGGCTGGCAAAGTATTACCAATGAACATATTAGTGATGATGGCAAATGGATTTCTTATGTGATCAAGCCGCAACAAGGCGATGCAACGCTGGTAATTTCAACCGCTAAAAACAGCAATAAGTTTCAGGTTCCGAGAGCTGATACAGCGCGTTTTACGGCTGATGCTAAATATGCTGCTTTTTTGATCCGGCCGTTTTATGCAGCTGTTCGTTTGGCGCGTATCAAAAAGAAAAAGCAGGATGAGTTTCCGAAAGATACTTTAGGTTTTATGGCTTTGGGTTCAAGCAAAATCACCAAAGTTCCTTCGGTCAGATCATTTAAAATGGCAGATAAAGCTTCGGTTATTGCTTACCTGGCTTCCAGCGATACGTTGAAAAAACCGGTTGCTTCGGATACAACTAAAAAAGCTGTGGCCCAAACCATTGCGCCGCCAACCCGCGAAGGTGCTGATCTCACCGTAAAACAACTTAGCAATAACAAACAGCGCACATTTAAATATGTTACTGATTATCAATTAGATAAAAGTGGCAGAATGCTGGTTTTTGCAGTTACGGCTCCGCGCAGAAGCAAAGATGTTAAATCAGGTTTGTATTTGTACGATGTTGAAAAAGATGCGGTAAAAACAGTATCCACCGGCCGCGGCAATTACCGCGACCCAACATTTGATGAAGCCGGAAAACAGCTGGCTTTTACGGCGGAGAAAAATCCGGAAAAAGCACAGGTAAAACCATTTAAACTGTATTATTATAATTTGACCAAAGATTCTGCAGAAGTGATTGCGGCTCCAAAATCAGCCGGAATGCCCGAAAAATGGGCCGTTAGCGGCGATGGTCGGGTTTATTTCAGCAAAAACGGAAGCCGTTTGTTTTTTGGGACAGCCCCGATCCCGAAACCTGCTGATACAACTTTGGTAGATTTTGAACATGCCAAACTCGACATTTGGAATTATAAAGACGATTACTTGCAACCGCAACAATTGAACACGTTGCAACGTGATTTGCGCCGTAATTATCTGGCGATGATTATTCCTTCCGAAGGAAACCACAAAATGATACAGCTGGCCAACAAAGATGTGCAAGATGTGGCTTTGCCCGAAAATAACGATGCGCAATATGCTTTAGGAATCAGCGATACAGGTTCGCGCGTGCAGGCACAATGGGAAGGCGGCGGCAGTCAGGAAGCGTATTTAATTAACTTAAAAACCGGCGAATACAAAAAGATAAATTCCAGATTAAAAGCACGTTACCAGTTATCTCCCGGAGGAAATTACGTAATCTGGTTTGATCCAAAAACGCAAAACTGGTATAGCTATGCTGTTTTTACCGGTAAAAAAACAGAGCTGACGGCTTCAACCAAAACAAAAATGGGTCAGGAAGACAACGATGTGCCTGATGCACCTAATGCTTACGGCGTTTCCGGCTGGACGGAAGGCGATAAAAATGTGCTGATTTATGACCGGTACGACATCTGGAGCATCAACCCGGAAAACGGTGCAGCTACAAATTTTACAGATGGTTTTGGCCGGAAAAATAAACTGATTTTCCGGTATCCGATGCTTACGGCAAATCGTCGTGCAAATGCTTCCGGAAATGATGAAGAGAAATACATCTCCACCAAAAAACCATTAATGCTGCTGGTGCAAAACGAGGAAAACAAACAGTGGGGATATTACAAAAAGGCTTTGGACAGCAAAAAACCACTCGAAAAAATCATGCTAGTGCCTTACAGTTTTGGTGCGCTGCAAAAGGCTAAAAACAGTGATGAATATATTTATACCAAAGGAAATTACCAGCACTCGCCGGATTTGTATGTTGCTGCTGATCTGAAAAAGGAAGTTAAATTGAGTGCCATCAATCCGCAGCAAAACGAATATAATTGGGGAACGGCAGAATTGGTAAGCTGGACTACGCCGAAGGGTTACCAATCAAAAGGAATTTTGTATAAACCGGAAAATTTTGATCCTCAAAAGAAGTATCCGATGCTGGTTTATTTTTATGAGAAACTATCAGAAGGATTATATAATTATGTGCCGCCCGCGCCAACACCTTCGCGCCTGCCGATTTCATTTTTTGTGAGCAATGGTTATTTGGTTTTTACACCAGATATCAGTTATGAACGCGGCCAGCCTGGTGCTTCTGCCGTAGAATTTATCAATTCGGGTGTTGAAAATCTGAAGAAAAATACTTGGGTTGATGCAGCGCATATTGGCATTCAGGGACAAAGCTGGGGCGGTTACCAGGTGGCTTATCTAATCACCCAAACTAATATGTATGCAGCGGCTTGGGCTGGTGCACCGGTTGCCAACATGACTTCAGCTTACGGCGGTATCCGTTGGGAAAGCGGCAATTCGCGCGAAAGTCAGTACGAAAGAGGCCAGAGCCGCATCGGTGCTAACTTGTGGGACAGTACGGAACTGTACATCCGCAATTCGCCTTTATTTCAGTTGCCAAAAGTAAAAACGCCAGTGGTTATCATGTCTAACGATGCAGACGGAGCCGTGCCATGGTATCAGGGAATTGAAATGTTTACTGCTTTGCGCCGCTTAAACAAACCCGTTTGGCTGCTGCAATACAATGGCGAGGCGCATAATTTGGTGCAGCGGCAAAACCGGAAAGATATTTCTATCCGCGAGCAGCAGTATTTTGATCACTTTTTAAAAGGTGCACCCATGCCAGTTTGGATGGCAAACGGTGTGCCGGCTGTTAATAAAGGAAAAGATTGGGGTTTTGAGTTGGTACAGTAAGGTTGTGATTTGTATTTTAAAGTTTGATAAGAAAGATTTCTTATCAAACTTTTTGTTTTAATCAAAAACTATGTTATTGAGATAGCCGTAATAACAAATGTTAGTTATACTTAATACAAAATTGATATATTTCCAGCCGAAATAAATATTCGTACTTTAATTTTCAATAAAAATCAATTTGCACTTATTTTCAACATCATAATGTTAAAATAGTCAACATTATATGCATATAGAAACAAAAACACCAATTGTCTTTTTACCCTGTTCCGGAGTAGGTCACATTAACAGAGGTTACGAATCATTCACAATACAATGCTTTGAAAATTTAAAAGATTCAAAAGAATTTCAATTGATATTGCTTAAATCAGCAGGTGCAACCTCAATAAATGAACTGAACATTTCATGCATTAAAAGAGATAGTAAACTTGCGGATCGTATTTTTAAAATCTTAAAATTAAAACCTTATTGGACAGAACAAATAAGTTTTTGTTTAAGTATGTTGCCAGTTATACTCAAATATAAACCAGCTTTAATTTATTATAGTGATACGCCGTTTGGTAAAATTTTATGGAATTTCCGTAAATATCTTGGCTTTAAATATAAGCTGCTGTTATGTAATGGTGCTCCAAAACTTGCTCCCTTTCATGTAGAAGATCATATACAGCAACTTTTGAAATCAAGTATTGATAAAGCTCTTGCAAAAGGAACTTCTTTAAAAAAACAAACTTTACTACCCTTAGGATTAAATATCAACACAAAACCAGATTTTTTGGCAATTAATAAAGTTGCATTGAAAGCAAAATTAGGATTGCCGGCTAATAAAAAAATTATCATTTCTGTTGGTGCTGTAAGTCAGTTTCAAAAAAGAATGGATTATGTTGTAAAAGAATTTTCTCATTTGGATCGCAGCGAATACTTCCTTATTATTTTGGGAAACATCAGTTATGATAGTAAACCGGTATTGGATTTAGCAACAACATTGCTACAACCAAATTCATATATTATTAAACAAGTAAAATCCAACGAAGTGGGTGATTATCTATCAATAGCTGATTATTTTACGCTTGCTTCGTTTTCAGAAGGTTTTGGTTTGGTATTGATAGAAGCTTTACAAGCCGGTTTAGTACCGATTGTGCATGATTATGATGTTGTGCATGAAGTATTACAACAATACGGTGTGTTCGGCGATCTTTCAAAAGAAAATGCGTTACTTGATTTGATTAAGAAAGTAGATCAGCTAAATTATACAAAAAATGAATTATGGGAATATGCTTATCAGAATTACAGCTGGAACGTATTGAAAAAAAAGTATATCAAAATGATTTCGGCTAATTCATATCAATAAAAACAGTTTCTGTTTAAGATAATAAATATAACAAACCAATTTATCTAAGTAAAAGTATAAACTTATAGAATCAAAGTAGCATTATAAGTAGAACTTTGACACTCAAATATTTATGAAAGCATCTTTTGTAATAGCAACCAATAACAGAAAAAATGAAGTTTTATTTACTTTAAATAAAACTAAAGAATTGGTAAAAACAGATCCTGACAATTATGAGATTATTATAGTAGATAATGCTTCGACAGACGGAAGTGCTGATGCAATAAAATCAACTTATAATGATGTGATTATTATAGAAAACCAAACGAATACAGGCGTTTCTTCGCGTAATCTGGGTTTTGAGAAAGCTAAAGGTGAATATCTGATTATGCTTGACGATGACAGTAATATTGAGTTTGGTTTGGAAAAAGCTTTGACTTTTATGGATCAAAACGCTAAAATTGGTGTGTTAGCCCTAAATGTTGTAAACGGACCATACATAAGTGCTTTGTGGCAGGACGGGCAGGAATCTGTTGGCTTTATAGGTTGCGGAGCAATAATCAGACGTGAAGTCTATAAAAAAATTGGCGGCCTTGCGCAATGGATTTCTTTTGGCACTGAAGAATGGGAATACGGACTAAGAGTTACCAATGCAGGTTATGAAGTTCGGTATTTTGCTGATTGCCATGTAAATCACAGAGCAAGCATGATCAACAGATCAAACAAGCGTAACCGGGTTAATATCTCCCAATACGAGTTAGCTATTGTATATAA
>JBPBQN010000193.1:0-8873 GCA_050954865.1 Janthinobacterium lividum | reverse complement strand
CGCTTGTTAAATTGTTGGAAGAAGCTTGTCCGCAGGCAGCAAACAGCAACGAAGCAACTATTAAATTATACATTTTTAGATTGATTGTCATGATGATTGAATTGTATTTGTAACCAAGATACGCAGTAATTTAATTTCCGAGATTTTACGGAAAGAAAACTGACACAGCTTTTACAACCTTAGCTTCAACCTAAATTTTAGTCGGTAAAAACAGTATTGATGAAAATCAGCCTAATTTTATTAACTCTTTTAAACGTGCTGTTTCGTGATCGGCCAGTTTTTGCAACGGCGTTTTGGCCAGCATTTTCATCATCATATTCATATCCGCAGAAATAATAAAAGTTACTTCAGTTTGTGCTGATGCTTCTTTTATCGCCCATTTTAGCTCGAGCGGAAAAGGTGGATTTTCAATGGCGTTAATCAGAATTTCGGCTGGATTCCGGCTTGTAACTTTTAAAACCAGCTTAGCCATATTTTGAATTTGAAAACGGGCTTCATCCTTGGTAGATGTCCAGCCGATAACGCTTTCTGGCATCAGTTGCTGGTGATTGTTCAAATCAGCCAAAAAATTATAAACCGATGCAACTGGCGCGTTGATAATGATATTACTTTCAATAACAGTCATAACAAAAATCTTTAATAACTACTTTCCCCAAACAGATGGATTTGCCCGCCACTGCTGCAAAACATCAATTTGATTTTCGTTAATGTATTGATTGCCAGCTGCATATTTAATCAGCGCAGCATAATTAGAAAGTGTGGCAAAACGACAGCGTGCATTTTTAAAATTTTGGGTTGCTTCGTCTAAACCATAAGTAAAAATAGCCGCCAATCCGGCAACATCTCCGCCGGCTGCACGCAAAGCTTCAACTGCTTGCAAGCTGCTTTTACCCGTAGAAATTAAATCTTCTACCACAACAATACGCTGGCCGCGGTGCAGTTCGCCTTCAACCAGATTACCGGTTCCATGCTCTTTTGGTTTTGCGCGAACGTATAAAAACGGCATTCCGAGTTCTTGCGCAACTAAAACACCTTGCGGAATTCCGGCTGTTGCCACACCGGCAATACAGCTTACGGCACCAAATTCTTCCTGAATCATGGCTACCAGTTGCTGGCGGATATAAGTACGAATAGTTGGATGCGACAGTGTTAAACGGTTATCACAATAAATAGGCGATTTCCAGCCCGAAGCCCAGGTAAACGGTTTATTAGGTTCTAATTTGATTGCTTTTATCTGCAATAAAAACTCGGCAACCTGCTGCTCAACTTCATTTTTATGAAACATAATTTTTAGCTTATAAATGGAGAAGAAAAGATTTTTCCATGAAGGTTGTCAGCAATTTTATCAATAAAAATTGTTTCCGATTGGAAGATTTACTCATAATCATTTAATGTATTACTGTTTCTTGCTCTAAATAATCGAGTTTTTACAGTTTCGCAAAGATAAAATTCTTGCTTGGTATTACAGAGGTATTGCATTAAAAACAGCATTCTGTTTCCTATTTCCAAAAAAAAATAAAATAAACGTAACTTAAGTTATTTTATATCGTATCAGGCGTATCAGAATCATACATTATGGAAATTGAAACATTGTTAAAAACGCTGAGCTTAGATATAGAAGAAAAAAGTAGTTTGCTGGCCATTGCAGAAGCAAAACGCCATGATACTTTCAAAGTAAAAATAGAACTTGAAATTGCTATTGAAAATTACAACACCGTATTCAATGCCTTGCCCATGCTAATGTAATCTATAGAATTATTTATTGCCGAATTGAGGGTTTGTTTTTGCCGGAATTTTTCTGGCAGAGCAAACCTTTTTATTTTACAGCTGTATTTTTACGATTAAGATTATTCCGCTATTTTTGGCCGTTTTTAAAGATGGATACTTCTTTTATCACCTAAATATCTGTTATGGTTTTTATACGATAAAAAATTAAATCCAGTCTAAAATATTATTTACAACCACATGCAAAACATTTTTTATACGATTTATTTTGACGAGAAGCGGCTGATTATTGCTGAAACTTTGCCTGAAGGACTTGGCAGCTATCAAGATGTTAGCTTAGAAAATGCAGATCTGAAGCTAGTTTATAGTTCTATTAAAAAGTCAAAATCTAATCAGTTTTTGTTGCTATGCAAAAATGCAAAATCAACTTTAAAAAAGCTTTCCAAAAGTATTAAACTGATTGAAGCAGCCGGTGGCTTGGTTCGAAATGAACATAAAGAGTGTTTGGTAATTTTCAGGAACGGCATGTGGGATTTGCCCAAAGGAAAAGTTGAAAAAGACGAAAAAACCCGCAAAGCCGCCGTTAGAGAAGTGGAAGAAGAATGCGGCATCAAAGTAAAAAAAGTTGGGCGCAAAATTTGCAAAACCTATCACGTTTACCAAATGCGCAATCAGGAGCTGGCTTTGAAAAAAACACATTGGTACCGCATGAAAGCCGAAAATCAGGATAAACTGAAGCCTCAAAAAGAAGAAGGAATTACAGAAGCCAGCTGGTTTACCAAAGAAAAGCTAAATGTGCTTACCCAAAACACTTATCCTTCTATCATTGATGTTTTAGAGAACATGGGTTTATTGGCTGAAAAACAAGAAAACTTTTAAAGATACGGCAAAGCTTCTTTCGGGATAAACTGACTTACATCACCATTGTATTTTAAAATTTCGCGCACAATAGTAGAACTGATAGATGAATATCCAGGCTTGCTTACAATAAAAATGCTTTCAATTTCCGGCTCCAGTGCGTGGTTCATTTGCGCAATGGCTTTTTCATACTCAAAATCAGAAACCGTACGGATGCCGCGGATCATGTAGTTTGCTCCTATCTGTTTGCAAAATCCAACCGTTAAACCTTCGTAAGCAATCACCTCAATCCGTGGTTCATCTATAAAAACGGCTTTTAGCATTTGCTCACGCTTTTCCGGGCTGATAAATGGTTTTTTGGTGCTGTTTAATCCGATTCCAACATAAACTTTATCAAACAAACTGATGGATCGTTTTAAAATATCCACGTGTGCTTTGGTAACCGGATCAAACGAACCTGGAAAAAGAGCAATTTTCATGTAGTAAAAATATTAATTCTCTTCGTGATAAACAGCTGAATCTTCAGAAATTGAATTTTTAAAAAACGAAAATGCCGTATTGCCATAAACCCGTTTCTCGCTGAAGTTGGGTTGATTACTGAGGTTTTGGTACGATGGATGTTCCACAATCAGCAAACCGCCGGGCACCAATAAATTGCCGGTAAAAACAGCATTAGGTATTTGCGGAATTTTATCCAGATCATAAGGCGGATCAGCAAAAATCAAATCATACTGATCGGTTTCCATTTCCAGAAATTTAAAAACATCGGCCTTAAAAGTGCTGATTTCCGGCAGTTTATGCTTTGCAGCCATATCTTTTAAGTAGAAAATGCATTGCGCCGCGCGATCAACCGCAACTACACTTTCAGCTGCGCGCGAAGCAAATTCCATCGCAATGTTTCCGGTTCCACTAAATAAATCAAGCACTTTCAACCCTTCAAAATCCAGCAAATTATTCAGGATGTTAAATAAAGCTTCTTTTGCCATATCGGTTGTGGGCCGCACGGGCAAGTTATTCGGCGGATTTAAACGCAATCCTTTTAATCGTCCTCCAATAATTCGCATCAGTTAAAACCTAAAAATTGTATAATCTGGTGTTGTTTCAGCTGATTGTGTTGTTTCAAATCCGAAGCAGAAAACAATAAAACCTGCTTAAAAAAGGTTTGTAAAAGAAGCATTGCTTCGCTGCCGTCTTCTGCTTCACCACAAATAATCAAGCTGGTTTCTGCAGGTTTTAGTTTAAGCTGATCAGCAACCAAAGCGGTAAAATAAACCGTTTCATCAGCAGTTGTGCAATCAAACTGATTATAAAAACGGACATTTTCCTGATCAGGATATAAAATTTTAAGCGTGTTTTCGGCCAAAAACAAATATAAATTTTGGTTTTCTGGCCTTGTATCAAAAACTGTTTTAATCCAGCTTTTTGGGGCGAACTGGATTTTAGCTGATGGATACTGCGCTTCAATCTGTTTCACCAAAGCTTCCTGCAACGTAAAAATTACAGTATTTTCTCCGTTAGAAAGTTGATCGGTCAAAATCAGATCTGCTTCTTTTACCGATAAAAAAGCAGCGAAATCGGCTAAATTTTTAGTGGTAAAAACAGTATTGGGTATCAAACAAAAACTGCTTGTATCCGCAGCAATTGTAACTTTTTGATAGTGAGAAGCAGCAAATGTTTTCTGATTCTGCGGATCAAAAAGTGCTGCCATCGGGCAATTTGTACTAACACGAATCAACCGGCGAGTAACCGGATGACAAACAGCATAACTAAAACCTCCGGCGCTAAGAATAATAATCAACTGAAAATCAGCTGTATAATCAGGATTAAAGCCAGAATCGGAAAAATTTATTGGGGACAATTGCATTGGTAAGCAAAAGTAAAAATTTTTGCCAATAGACTTTCAGCGATTTTATCTGATTTTTGAGGATCATGAATGAAGAACTCGTCCGCAAAGCTTTCCCGCACACGCCAACCTTGCAGCAAATGGAGCTGTTTGGTTTGCTGCACCAGTTTTTGATCAGCACTGATGAAGATGCCTGTTTCATTTTAAGAGGTTACGCCGGAACAGGAAAAACCACGGTGCTGGCGGCGTTGGTGAAGCTGTTGAAAAACTATAATTTCCAATCGTTTTTGATGGCGCCCACCGGTCGCGCCGCTAAAGTGATGAGCAGTTACTCTGGCCGGAAAGCGTTAACCATCCACAAAAAAATATACCGTAAAAAGAGTGCTGTTACGCCGGATATGAATTTTTCTGCTTCGGATAATTTGCACGAAGACACGCTTTTTATTGTGGATGAGGCTTCGATGATTTCGGGCGAAAGCGGTGGAAATCATAGCAGTTTGCTGCACGATTTAATTGAATATGTGTACAACGGCCGCAACTGCAAACTGCTTTTAATTGGTGATACGGCGCAGTTGCCGCCCGTTGGCTCGGAACAAAGTATCGCCCTGGAACCGAAGATTATGAACGATATGTTCCGGTTAAGGATTTTTAGTTATGAACTAACGGAAGTGATGCGACAGGAAAAAAACTCGGGCATTTTAGAAAACGTTACAGCCATGCGGAATCTGATCCGACAGGATGAAGCTGAATATCCGCAGGTGATTACGAAAGGTTTTAAAGATATTTACCGCATGACCGGCGAACGGCTGGAAGAAGGTTTGAATTACGCTTACCAAAAATACGGCATGGAAAATACACTGCTGATTTGCCGCTCCAACAAAAACGCCAACACTTACAACCAGCAGGTGCGCGCCCGGATTTTATATCGCGAAGAAGAACTGACCGGCGGCGATTTTGTGATGGTGGTACGCAATAATTATTTCTGGATGAAAGATCACGAAGCCACCAGCACAGATTTTATTGCGAATGGCGACATCGGTCAGATTAAACGCGTGCGCAACATCCGCGAAATGTATGGTTTCCAATTTGCAGATGTGCAGCTGGAATTTACGGATTATGCCGATGGTTTAACGCTGGATTGCACGGTGATGCTGAACACGCTTTACACCGAAACACCAAGTTTATCTCAAGCAGAAAGTCAGCGTTTTTTTGAAGAAGTGATGAAAGATTACGAGCACATCAACAGCCGCCAAAAAAAGATGGAACAACTCAAATTGAATCCTTATTTCAACGCTTTGCAGATCAAATTTGCGTATGCGGTTACCTGCCACAAAGCGCAGGGCGGCCAGTGGGACGCGGTTTTTGTAGATCAGGGTTATTTAACGGATGAAATGCTGAACACGGATTTTTTACGCTGGTTTTATACGGCTTGCACGCGCGCATCGAAAGAGCTTTTTCTGATCAATTTCAGTCAGAATTTTTATCAGGATAAATTACCTGAATGATTTTTAGGCAATAAAAGAAGCATTGCTAAAAAATCAAACCGAAATAAAATATATTTAAAATAAACGACAATTTTAGGGTGGTAAAAGAAGCATCAGTCTAAAGCAATATTAAACCAAAACCTGCCTAAAATAGACGACAATTTTTGTATGATAAAAAAAGCATTCGCCTAAAATCTAAGCTGACTTTTTGTCTTCTCAAATTAAAATCATCCGTCAAATTTTCCATTTTTCAACTTAAAACAAGTTTGGTAACGGATTTGCAAACCAGCAGTAATGAACTTAAACAACTATACCATAAAAGCCCAGGAAGCGATTCAGAAGGCTTCTGAAATCACTTCCGGAAACCAACAGCAGGCGATTGAAAATGCGCATTTGCTAAAAGGAATGTTGCTGGTGGATGAAAACGTTGTCAATTATCTCCTCAAAAAACTCAACGTCAATATAAGCCGCTTAAACACTTCCCTGGATGAACAGATTGCTTCTTACCCAAAAGTGAGTGGCAGTAACGTTTATCTGTCATCGGATACGAACTCCACACTGCAAAAAGCATTGTCGTACGTAAAAGAATTTAAAGATGAATTTGTATCCGTAGAACACCTTTTGCTGGCTGTTTTAGCTGGAAAAGACAAAACTTCGGGTTTGCTGAAAGACTTTGGTGCGACCGAAAAAGACCTGAAAAAAGCCATTTTAGAGCTGCGCGGAAATAATAAAGTCAACGATCAGAATGCAGAAGCAACCTATAATTCGCTGAATAAATATGCTCGAAATTTGAACGAATATGCCGAATCTGGCAAGCTGGATCCGGTGATTGGCCGGGACGAAGAAATTCGTCGCGTGATTCAGATTTTATCTCGAAGAACTAAAAACAACCCGATTTTAGTTGGTGAACCAGGCGTTGGTAAAACCGCTATTGCAGAAGGAATTGCATTTCGAATTATTAAAGGCGATGTGCCCGAAAACCTGAAAACCAAAACCGTTTTTTCATTGGATATGGGCGCACTGATTGCGGGTGCCAAATATAAAGGCGAGTTTGAAGAACGATTAAAAGCGGTGATCAAAGAAGTAACGCAAGCTGAAGGTGAAATCATTATGTTTATTGATGAAATTCACACGTTGGTTGGTGCCGGTGGCGGCGAAGGTGCGATGGATGCAGCAAACATTTTGAAACCAGCTTTGGCTCGTGGCGAATTGCGGGCGATTGGTGCTACAACTTTAAACGAATACCAGAAATATTTTGAAAAAGATAAAGCGCTGGAACGACGTTTCCAGAAGGTTAATGTAGATGAACCAAACACGGCCGATGCGATTTCCATCCTCCGCGGAATCAAGGAAAAATACGAAACGCATCACAAAGTGCGCATTAAGGATGAAGCGATTATTGCTTCTGTAGAAATGTCGCAACGTTATATTTCTGATCGTTTTTTACCGGATAAAGCAATCGATCTGATGGATGAAGCCGCTTCTAAATTGCGTTTGGAAATGGATTCTGTGCCGCAAGTGGTGGACGAACTGGAGCGCCGCATCATGCAGCTGGAAATTGAGCGTGAAGCCATCAAACGAGAAAATGATGAAAAACGGGTTAAAGAGTTGAGCCAAGAAATTGCCAATCTTTCCAACGAACGTGATTCTGTACGCGCCAAATGGCAGGGCGAAAAAGATCTGGTAGATAATGTCAATACAAAAATTGAACAGATTGAAAACTATAAATTAGAAGCAGATCAGGCAGAGCGTGCCGGTGATTATGGAAAAGTGGCCGAGTTGCGTTACGGTAAAATCAAGGAAACTGAAGCTGAAGTTGAAAAACTGAAAAAGCAACTATCAGACGAGCAAGGCGATGGCCGAATGTTGAAAGAGGAAGTTACAGCCGATGATATTGCTGGCGTTGTAGCGCGTTGGACCGGTATTCCGGTTTCTAAAATGATCCAAAGCGAGCGCGAAAAATTGTTAAATTTGGAAGATGAATTGCATAAACGTGTTGCCGGTCAGGAAGAAGCAATTGAAGCAATTTCTGATGCCATTCGCCGTAGTCGTGCCGGTTTGCAGGATCCGCGGAAACCAATCGGTTCTTTTATTTTCCTCGGCACAACCGGTGTTGGTAAAACCGAACTGGCAAAAGCTTTGGCAGAATATCTGTTTAATGATGAAGCCGCTCTGGTTCGGATTGATATGAGCGAATACCAGGAACGTCATGCGGTTTCGAGGTTGATTGGTGCGCCTCCGGGATATGTTGGTTATGATGAAGGCGGACAATTAACAGAAGCCGTGCGCCGTAAACCGTATAGCGTGGTTTTGCTGGATGAAATTGAAAAAGCGCATCCGGATGTGTTCAATATTTTGTTACAGGTTTTGGATGATGGCCGTTTAACGGATAATAAAGGCCGCGTGGTAAACTTTAAAAACACGATCATTATCATGACTTCCAACATCGGTGCAAACGTGATTCAGGAAAATTTTGCCAGTTTGGACGAAGACAATCAAGATGAAATTGTTGCCAAAACCAAAAATGAATTATTTGAGTTGCTGCGCAGAACCATCCGGCCAGAGTTTTTAAACCGGATTGACGAAATCATCATGTTTACGCCTTTAAGTCGAAATGAAATTGGCAGTATCGTGAAACTGCAGTTTAATCAGTTGCAGGATACGCTGAACGAAATGGGCATTCATCTCGAAGCAAGCGATGCCGCTTTAGATTGGCTGGGCCAGTTGGGTTATGATCCGCAGTTTGGTGCTCGCCCGCTGAAAAGGGTAATCCAAAAAAAGGTTTTAAATGAACTTTCCAAGCAGATTTTATCCGGCAAAATCAACAAAGACAGTAATATTCGCTTGGATGAATTTGACCATAATTTTGTGTTTTTGAATGCCTAAAATTTAAATGGTAAAAACAGTATGTAATTTTAAAAGGAGTTTCCGGTTTGGTGGCTCCTTTTTTATTTTGCATTAAG
>JBPBQN010000192.1:0-9391 GCA_050954865.1 Janthinobacterium lividum | reverse complement strand
GCCCATTACTATAGGGCACCAAAATATAGTTAGTGCCATGAAAGCAGAAGGCGTAACCCGACTGATTACCATCGGGACGCCAAGTATTAAGTTTGAAAAAGACCGCCGCTCTATGGCAACCGTGGTTCCGGGAATACTGGCACGGATTATTTTCCCGAAGCCTTACCGGGAAATTGTGGCCATAGGAAAACTGGTAAAATCATCAGGACTGGACGATCGTCCGCTTTATTGCGCCTGTAAACGGCGAACCGAAGGGAAATGTTAAGATAACGTTTGGTGATCAGAAAATTGATTTTTCAATAACCCGGATTGCTATTGCAAGGTTTATTTTGGAAGAACTTGCCCAAAATAACTATGTGCACTCGATGCCTATCATTGGCAGTTAACGTGCAGGATTGGTAATTATCAGCATCGGTACAGTCTCTTAACAATTAAAAAAGAATAAATTATTTATGGAGTTGGGCATTTACTCATTTGGTGATCTGGTTACGAACCCGGTAAGCAGAACTAAAATTACTTCACAAGAACGGATGAAACAAATGCTGGAAATGGCACAGATGGCAGACGAATGGGGGCTGGATATTTTGGGTATCGGCGAACACCATTCCCTAAAATTTGTCAATTCTGCTACGGCTACTACTTTATCAGCCATAGCCGCAATTACCAAACGTATCCGGTTAACCAGCTCTACTACGCTGTTAAGTACAGCCGATCCGGTGCGTGTTTTCCAGGAGTTTGCTACTGCTGACCTGATCTCAGGCGGCCGTATCGAACTTATCTTTGGCCGTGGGGCATTTACGGATAATTTCCCTTTGTTTGGCTTCGATCTAAAAGATTACGATGCTTTGTTTATGGAAAAGCTAAACTTATTTTCTCTGCTAAACTCAAATGAAAACGTGAGCTGGAAAGGAAGATTCAGGCCGGAGCTGGTTCAGCAGGAAATTGCTCCACGGCCGGTACAAAAAAAGCTCCCCGTATGGATTGGTGCAGGTTCACCTCAAAGCGTTTTGCGTGCAGCAACATTGGGTTATCCGGTAGCCGTGCCGGTACTGGGCGGAACATTGTCCGGTTACGCACAGCTGGGAAATCTATACCGCCAGGCATGGCAGCAGCAGCAGCCAGCTGAAAAAATGCAGATCAGTGTATTTTCTCATTTGCATGTAACAGAAACTTCACAGCAAACCCGCAATGATTTTTATCCTTATTATGCTGCTTATTTGGAACCACTTTTTAAAGGGCCGATGCCGGTTGGGCAGTATCAGCAGATGCTTTCTCCGGATGGTTCTTTAATTGGAGGCAGCGTGCAGGAAGTGATCGATAAAATCATGTTTTTAAAAGAAAAAATGGGAATCACCCGTTACGTAGGGCAGATTGATATCGGTGGTCAGGATTTTGCGGCTGTAGCCAAAGGCATAGAACTATTTGCAACCAAAGTGGCACCTGTAATCAGAGCGGCTTAATGAACGGCAAATCACAAAAGAAAATTTCATTTAAAGCCTGTTTAACATTCATTCAATAAAAATCGTTGATGCTTCTTTTATTATCAAAAACGTTTTAACTTCTGATTGCAAAAACAAATTTACCGGCATAAAAGAAGCATCAACATTTCCGGAACAAAAAATCCGAATAAGTCCTGAATTTGCAGCAGTCAAACAATTTTCAAAGAAATTGAACTGTTATTTCATCAAAATAATGCCAGTGCCAAGTGCCAGTATATCTTCTGCTACGCCTATATATAAATCTTTAATACCAGGCAATCCATCAACATATTGACGAAGATAAAAAAAGGCGTAACTGCCGGCCAGTGCGCTGGCACCACCAAGAATAATACCTTTTGCCAGATTATCGTTATTTTCTGTTGCTACAATTGCGCCGCAAAGAGCACCGCTTGCAATTCGCCCAAGTATTTGCGGGAAACCAATCCGATCAGCAGCAGCGGGCATTTTATCCCCCACTATTTCGCCTGCACAAAGCACTTTACTTATACCGGCAGTTACAGGTGATTGTATGAAACTTAGTTTTGATTTTTTTAAAGATAAACTTGATTTTTTGTTGAGGAAATGACTTAAAATGCCAATGCCAAAACTTCCGCGCATGGCCGAAACAATCCCGAAACCGATAATTTGTTTATTGCTATTGCTCATATTTTAATTTGATTACCACAAGAGAACCTGATTTACGAGATATTGTTCAAGCCATTGATGCCTAAAAGATGGCTGTTACTTTCTCGGTTAAAATGGATGATGCTTCTTTTATCAACGTAAATTTGTACAACCTGAAAAGCTTATTGATTTTTAAGGGATAAAAGAAGCATTTAAAAATATGGCGCAAAATTTTTAAAGCCATGCTAAATAAGTTTATTTACTACCTTATTCAAAGTGAGTCCTTGTATAATTACCGAAAATACAACGATAAAAAAACTACCGGCTAAAATAATTTCGCGATAAGGAGAATTTGGTAGGGATAAAGCCAGCGCAACTGAAATTCCACCACGTAATCCTCCCCAGGTTAAAATAAATATACTGTTGTATTGCAGCCTAAGCGATCTACGTAAAAAAATAACAGGCAGAATAATGCTAAGTGCCCTTGCTATCAACAGGATAACAACCGCAGCCACACTTACGACCAGATAATTAATCGTAATGGATACAGAAACCATCTGCAGGCCAATCAGCACAAACAAAATTGTATTAAGCAAACCGTCCATCAGCTTCCATACTTTTTCTAAATATTCATTGGTTTGATGATTGTTATCTTTACTAAATGATCGGCTACCAATCAGCAAACCGGCTGCTACTACAGCTAAAGGTATAGATACATGGAGCAAACCTGCCAGCACAGAAATGCCCATCACCAGCGTAATGGAAAGTAGTACGATGGTTTGGAAATCTTCAATTTTACGCATCATTCGATAGGTTAGCCAGCCCAGTAAACCGCCCAAAAGCAATCCTCCAAAAACTTCCTGTGCAAATAATTGAATGGCGGCATTAAAGGAGAAAGCTTTCCCGGGTGTATCAGCTATTTCCAGAAAACTTACAAACAACACCAGTCCGATTCCATCATTAAATAATGATTCGCCCGAAATAATAGTTTCCAATCGTGGCGGCATTTTAGAGTTTTTTAACAAAGCTGAAACCGCGACTGCATCTGTTGGAGAAACCAAAGCGCCAAACAGCAAGCAGAAAATAAACGGAATATTGATATGGAGCCAGCCGGTTATATTGAAAAGCATACCGGCAAACAGTAAAGTAGAAAGCAGAACGCCAACTGTGCTGATAATCAGGACGCCACGGAAGTTTTCTTTCAATTTGCCAATATCAAAATGCAAAGCACTGGCAAAAAGCAGGAAACCGAGCATCACGTCCAGCAGTGTTTTTGAAAAATCAATGGAATGCGATAACTTGAAAATAAAATTACTAAAAGTTGGAAAAGATTTGCCTGCAAAAAGTGTAAAAAGGGATGTAATGATCGCTAAAACCATTACGCCTATTACGCCTGGAAGTTTTATCCAACGCTCATTGATATAACTGAAAAGCGAGCTGATTGCAAAGAGAATGGTAACTACAATAAAAAAATCCATAATTGTGAAGGTATATTATTTTTTACCTGTTTAAATTTTTTTAAAGATAGTCATGCTTCTTTTATCGCTATAAATTAGAAATTTACAGAAGCTTTTACTGCCAAAAAAATTCGGATTTTTGTTTTTTACCTAATAAAAGGAGCATTTAATTTACCTAAATTAATTTTAAACAGCTTCTTAGATACAAAGCTCAGTTATCTTTGAGGCATTATTTGAGGAAGTCGACAATAAAGTAATTGTTGATTTCTTCCCAATCCAAGTTGACGGCTTAGGTAAATTAGAGAAAGATCCAAATTCAAGTTTCACAATCCGATGTGCTACTCTAACCCTTCAAGTCTTAGGTGCAAATGGTTGATTTATCAATCTGTGGGTTTTTTATTTGTCTGTTGATTTGAAGTTTCCTCAAAAAACTTAACGTTTTAAATTTTAGAAAACAAGAATTTCCCTTTTTAAGTTATCAGATTAATTCGATTTTTGCGGTATAAAGGAATATTAGATTCCTTACTTAACATAAAGGTAATTATAGGACAAGCTACTTAAACTGCAATAATAGATTTCTATAACTACAATCAACTATATATTGATTATAAATGTAAGTTTCTATTAAAAAAACTCCTGAAATACTGCATTTATTATTTATGCAGATTCTACTATCTTGGTTCCATCAGTTTGTAGAATGCAATATGAGTTTAAAAAATTTGGATAAGCAGTTTTTTGATGTTGTTAAGCTAATTAAAGAGGCACGAAACAATGCCTTCAAGTCAGTAAATATTGAATTGATCAATCTTTACTGGGAAGTTGGAAAATACATTAGTATGCGAATTGAGGCTACAGAATGGGGAAAATCTGTTGTTCAGCAGTTGTCACTTTATATTGAAAAAAGTGAGCCTGATTTAAAGGGCTTTTCTGATAAGAATCTGTGGCGCATGAAGCAGTTTTATGATGCCTATAAAGGTTTCCCAAAACTCTCAGCACTGCTGAGAGAAATTAGTTGGACAAATAATCTAACGATTCTAAGCCGGGCTAAAACAGTTGAAGAGAAGGAATTTTATTTACGTTTATGCATCACGGAAAAATACAGCTCAAGGGAACTTGAAAGGCAAATGAACGCAGGCGTTTTTGAGCGAGTAATGATCGGAAACCAAAAACTCTCATCAGTGATGAGGGAATTAAACCCTAATATTTCAGGTACATTTAAAGATAGCTATGTCTTTGAGTTTTTAAACTTACCAGAAACGCATAGTGAAAAGCAACTGCAAAAAGCCCTGGTCACTCAAATGAAAAACTTTCTACTGGAACTAGGCAAAGACTTTTTGTTTATGGGCGAGGAGTACCGAATTATGGTCGGCAATAGCGATTTTATGATTGATCTTCTGTTTTACCACAGAAGCCTTCAATGTCTTATTGCTTTTGAATTGAAAGTGGATAAATTTAAACCTGAACATTTAGGTCAGCTAAATTTTTATCTGGAAGCACTTGACCGCGATATAAAAAAGCAAAATGAAAATCCTTCTATTGGTGTCTTGCTATGTAAATATAAAGATAGTGAAGTGGTAGAATATGCTCTAAGTAGAAACTTGTCACCAGCTTTAGTAGCAGAATATCAAACCATGTTACCTGAAAAGGAAGTTTTACAGAGGAAGCTACATGAAATTTTTGAGAGCAGTCTTGATGAAGACCCGACTGACTAATTGAAAGCCACATTAAATAGTAAAGGCACTACTTTTAATAAGGCCTTACTGGACTAATATAGCAAAAGAAAAATCCAATCCTACCTAAACAAAATACAAGTCTGTCCTATAATAATGATTATGTTCAGTTAAATCTGTCCCCCATAAACAACTACAAAGTACTGGGTGGTAATCACAAAGTTGCGTTAATAAGTTGTTGTACTTTTGCTAACTTGCTTACACAACTCAATTTTTTACAAGACAAGATATTATTAGATGATAAGTCACTAATTATTACATTTTAAGTAATGAATAAGATTTTAGATAGCTTTTTCTCCTAAAAAATGCGGTCGTGCAAGATAATATTTAATTAAATCGTTGCCATTTCACTTAGAAAAATGAAAGACAATAAACAAATGTTACTGGAGGGGCCAATATTAGCTTCGCTGCTAAAACTGGCGATTCCGATCATGGTGGCTAATATTCTACAGGCCGCTTATCAACTGGTGGATGCTTTTTGGGTAGGCCGGCTTGGCGGAACAGCCGTTGCAGCAGTATCGGTAAGTACACCCGTCATTTTCCTGACAATGGCATTAGGCATAGGTCTTGCTATTGCAGGCTCTATTCTGATCGCCCAATATTTTGGGGCAGGTAACCAAAAAATGGTAAACCATGTTGCTGCGCAAACTTTGCTGATGGTTGTTTCGGTCTCTGTGATATTGTCTATTATCGGTTATTTACTAAGCCCTTTGTTCTTAAAATCATTAAAAGTGGCAAATAATGTATATGATGGTGCATTAGGCTTTATGCAAATTTCATTTATAGGGTTGGTATTCAACTTTAGCTTTATGGTATTTCAATCGGTTATGCGGGGTGTCGGCAGGGCTGTTTTACCGGTATTTATTGTGCTGGGTACCGTAATCCTCAACTTTGCATTGGACCCGCTGTTCATCTTTGGCTGGCACTTTATTCCTGCTTTGGGTGTTAAAGGCGCAGCTATGGCTACTATTTCTACCCAAAGCCTGGCGCTGATTATTGGTTTTATCATTTTGTTCAGGGGCAAGCACGATATTCATTTGCATCTTTCGGATTTCAAGCCTGATCTGGTGCATATTAAACGTGCTTTTAAAATCGGTTTTCCGTCCTCTATCGAACAATCCATGCGCGCCATCGGTATGACGGCCATGACTTTTCTGATTGTACGCTTCGGTACAAATACCGTGGCTGCCTATGGTGCCGGTTCTAATCTAATTCAACTTATTATGATACCTGCCCTGGGATTATCCATGGCAATATCCACGCTGGTTGGGCAAAACATAGGTGCAGGAAATATGCAACGCGCGATCAGCATTGCGAAACTCGGCGCTTTGCTGGGCTTTGCATTACTAACCGTTTTCTCTCTTATCGCATATATGTTTGCGCCGCATATCATTGCATTTTTTGTGCCGGGAGATGTCGCAGTGATTAAGAGCGGTGCCATTTTTCTACGAACCGTCTGCATTTCCTGGGGATTCCTGGGATTGCAGTTATGCTTGATAGGTGTGCTTAGAGCAACCGGTAATACAATTATTCCTATGATACTTGCCCTGATATCTCAATGGGTGTTGCAGTTTCCTATTGCTTATATACTATCACATTATACTTTGATGGCTGAAAAAGGAATTTGGCTGGCTTTCCCAGTTTCAATTATTATAACCGCAGTTATTACCATTGCCATTTATGCTAAGGGTGACTGGAAGAAAAACCAAATGATTGGCAAGGATAGTAAATTGATCAATAAAGCTGAAGAAGAGATCATGACAGATGGTATAGAAGTGGCTAAATAATTATTCTATCAATAAAAAATACAATGAAAATATGATAAAACGGTCATCTTCACAAAGGCAAAGCATTAAAATTAAGAATGTACCTATCCCAGAAAACGCAGCACCTAATCACCTGCTATTTGTGCGGCTTAATTAAAGAACAAAAAGTATATGCTTCTTTTATACCTGTAATTTTTGCATCCAAATTTATATCGATAAAAGAAGCATCGCAATCAAGCCGTTCAATCTGTGTGAAGTATGCTGATTGCTGTATTTACCGGCTTTTTTATCCGCACACGGTTAACTAGAATATGGCTATATTTTAAATGCCGAACATTATTAATGATTTGATCTTTTGGTGTGTGCAGCACAATTACTTTTTTTAAGCTGATATTTTTAAGAGGATGATTTTGTACGCCAACAGCATAAATAGCTACTTCTCCGGAATAATTACAAGTTACATTTCTAATCATAAAGTTACTAAATTGAGTAGGATGCTGCTCTCCCCGGGAGCCATGATAATTATTTTCAAAGCGTATAAAAGCTGACCGTGCACTATCGCATTGCACATCGTCAACATGGATATTTTTGATAAAGCCCCCACGATCTAAATTAGATTTAAAATAGATAGCACTTAAACACTTCTTGATTTGAACATGATACATGTAAACATTTCTTACACCTGCTGACATTTCACTGCCGATGCAAAGTCCGTTTGTTTTTGAATTAAAAATGCAATTGCGCACAATAACGTTTTCTGTTGGCTGGCCAAGTCTCCATCCATCCTGATCTCTGCCAGCTTTAATAGCTATACCATCATCACCAACAGTAAAATTGCAGTTCTGAATCAAAACATTGGTGCAGCATTCAGGATCACAACCATCATTATTTAAGTTCAGGCTATTGATTGTTACATTTTGGACAGTAACGTTATTACATAAAACAGGATGAATTACCCAATAAGGAGCATCAATAATGGAAATACCTTCGACCAAAACATTTTTACATTCAAACAGCTGGATCATATCCGGCGGTAAATGAAAACCTTCTCCAAATATCCTTTTATTAACAGGCACGCCATCTATGCCCATTTGCCTTAATTTATTTTGCTCTTGCGATCCTTGTGGACGCCAAGTTGCAAAGTTTTTGCTGGCAGATCCATTAATTTTACCATTACCTGTAATAGCTATATTGGAACATTGGCAAGCATAGATTAAAGGCGAATAATTATAAAGTTCTGTTCCTTCCCACAAACTAAGTACGGCAGGCAAATAGTTTTTTTCATTAGCAGAAAAGATAATTTCAGCACCATCCTCAAAATGCAGATTCACATCGCTTTTTAATACAATAGGGCCAGCTATAAAAAAAGTACCTTTCGGAATAATTACTTGCCCTCCTCCGGTTGTACTGCATAAATTGATAACCTTGTCAATTATTGGTTTCGTATCGGTTTCCCCATCCGCTACCGCGCCGAATGAAGTTATATTATAAGAAGCTTTTTTAAATCCTGGAGATCGGATATTTTTTAGAATCCGTTTGATTGGCGATGGCAGGAGTTTTTTATGATTTGCCATCCCTTTAATAGCACATAACAACGAAATTATTAAGATTAAAAAAACTTTAAAAATTAGATGATAATTCGTTCTATTTCTGTTGATATTTTTTTCCTTCACCCTCATTGAGCTTTAAAACTTCAAGGTAAAGATACAGATGGGAAGCTGTTTAGTGATTATAACTATCATAAAGCATCTTGCTTCATACATAAAATGTTTAATTATAATTTTTTTCATTTTTTTTAAAATGTTTTCTGTCCGTGTCCGTCTCTACTTTTAAAGAGCGACAAATTGACGACAGCCCAGATGCCATACGAGAAAAACAGCACGATCCTGCAAGCGGTAAAATCGTATGGTAAAAGCCTGCTGTCATTCATCCGCAAAAGGGTGAAAACAGAAGCCGACGCCGAGGACATTCTGCAGGATGTCTGGTACCAGCTCAGTGCTGTGGTGAACTCGGAGCCTATTGAGCAGACCGGTGCATGGCTGTATAAAGTAGCTACCAATAAGATAACAGACAAATACAGAAAGCGGTCTGAAACGCTGCTGGGCGATTTGTTTTTTGCCGAAGGTGATGAAGATGAAAGCGGTGATGACGATTACCGCTCGATCTTACTTACAGAAGCAACTACTCCGGAAACGGAATACCTGCGGAACCTTTTCTGGGAGCAGTTATTTCTGGCACTGAACGAATTGCCCGAAGAACAGAGGCAGGTCTTCGTCTTGCAGGAACTGGATCATGTTCCTTTTGCTGAGATTGCAGAAAAGACGGGTGAAAATATC
>JBPBQN010000191.1:0-9442 GCA_050954865.1 Janthinobacterium lividum | reverse complement strand
AAGAGAAACACGAACGGTATCGCCCAAACCATCTTCCAACAAAGTGCCAATGCCAACGGCGGATTTAATGCGGCCGTCTTCGCCATCGCCGGCTTCGGTTACGCCCAAATGCAGCGGATAATTCATGTTTTCGGCTACCATCGTTTCCACCAGCATCCGGTAAGCTTGTACCATTACCTGCGGATTGCTGGATTTCATCGAAATAACCAGGTTATAATAATTCAGACTTTCGCACATCCGGATGAACTCCATTGCAGATTCAACCATGCCGCGCGGCGTATCGCCGTACTGACTCATAATTCGATCTGAAAGCGAACCATGATTGGTGCCAATACGCATCGCCGTGCCATATTCTTTGCAGATATTTACCAGCGGCGTAAACTTGGTGAAGATGCGTTCCAGCTCGTTCTGATATTCTGTTTGGGTATAAACCAGCTCGTTGAAGCGTTTTTTATCGGCATAATTTCCGGGGTTGATGCGCACTTTTTCTACAATTCGCGCCGCAACTTCCGCTGCATTTGGGGTGAAGTGAATATCCGCAACCAACGGCACTTGGTAGCCTTTTGCACGAAGTTGTTTTTTGATTTCGGCCAGATTTTGCGCTTCTTTTACGCTTGGTGCCGTAATACGCACATATTCGCAACCGGCATCCACCATGCGGATGGTTTGTGCAACGGTTCCGGCCGTATCCATCGTATCCGTGGTAGTCATGCTCTGGATACGGATCGGATTTTTTCCGCCCATCGGCACATCTCCAATGGTAACTTCACGGGTTAACCAGCGCGAATATTCAGTTAGCGAGTTGCAGTAGCGGCCCGGTAAGGCTTTGATCGTTTCAGCGTTCATGCTTCAGTTTAAATGATACAAAAGTAAGCATTCTACGAGGATCACAAATTTTAGGTGGTAAAAGAAGTATCAGAAAATATTAACCTTATATAGCAAATAACTAAATAAACCGGATTTATTTAAGGATCGTAAACTCGTAAGCTGTTCCCTCATTCAACACAGAACTTACTTTAATTGCTCCGCCTAAACTTTCTACCAGGTTTTTTACGGTTGATAACCCAATTTTCGTCTCGCTGTCTGCACTTTTATTTTTAGCTTTTGTAAAATCCAGCGGTGCAAACATATTTTTCAATGCTTTGGCTTCTATGCCTTTGCTGTTATCGCTGATTTTAAAGTGATAAAAAAGGCTCTCTTCACAGAAATCAATCCAAATGGCAATGCTGTTTTTATCACTGTTTTTTGCGGCATGATGCAGCAGGTTGATAAATATCTGTTCTAAAGCAATTAAAGATGTTTGAACATAAACGGCCTGCTCCGGAATTTTAACCTGCACATTTTCCGGAATTTGTAACAGTTTTAAAATATGAAGCAGCAAATCGTTTACGTAAATCCTGTCTTTCCGTTTTGTTAAAACGGTATTGGATTTAGAGTAATCCAGCATGTTATTTAAAAATCCAAGCAGTTTTTTAGACGAATGGTTAATCGTATCTAAAAAATGGTTGGCTTTATCGTCCACCAACTCGCTGTATTTTTGTTTCAGCAATTGTGCCGATAACATGATGCTGGTTAAAGGCGTTTTAAGATCATGCGAAGCCATCAAGGCAAAACGCTCCAGGTATTGATGGGATTTTTGCAATTCAAAAATGCTTTGATCCAGTTCATTCGTTTTTTTGCGCAGCTCCAGTTGGTTTACTACTTGTTTGGCCAATACTTTTAAGGCATAAATTTTATCGTCAGAAAGAGTTTTAGGCTGATTATCAATTACGCATAAAGTTCCTAAAGGATAACCTTCATTATTAACCAACGGCACACCAACATAAAAAGCCACATGCGGATGGCCAACAGTAAGCGGATTGTTTTTAAACCGTTCATCTTGTAAAGTATTCGGTACAACCATTACTTCCTGCGGATTTAAAATGGCGTGGGCACAAAATGAGTAATCTTTATTTGTTTCCCTGATTTTTAATCCGTGGTAAGATTTAAACCATTGGCGTTTATCATCAACCAAACTGATCAGAGCAATAGGGGTTTCGCAAATTTGAGAAGCCAACCGCGTAATATCATCAAAGTTATTTTCGGATAGCGTATCTAAAACCGCATACGAATGCAATGCGTTTAATCTTTCGGCTTCATTTATCGGCAAAGCAGGCTTCTTCATAACAGCAATTTAAGTGAAACCTTAATAATTTAAGTATCAAAAAATGCTACAATACCAAAGCATTTTAATAGAATTCAAACAGCAAATAAGCTAAAAAGTGTGATTAATTTTTGATGAGAGAAAGTACAGCACAACCAAACGGCTAACTTCCCATGGCATACAACACGATGTTTACGCCAAATTTGGTGTTGTCTTCTGCCAGAAAACGCTTGTTCCTAAAATCATAATCCCACTCACAGCCGTAATCTTTATTACTATATAAAACGGCAATACGGCCATTTATTTCAATGGCTTTTAAATAATCATGAATTAAATCATCGCCCCAGCCATTCAACTCAAAAGCGGTGTTTGGCGGACCTTTTTCAAACTTAAAAAACGACGAATAAATGGGATGATTCGGCTGAATTTTTTTTAAAGCATGCGCACCAAACAAAGCCGACATCTGCGCTTCAAAAGAACGTGCAAAAAGTCCGTCGATGTCGTGGTTGCAATCATCTACAAAAACAAAACCGCCGTTTTGCACATATTGCTTAAAATTGGTTCTTTCTGCGGAGTTAAACTGCACCAATTTATGGCCGCTAAGATAACAGAATGGAGATTGAAAAATTTCCGGGCTGCTTAAATCAATAATTTTTTCTTGTGTGTTGATCGGAATTGTCGTGTATTCAATCAGCGAATTAAGAATGTTAGATGGCATTCGCTGGTCGGTATCCCAATCTCCGGAAGTATATCTTAATCGTGTAAATGTAAATTTGGCGGCATTCATCGTCCTAAATTATTGCAAATATTGCGGAATACTGCTTTTATCACTATAAATCTTGTAAATTTTCTGCTACTATTTAATAGTTTTCTAAAATGAGGGAATTTATTTCTACTTTTCTCAAATAACAAATCAGGTTTATCGCCTCAGTAATTATTAAACGCTTTGGAAACTACGGAAATCACCATAAAAAACTTACTCACCAAGCTTTCATCGCTTAAAAACGAGATTCAAAAAGTTATTATCGGCCAGGATCAGGTTTTGGATGAAATGCTAGTTGCTTTGCTGGCTGGCGGACATTGTTTGCTGGAAGGCGTTCCCGGATTGGCAAAAACGCTGATGGTGCGCACGTTATCACAGGCTTTACATCTGTCGTTCCGCCGAATCCAGTTTACGCCGGATTTAATGCCAACCGATATTGTGGGTACCGAAATTTTGGAAGAAGACCACGTAACTGGCAAACGCTTTTTCAAATTTAACAAAGGGCCGCTTTTTGCCAATATTGTTTTAGCTGATGAAATTAACCGTACGCCGCCAAAAACGCAGGCCGCTTTGCTGGAGGCGATGCAGGAATTTGAAGTAACTTACGGCGGACAAACCTATCCTTTAGATCGGCCGTTTTTCATTTTGGCCACGCAAAACCCAATTGAACAGGCCGGAACTTATCCGCTGCCCGAAGCGCAGTTAGACCGTTTTCTGTTGTACATTAAAATTGGTTACCCAACCGCGCAGGAAGAATTTGGTGTATTAAACAGTACCACCGGCAGCAAAAAAGTAACCATAAACCCAATTTTAGGCGGAGAAGAAATTAGGCAACTGCAAGGTTTGGTGCGCGATGTTACCATTAACGATGATTTGGTGCATTACGTCAGCAGCATCATTCGCGCCACGCGTCCGGATACTACAACCGTTCCGTATATTAAAGAATGGGTTCGCTGGGGCGCTGGTCCGCGTGCCGGCCAGGCTTTAATCCTCACGGCAAAAGCGCGTGCTTTGTTTAAAGGCAGATACGCTGTGCTGATGGAAGACATCCACAACATGGCTTATCCGGTTTTGCGCCATCGTATTCTGATGAATTTTAAAGCCGATGCCGAAAATGTAAGTTCAGATATGGTTACTTCCGAATTGATTAAAGCCATTGAACGGCCTAAAGTGAAAGCTTAATGATGCTGTTTTTATCGATATAAATTTAGTTTCCGTATGTCTTCGCTCCTCGATCCAAAAACCGTCATCGCTATAAAAAACCTGCAATTGGCTGCCAAAACAGTAATTGACGGGTTTATGAGCGGTGTAAATAAAAGCACCGTTAAAGGGCCGGGCATGGAATTTAGTCAGTACCGAAGTTACCAGCCCGGCGATGATTTACGCTCGCTGGACTGGAAAATGTTTGCGCGTTCTGATCGCTATTATATTCGCGAATCTGAAATAGAAACCAGCATTTCTGTTAGGTTTCTGGTTGATGCCAGCGCTTCCATGAACCACGAAGATAATGGTTATAAAAAGAGCGTTTATGCTGCATATCTAACGGCTTCATTAGCGTATTTAGCTAATTTACAGGGAGATGCAACCGGATTATATGTATTACAAAACGGCGGCTTGTTTTCTTTGGTGCCGAGGCAAAGTATGCAGCATTTAAACCGCTTGTTTTATCAGCTGGAAAACCTCAGTCCAAGCGGAAAATTTACAGAAGCTGTAAATTACAAGGAACTTTTTGCCGGAACCGGAAAGCGTGAATTACTGGTTTTCATCACTGATTTTTATGAGGAAAATGGCGAAATCTTAGCTTTGCTGGATAAACTTTTTACCTTAAAACACGAAATCATCGTTTTCCATTTGATGGGGAAAAATGAATTGGAACTGGATTTTGCCGGCTATTCTACTTTGGAAGATCTGGAAACCGGACAAACCATTCAAGTTAATGCCGCACAAGCCAAAAAAGTTTACAAACAGAAACTGGATGAACGCCTGGCTTACATCAAAACTCAGCTGTTGGACAGGCACATTTTTTACCGTTTAATCAGCATGAACCAGCCTTTGGATTTAGCTTTGCGCGATTTTTTAAACCAGAGAAACAGAAGTTAATCAATATAAATAAAACGTAAACTATTTGCTGACAGCTAATTACTGAAAGCTAAAAGCTAAAAATGCTGCAATTAATCAATCCTTTATGGCTGTGGGCAATCGCCGGAATCATCGTTCCAGTGCTGATCCATTTGTGGCATATCAAAACCGGCAAAACGCTTAAAATCGGCAGCATTGCGCTGCTGGGCGAAAGCGCGCGGCAAAGTTCCAGAAGTTTCCGTATTACAGATTTGCTGCTGCTGCTTTTGCGCTGTTTATTGTTGCTGTTGCTGGCGTTTTTGCTAACCGAACCGCTGTGGCAAAAACCAGCAAAATCCATCAAAACAAAAGGCTGGATTTTAGTTGAAAAAATACCGGTAAAAGAAGTATATCAGCATTTTAAACCTAAAATTGATTCATTGCTGAAAGCTGGTTACGAACTCCATTTGCTCGATACTTCTTTTAAGGCCATAAAATTGGCAGAAGTTTTAAAAGAGACTGTTCGTCAAACCAAACAAAATCCAGCTGTTTACTGGTCTTTGCTGAAATTGCTCGAACAAAAAATTCCGCAGCAAACCAATATTTATTTGTTCACTTCCAATCAGTTACAGCATTTTCAAAGTAAGAAACCGGCATCAAACCAAAACCTGCATTGGCAAACTTACACGCCTGCGGATTCGGTTTCTACCTGGATTCAAAACGCATTTTTGACTTCTACAGACAGCATTCGTGTGCTGGTTGGAAACAGCAAACCCAGCGGTACTTCTTTTACCACGATAAATTTGCAGTCGGGCGATCGTGGCAACTCGCTTGTTAACGTTTCTTTTGAAGCAGGAAAACCTTTTGTTTCGCTTAAAAATAATCCACAGAAAGCTGTTGCTGTGGATACTTCAACTTTAAAAATTGCGGTTTATCAAAACCAGTTTGCTGCGGATGCAAATTACTTAGAAGCAGCTTTGCAAGCGGTTAAAAAGTTTAGCGGGCGGAAAATGAAGCTGATTTCTGTCAGTAATTTTAATCAGATTCCAGCTAATCAAAACTGGATTTTCTGGTTATCAAACCAAAATTTCCCAAAAAATTTTTCAAAGTTAGCTTCAGGCGGAAGTGTTTTTCAATACGAAACCGGCAAAGCACAATCGGTAAATTCCTGGATCAATGCTGATCAAAATTTTACCGGAACAGAACCGGAACCGATCAATTTATACCAGCAAATTTTAGTCGGTAAAAACAGTATGAACGATGCAGAAACGGTTTGGCAAAACGGTTTCGGGCAACCGGTTTTAAGTTCGAAATCAACTCAAAATACAAATATTTACCGCTTTTATAATCGTTTTGATCCATCCTGGAATGATTTGGTTTGGAGCAGCGAGTTCCCGAAAGTAATGCTGGATTTAATTTACAAAAGTTATCCGCAGCAGGATTTTGCTGAATACGACAAGCGCATGGTGGCCGAAAATCAAATTCAACCTTCCGCAGAAAATCAAACTGAAAACATTTTTAAAAACACGAAAACTTCAGAAATAACCGATTTAAAACCTATTTTTTGGATCGCTTTGTTTCTGGTTTTTTTATTGGAACGAATTTTATCTGCTCAAACTAAAAAACACGAAATTTATGGTTGAGACAAACGGAAATCTGGTAATAACTGAGTGGCAAAAAAAGTGGAAAATGAACAATATTTTGTCGCTTATTTTGCTGGCTTTGGCGGCGGCACTGTTTTTATCGGCTATTTTTCATGTGCTTTTTTCACTTTCTTTTTGGTGGATTTTGCCGATGTTTCTGGCTTTTGCGGTGATTGTTTTTTCGGCCAATACATCCTGGAAAATTACTATTGCAGATGTGGCGCGTTACCTCAACAATTATTTTCCGGAGCTGGAAGAAAGTACGGAACTCAGCTTAAAACCAACCGATTCGTTAAATCTTTTAGAACGATTACAAAGGCAAAAAGTAGAAAATTTGTTGCCGCAATTGCCTCAACCTAAAGCCTTTTATAAAAAATTACAATTTGCCGTTTTAGTGTTGATTGCCGCTTTGGCTTTTAGTTTTTTGCTGGCGAAAATCAACCTGAAATCTATCCAAACAAAATTTAACCCGATAAAAGAAGCATTAAGCGGAACTTCAGCAGCAGCAACAAAACCGGAAATTATTTTGCCGGAAATTGATCATTTCAGCTTAAAAATTTCGCCACCAAATTATACCGGAAAAAGCAGTCGGGAACAGGAAAAATTTTCCATTTCTGCGGAAGATGGTGCAACCGTAAACTGGGAAATCCGCACGAATAAAGCGGTAAAACAGGTGAGTTTGTTATTTAATGATCATGAAAAACTTATGCTTAAAGCAGCAAATTCGGATCGGACGGAGTGGAAAACTTCTAAATTAATTACCAAGTCTGGCTTTTATCAGGTCAACCTGGACGGCAAAATTTCCGAATTATATCAGATTGAAGTAATTAAAGATTTGCCGCCGGTTATACATATTCAATCACCCAAACCAACTACGGTAATTGATTTTGGCGAGCCGCAAAAAACCATGCTAAAAACAGCATTGAGCGATGATTACGGCATCCGCGAAGCTTACATCAACGCTACAATTGCCAGCGGAACTGGCGAAGCGGTGAAATTTAAAGAGCAGAAATTAAGTTTTGATGCTTCGTTTTCTGGTCATCAAACACAATATCAGTTACAGAAACAGCTGGATTTGAAAGCGTTAGGCATGCAGCCGGGCGACGAATTATATTTTTATGTAAAAGCAACCGACAATCACAACCAGGAAACGCGCTCGGAAGTTTACATTATTTCGATTGCGGATACAGCCAAACTGATGCAAATGGAAGGCATGGTAAACAGCCTAGATGTGAAGCCAGAATTGTTTAGAAGTGAGCGGCAAATTATCATCGAAACGGAGCAGTTACTGAAGGAAAAAGACACGATTAAAGTGGAAGATTTTAAAAAGCGTAGTCAAAATTTGGGTTTTGATCAAAAGCTTTTGCGTTTGCGTTACGGCAAGTTTTTGGGTGAAGAATCAGAATCTGGCGGCGATCCGGAAGGAGGAAAAGCGTTGGATAATCCGTCGGATTTCAGCAATGCCAGCAAAATTCTGGATGCTTATACCGATAAGCACGACAATGCAGAAGATGCCAGTTTTTTAGAGCCGGAAACCAAAAACCAGCTTAAAGCTACGCTGAACGAAATGTGGAGTGCTGAGTTGCGTCTGCGCACCTACAAACCGCAGGAAGCGTTGCCTTTTGCTTATAAAGCATTGCGTTTGCTGAAAGATTTGCAGCAAAAATCGCGCGCTTATGTAGCCAAAACGAGTGCTAAAATTGCGCCATTAAAACCAACTGAAAAAAGGCTGACGGGCGATCTAACGAAAATTATTGATCCGGTTACACAGCAGGATTTTAAAAAACAAAACGATCCGAATTTATCGTTGCGGCAAACGGCAAATTTGTTAAATCAGCTGAACAACGGTGCAGGTTTGGGCGCGGCTTCATTGCAGATTCTAAGACAAACCAATTTGCAGTTAAGCAGTAAAGCGGCGGCGCAACCAACTGTGTATTTGCCAGCCGTTACTTCTTTCCGGAAGATTTTAGCGAATGTTAATCAGCCTAAAAATATTAACGGACAGGATATTTTAACGGTTGAAAAAGCGATCCAGAAAATGCTTCCAGTGGTTGCCAAATTGCCGCAACCGGCAGCAAGTAATCCTGATTTGGGTTTATCCAACGCTTATTTTCAAAACCTAACCCACACAAACCGATCGAAATGATGTGGAATATTCTGGTGGTTGCAGCTTCGTTTTTACTGTTGATTTTTCTGTTTTGGAAGGAGCTGAAACGCAGCAATAAACAGCGTTTGGTTTGGCGTTTGCTGGCTTCGTTTTTGGCGTTGGCAAGTTTGGTTTGCCTGGCTATTCCGCCATTTTATCATGGTAAAAGAAGCATCAGCAATGAACATGAAATTTTGTTGCTGACGGACGGTTTTAGTAAAGACAGTTTGCGTTCTTTTCCGCAGAAAAAATTAATTTATACCGCCGATGAAAAGGTTTTGCAGGCTTTGCATTCGCCTCAAATTCAGTTCATTGCTAATTTGAGTTTGTGGCGAAAAACGCTTTCTGCAAACACTACGATCCATATTTTGGGCAATGGTTTGGAAGAAGCAGATTTGAAGAAATTAGACAGTTTGCCCGTTCGTTTTATTGCACCTGAGTTGACTTCCAGAATCGAAAAAATTAACTGGACGCATCAATTAAATTCGGGCGAAAACTTCCGTGTTCAGGGCAGCTTCCTCAACCAAAATGATGCAGAAATCAAGCTGGTTTTAAAAGGGTTGAACACTGGTTTGGATTCCGTAAAAATAGGTGCTAAAAGAAGCTTAAATTTTTCATTTAATGCTGTGCCGAAGCAAAGCGGTCAGGCAGTTTTCCGGCTGCTGGCTTTATCGGGAAAAGATACGCTG
>JBPBQN010000190.1:0-9607 GCA_050954865.1 Janthinobacterium lividum | reverse complement strand
ACTGCCATTTGGCAAAATTACAGGGCAACATCCGCCACTGGCAGCCCGTTTTAACCAGGTAAAGAATTGCATCCCAGACAGAACGCAGGCTGTGCTTCCTTTTTCTTTCCTTTAACTGTAAGGTTTTCTTTATAAACTGCCACTGGGTTTCTGATAGATCGGTAGGATACATCTCTTTAAGGTTTCGTCACCACAAAAAGAATATTCCAAACCGGTTTATCTAGACCTAGAACATTACCCTATGTACATTTTTAAACAGACTCTAAGTATCGTTTAAATAACTATTGTAAAAAAAGCATTTAAGTATCCAACATTTAGGGTGATAAAAGAAGCATTACTTCAAAACAGCATTATAAGGTTATAAAATTCTGTTTCAACACCAATCTTCAAAACGGCATTTTTCAAAAGGTTTAACCTGAAAAACTATATATTTTTTGCTTAAACTATGGTAATTGCAAGCACTCTATTCATCATCAATCTTAAAAATTAGAAATTATGAAAACGCTTAAAATTACTACATTGGTTGTATTATCTGCTTTGAGTTTCAGTTTAACAAATACTTTTGCACAGGATCGCGGCAACCGCCAGAACCAAAACGGCAGCTATACAAATACTGGAAATATGGGTTCTGGTAATCAGCAAAACGGGTACAATCAGCAAAACGGCAGTTATCAAAATAATCAAAATCAAGGCCGCCAAAATCAATCTGGACAAAGCCAGAACGGACAAAATTATCAGGGACAAACCAATGGCCGCAGTAATAATCCAGGCGGACAAAATTACGGAAACCAAAATTATCAAGGTCAGAACAGGCCAAATCAGGGCGGCCAAAACTACCAGAATCAAGGCCGTGACGAAAGAAATTATGCTGATCGTGATTTCCATGATCGCAGAGACCGTGATTTCAGGTTTGATCATGATCGGAGAGACTACCGTGACAGAGACTACCGTGACAGAGATTTCCGCGACAGATACTACCACAACTGGTAATAAATTACAAAAGCCCCGACAATTTGCCGGGGCTTTTTTTGGTTTGCAAAATTGTGGGCTAATCAGCAAAAGCTATTATTCTGTTATCTTTGCGGCTTATGGAAGCCATTCAAATTTCCGGTATTTTTAAAAACGCCATTTGCCGTGCGCAAGAAATCGAGTCCAACCTGTACCGCATTACGATGGATACTGTTTTTATCGGTACAATTTTGCGCGAAAATGGCGGCTGGTGCCTGCAGGAAATCTCCGGAGAAGACCTGACTGCCGAAAACGTGCAACTAATTGGTTCTTATTTGGACAGAAAACGGTTTTAATCCGTTTCAAGAGTTTCAGAAACTGAAACCTGTGGCTCCACTCGTTTTAAAGCAAAATTAGAGAAAGGATGCACCACCAGCGGTATTTTTTCGATCCGCGTTTCGCTGGTATCTAATCCGTAAGCCTGCGCATCTGTCAGCGCATATTGCTTGATGGCAAAATAACTCCTTAATATAAAACCTTCTTTTAAGCTGAACTCGTTTTCGTACGAAAGGAACTTTTCCAGCAGCACAAAACGGAAATCCGCCGCCAGGTTGTATTGGCTCAAAGATTCGTATTTGGAAGTAATATCGATTTCTTTATTGGCCACCATATCCTGCACTACTTTTCGGAACAAAACGTTGATTCTTGGCTGAATACGGAAGCCCAAGCGAAACTCTACACGGATAATTTTATCATCTTCCAGCTCCTCAATGCTGTATTCCATGGTGTACGGATCGTCGGCGCGTTCTATGTGGATAAACCAGTAAATATCGGCGCGTTTGGGCATCCGGCTAAAAATAGAATACAGAATTTTTTGCTCAATTTGCTTGCTGTTGTTGGCTTTGGTGAGGTAGATTAAGTGCGTGGCAAATTTGGGGATGGATTCTTCGGCACTTAATGCTTTGAACATCGGTATTTTATCTTTTAGGTCGATAAAATTGAGCAAACGGTTGCTGATTTTCCGGGCACGATACCAAATATACATCGTAAAAATCAACCCGACTTCAAACACCAAAAAGAACAATCGTTTTAACAATTTAACCGCGTTGGCTACGAAGAACGAGCCTTCAACCGAAACAAACACACACAAAATAATCACCACTAACCACAGCGGCCAGTGTTTAACATAGCGCATAAAATAATACACCAAAATTGTGGTCATCAGCATGGCAACCGTAATGGAAAATCCGTAGGCGGCAGTCATTGCTTCGGAAGTGCGGAAGTAAATGGAAACAGCAATGCAGCCAAAACACAACAACCAGTTGATGCTCGGAATATAAATTTGTCCGCGGATATCACTCGGAAATTTGATGGTTACGCGCGGCCAGAAGTTCATGCTCACAGCTTCACTAATCAGCGTAAAAGAACCGCTGATTAAAGCCTGACTGGCAATTATGGTTGCAAAAGTAGCCAGGATAATGCTCGGGATGAGGAAAGTATGCGGCACAATCTGGAAAAACGGATTTACATTGCTAAAAGAAGTACCGGCTGGTTGCAGCAACACCCAGGCACCTTGTCCTAAATAATTCAGCATCAAGGTAGTTTTTACAAAAATCCAGCTTACCTGAATGTTTTTTCTTCCGCAGTGACCTAAATCAGAATATAACGCTTCGGCACCGGTTGTACACAAAAATACAGCTCCCAGCAACCAAAAACCTCGCGGATGGCCGGTAAGCAATTCAATGCCGTAATAAGGATTTAACGCCTTGAAAATCTGCGGATAATGTACAATTTGCAGCGTTCCTACCAAGCCAAGCATGATAAACCACAACAGCATAACCGGACCAAAAGCGGAACCAATCACCTTGGTGCCAAATTGCTGGACGAAGAAAAGCAGCAAAATTATACCAATCACGATCGTTAAAATCAGTTCATTTCCGGGAACAATATAACTGGACAAAGCTGGCACCAAATGCAAGCCTTCAATGGCCGACGTTACCGAAATTGGCGGCGTAATAATACCATCGGCCAGCAGCGTGCCCGCGCCGATAATTGCCGGAACAGCCAGCCATTTGCCATATCTTTTAACTAATGCAAACAGTGAGAAAATGCCGCCTTCGCCCTTATTATCGGCTTGCAGCGTGATGAAAATGTATTTAAAAGTGGTTTGCAAAGTAAGCGTCCAGAAAACGCAGGAAATAGCACCGAGCACCAATTCCTGATTAACCGTTCCGCCTTCGGTAAGCAGCGTTTGAAAAACATAAAGCGGCGATGTACCAATATCACCAAAGATAATGCCCAGCGTAACCAACATGCCGGCGGCAGATAATTTTTTAAGATGTGTGCTCATTCAATTTTGTGGATAATTTTTTCCGTAGATCAGCTTAAATCAATGCTTCTTTTACAGCATCATTTTTCAGAAAGTTTCATTCCGATTTTTATCCTAAGCCAACAAAATGCCTTAAAAATTAAAATTTGTAGATAGCTGATTGTCAGATATTTGATTTTTTGAAGATGTTTTAAAAATGCCTCAGCAAATATCAATTTGATAATCAGCTATCAAATTGATAAGGCATAATCAATCATCATCAGCTTAAAAAAAACGCTGCGTGTTGGTTAGCTATTGCAGTATTAATGCTTCTTTTACACCTTAATTTTTGGCGTTCAAATTGATTCCCTGTTTTCATGCAAAAAGGTAAATTGTTGATTATTGATGATGAAGAACGTTTGCGCAAGCTGCTTTCGCGGATTTTGCATTTGGAAGGATATGAAGTTTTTGAAGCTGCAACGGCAAAAGAAGCGCTAAAAAAACTGGAACAGGAAGCGATAGCCGTTATCATTTGTGATGTAAAACTACCCGACAGTAACGGCATTGAACTCACCCAAAAAATAAAAGCAACGTGGCCAGCTACAGAAGTGATTGTGCTAACGGCTTTCGGCAGCATCAGCGATGGTGTTACAGCAATTAAAAATGGTGCGTTTGATTATCTGGTTAAGGGTGATGACAATGAAAAAATTATTCCGCTGATCAGCAAAGCGATGTACAAAGTGCTGTTGCAGCAGCGGGTTGCTGAACTGGAAATTAAGCTGAACGATCGTTTTGGTTTTGAGCAGATTATCGGCAAATCCGAACCGATAACAGCAGCCATAAATCTCGCCAAAAAAGTAGCCGCAACAGATACCACCGTATTGCTTTTGGGCGAAACTGGAACCGGAAAAGAAGTTTTTGCAGAAGCCATCCATCAGGGCAGCATGCGTTGGCAAAAGGCTTTTGTAGCGGTAAATTGCAGTGCTTTTACCAAAGAATTGCTGGAAAGCGAGCTGTTTGGTTATAAAGCCGGTGCGTTTACCAATGCTTTGAAAGATAAAAAAGGTTTGTTTGAAGAAGCCAGCGGCGGAACAATTTTTTTGGATGAAATTGGCGAACTTGACCTGAATTTACAGGCAAAACTGCTTCGTGTGTTAGAATCGCAGCAGTTTATTAAAATTGGCGATACGCGGCCAACGCAGGTAAATGTGCGCATTATTGCAGCAACCAACCGCGATTTGCTGGCAGAAACAACCAAAGCCGGTTTCAGGGCAGATTTGTATTACCGGTTGTCGGTTTTCCAGATTACGCTGCCGACTTTGCGTAACCGAAAAGAAGATATTAAACTGCTGGCTGCTTTTTTTATCCGGCATTTTTCTGCAAAAGTAAAAAAAACCGTACCTGATTTATCGGCAGATTTTATCAACAAATTAGAAGTATATACTTGGCCGGGCAATATCCGTGAGTTAAAAAATGCGCTTGAAAGAGTCGTGATTTTGAGCAATGATGGCCACGCTGATGGATCTTTGCTTCCCGTAAATCTACAGGAGCAAACGCTTGTCGGGCATTATGATGATCGTTTTGAATTGGCTTCAGTAGAAAAACAACACATCAAAAAAGTGTTGAAACACACTGGTGGCAACCGTGCAGAAACTGCTCGACTGCTGGATGTTGGCATTGCCACACTTTACCGCAAACTGAAAGAATATGGCTTGGAATAACCTCATTGTACATCAATTTTAGGCTGATAAAAACAGCATCCGATTTTATTGATCTTCATCAATATTAAAGCATTCGGCCTGTTGCACCTGACAAAATTGACCGTAAATGGCCAAACTTTGCGCTTATAGCTGATGTGGCAACCGAAACAATGTTTTTACTATGTTAAATTTTTGTTAAATGTTTAAACTCCTATTTGCTTAGTGTACTTTTTACACTATATTTGTACTCTTCATATTTAGGTTTATAATTGGTTAAAAGGATCTCGTTCTCCCCGTTCGAGATCCTTTTTGTTTTTAGTAGATTTTCAAAACCTGAAAAATAAATTGGGAGATATAATTTAGAAATCAAAAACCACCAGATTTTACCCGGTAAAAGGAGCATCGGACATCAAAAGTATTCCGTACTTTTCATTTTTTATGAAAAACCGCAATGAAAAAATTTAAAAAATATTTACTGCTGTTGTTAATTGTAACCGGATCTGTAAGCATTTTATCAGCACAAAACCCACTGATTACCAATCAGTTTACGGCTGATCCTTCTGCGCGGGTTTTCGGTGATCGGGTTTATATTTACCCGTCGCATGATATTTTAGCAAAGCCTGGCCACGGCCGTGTGGGTTGGTTTTGTATGGAAGATTACCATGTTTTTTCTTCGGCAAACCTCACAGATTGGACGGATCACGGCACGATTATCAGTCAAACCAAAGTTCCCTGGACTGATCCAGCGGCTTACAGCATGTGGGCACCAGATTGCATCTTTCGGAACGGTAAATATTATTTCTATTTTCCTGCCAAAGCCAAAAATGAAAAAGACGGCAACGGATTTTTAATCGGTGTTGCCATTGCGGATAAACCTTACGGCCCGTTTGTACCGCAGCCAGAACCGATCCAAAACGTGCATGGCATTGATCCGAATGTTTTTATTGACAAAAACGGACAAGCTTACTTGTACTGGGCACAGGGGAATATTTATGCCGCAAAGCTGAAAAGCAATATGCTTGAACTGGCTTCAGAACCGCAGATTTTGGCCGAATTGCCTGAAAAAGGTTTAAAAGAAGGTCCGTATCTTTTTGAGCGGAACGAAATTTATTACCTTACTTATCCGCATGTGGCCAATAAAACGGAACGGTTGGAGTATGCCATAAGCAATAACCCGATGGGGCCGTTTAAGTTTGCCGGCGTAATTATGGATGAATCTGCAAGTGGCTGCTGGACAAATCATCAATCCATTGTTCAGTTTAAAAACCAGTGGCTGCTGTTTTATCACAATGATGATTTGTCGCCAAATTTTGATAAAGCCAGATCAATCCGCGCGGATAGTTTGTTTTTTAACAGCGACGGAACCATCCGCAAAGTAAACCCAACGTTGCGTGGTGTTGGCATTACTCAGGCTAAAAAAATGATTCAAATGGATCGTTACAGTGATAAAAGCAAAGAAAGTGTATCAGTTGATTTTATTGATACCGCCAACCGGATGAAAGGCTGGAAAACTACCTTTTCTCAACCTGATGCCTGGATACGTTACAACAAGGTTGATTTTGGCAATACGAAGCTAAAAGCAATAAAATTAATGGGTTTATCAAAAGCAGGCAGCCAGATAGAAATCAGAAGTGATGAGTTGAACGGCTTGTTGATTGCAACTATCAACCTGAATGCTTCAACGGATTGGAACTTAAAAAAAGCAATTTTAAAAACAGCACCTACCGGTGTTCATGATTTATTTATCATTTTGAAAAGTCCACATCCGGCTGAAATTGATTGGATTTCGTTTGAATAAAAGCGGGCAACAATATAAATGCTTCTTTTATCTACCTAAATTTAGGTAGATAAAAGAAGCATTTAATTTTTCCAGGCAACTATCTCAAAAAACATTTGTTTAAACAATTAATCCTGATACTTCTTTTATCGGTATAAATTTATGGTATTATTTTACCTAAAAAATAAATTATGCGCACCATTAAACAACTGTATAAAGCAGAATATGCACCTATTGCAGACCTGGTTACGTACCGGGTTTTGCCAACCAGATCCATCGATTACCTGGATCCGTTTTTATTTTTGAACCATCACGGGCCGCAGGTTTACAAACCGTTTAACCGCGGTTTGCCTTTCGGGCCGCATCCGCACCGCGGCATGGAAACGGTTACTTTTATTCTGGAAGGCGATATTGCGCACAAAGACAGCGGCGGCCACGAAAGCATCATGACGGAAGGCGGCGTGCAATGGATGACGGCCGGACGAGGTTTAATTCATGCGGAAGTTTCTTCGGAAACGTTTAAAAAAACCGGTGGTCCGCTGGAGATTTTGCAACTATGGATCAATCTTCCCGCAAAATCAAAAATGACCACGCCGTTTTATAAAGGTTTGCAAAAGGAGGAAATTCCGAGTTTGGTTTTGGATGAAGGAAAAGTTACGGTCAACCTGATTTCGGGTGATTGGGAAGGACACAAAGCTGCTTTTGAATCTGGCATCGGCGTGCAGTTAAATACCATCTTTTTTAAGGAAGGCGGCAAATTGTCTATTCCGGTTTCTGCGGATCACAACATCTTTTTTTATGTGATTAAAGGGAAATTCAACGTAAATGAAACAACTGTTGAAAAATTGTACCTGGCGGAATTTAACCATGATGGCGACCGTTTGAACATTCTGGCTGATGAAGAAAGCATTTTACTTTTTGGTCAGGCCAAACCGCTGAATGAACCGGTGGTTTCGCAAGGTCCGTTTGTAATGAATACCGAACAGGAAATTGAAGAAGCATATGCCGATTACCAGATGGGAAAATTTGGAAATGGAAACTTTTGATCGCACCAAAAAAACATCGATAAAAGAAGCATTCTAAATAAGGTTTTTAAGGAACATTTTTCAGGATTTAATGCTTTACAAGTTAATATTTTAACAGTAACATTTTGATTTAAAAAAGATGAGCGAAAGAGAAAACGAACCAAATAGCCTGGAGGATAACGAAAGTGCTTCGTTGCCATCCGCAGGTGCAAGTCGCCGCAGTTTCATATCTAAAATAGCCGTTGCCGGCGCGGGATTATCACTGGCACCATTATTTACTTCCGCAGCAGAAAAAGAAGCGGAAAAAATTGTTATTGCGCCAATTGAGGTAAATAGTGTTACGCTGATGATTAACGGACAAAAGCGGATGCTGAACCTGGATTCACGGGTAACTTTGCTGGATGCTTTGCGCGATAAACTGATGCTGACCGGTACTAAAAAAGGCTGTGATCATGGCCAGTGCGGTGCCTGCACAGTTTTGGTAAACGGCAGACGCGTAAATTCTTGCTTAACATTGGTGGCTTTGTGCGAAAATGCAGAAGTTATAACAGTAGAAGGTTTGGCCAAAGGCGATACTTTGCACCCAATGCAGGAAGCATTTATTAAACACGATGCTTTCCAATGCGGTTATTGCACGCCGGGACAAATTTGTTCGGCGGTAGGTTTGGTAAAAGAAGGCCATGCCAAAACGGATGCAGAAATTCGGGAAAGTATGAGTGGAAACATCTGTCGCTGTGGTGCTTACCAGAACATTTTAAGTGCGATAAAAGAAGTACAACAAGTTAACGCATAACCGACTGAACATTATGGAACCATTTAAATTAGTTCGGGCACAAAGTAATGCTGCGGCCATTGCGGCAGCCACCCCGAAAGAAACCAGCTTTATTGCCGGCGGAACCAACATCATCGATTTGATGAAGCTTTATATTGAAAACCCGAAACAACTGGTAGATATCAATGCACTCAATCTCAATCAAATTGAAACACAAAAAGATGGCAGCGTAAAAATCGGCGCACTGGTAAAAAACAGTGATCTGGCTTATAACTCCATCATCAAACAAAAATATCCGTTTTTGTCTGAAGCTTTGCTTTCCGGTGCTTCGGCGCAACTGCGGAACATGGCTTCGGTAGGCGGAAATTTGTTGCAGCGCACACGTTGTTATTATTTTTACGATACAGCTTTTCCATGCAATAAAAGAGAACCTGGTTCGGGCTGTTCGGCCATTCCGGGATATAACCGCATCCATGCTATTTTAGGTACGAGTGATAAATGTATCGCCACAAACCCATCTGATATGTGTGTGCCGATGGCCGCTTTGGGTGCAATGATTCAGGTTGAAGGTGCAAAAGGTGCACGCAATATTCCTTTTGCTGATTTTCACCGAGTACCCGGAGATACGCCGCAGATTGATGTAAATTTAAATCAGGGCGAACTGATTACGGCTGTAATTTTGCCGAATTTGCCTTTTGCTGCAAAATCTCATTATTTAAAAGTTCGGGATCGTGCTTCGTACGAATTTGCATTAACTTCTGCTGCAGTAGCTTTGGATATCTCCAACGGAAAAATTAATGGTTCCAGGATTGCTTTGGGTGGCGTGGCAACAAAACCATGGCGATCATTAGCAGCAGAAAAAGTATTAAATGGTGCCGCTGCAAATACACAAACTTATCGTGCTGCTGCAGAAGCTGCTTTGGCAGGCGCAAATCCGCATAAATATAACGCATTTAAAGTTGAACTGGCCAAACGCACAATTGTACGCGCTTTGGAAACAGTAGGAGGAATGGTATGAACGAGACAGTAGGAAAACCAATAAACCGCGTTGACGGCAAACTAAAAGTAACGGGTGGT
>JBPBQN010000189.1:0-9853 GCA_050954865.1 Janthinobacterium lividum | reverse complement strand
ATAACCATGGTATGAGGCTGGCTCAAGGCCGTTTTTGGGTTTCCGGAGATCATCGGCAGGGTAAAAACGCTAAATAAGTTTTGATCCGCTGAGAAAGCATTGTGCTCAACCAGCGTTTCATTACCTTTTTGTACCAGCATATCACCTCCGCCGTGAATGCGCGTTGTTTGTTCAATTTTTGGGTAATCTTTTGTTAATATGCCTGCCAATGGTGCGGGCGTAACGTAATGTTTAAAGTCGCTTCCATTCAACCGGATATAGGTATTGACCCGGTAGATCCGGTCCGCTTTTTCGTTGTAGCGATCATAGCCCAACTCGTCTAACACAAACAGAGTAATCATCAGGCAACTCGCTAAGCCTACAGCCAGGCCAAAAATATTGATAGCCGAATAGCCTTTGTTTTTCCAAAGATTGCGAAAGGCAATTTTAAAATAGTTTCTGAACATGTTCTTGCGTTTTATAATGCTTCTTTTATCGATATTTTTTAGTCCCGCCTAACGTCCCAAGGGGGAGGAACCAAGGCGTGCTACATTTTTAGTGCTACATTTATGCATCCTGCAAAAGCCTCTCCTTTAGAGAAGGTTGGGTGAGGCTTTTTACTCACTTCTCAAACTCTTCACCGGATTGGCCAACGCTGCTTTTACCGCTTGAAAACTGACGGTAAACAGCGTGATCAGAATAATGGGAATGCCGGCAATCAGAAATATACTGATATGGATCGATGTCCGGTAAGCAAAACCTTTTAGCCATTGGTTCATGGCTAACCAGGAAAGCGGAAAAGCAATTACCACAGCCAGGAAAACCAGTTTCAAAAAATCCTTGGATAAAAGAAGCACCACGCCGCTTGCACTTGCGCCTAAAACTTTACGAATTCCGATTTCTTTAAATCTTCTTTCGGCAGTAAAGGCAGCTAAACCAAATAAACCTAAACAGGAAATCAGGATAGCTAAACCACCAAAATAGCGGGATAATATAGCAACGCGTTTTTCTGATACGTACTGCGCTTGGTAATCATCATCTAAAAAACGGTAATCAAAGGAATAGCCGGGATGATATTTCTGGTATAGCAGCTGCAACTGATCAATTGTTTGTTTTTCTGTTCCGGCTTTAATTTTTGCCATCACGGCATCCGTGTTGGGGCTTAATCTTAATGCAAAAGGTTTTACATTTTCGTGTAGCGACTGGAAGTGGAAGTTTTTTACAACGCCTACAATCTTCCGACGGCCATCTCCAAAAACATCCATTCGTTTACCAATCGGATCTTTGATGCCCATCGCTTCAACAGCTGCTTCATTTAAAATAACTTCCAAACTATCAGAACTTATTTTTCGGGAGAAACTCCTGCCGGATTTGATTTGTAAACCCAGGGTTTCGATCATATCGTAATTGATGCCGATGTTGCCAAACTGGATTACTGTTTTCGGATCTTTTCCGTCCCACGTTGGTGCACTATTACCAAAAGAACTGATCAAACTGTTATGGTCCATACTCGAAATGTTAACCACGCCAGGAATATTTTTTGCTTCTGCCAGTAAAGCATTGGTATTTTCAGGAGAAGTTCCCGTCATGTTAAAGCTTAGAATATTGTCTTTATCATAGCCCGTGTTTTTAGTTTGGATATATTGTATCTGCTGATAGACCACCAGCATGGCAATAATTAAGATGACAGAAAGTGTAAACTGAAAAATGACTAATCCTTTTCGTATCCATAATTCGCCGGCAGAACTTTTCAGTTTGCCTTTTAATACAACAGCCGGATTAAAGCCCGAAAGATATAAAGCCGGATAACTGCCCGATAAAAGTCCGGTTATAACGGTCACTCCTAAAATTGCGGCTATTAAATTTATATCAAAACCAAGACTGAGCTGCTTGCCGGTAATCACATTAAACTGCGGAAGAACAAGCACCAGTATTAAAATGGCAATTACCAGGGACAAAAAAGTCATGAGTACAGATTCGCCCAGGTATTGCATAATTAATGATTTCCTGCTGGCACCAACTGCTTTTTTTATGCCTACTTCTTTTAATCTTTGAGATGCTTTTGCAGTAGAAAGATTCATGAAATTGATGCAGGCAATCACCAAAATAAATAAGGCAATCAGCGAAAATAGCTTCACATATTCTATTCTTCCGCCTGATTGAACGCCGTTTTCATATCTCCCAAACAAATAGCCCTCGGCATAAGGACGCGCAAATAAAGTTTGGTTTGATTTTTCAAGTTTGGTTTGTATAAAACCGGCCAGTTTTTGGTTGAAGCGATCGATATTAGTTCCTTTTTTTAAAACGAGGTAAGTATTTGGATCGCTGTTTCCCCAGTCTTTTTCCCAGGGATTAGAATCCAGAAAGTTTTCAAACGGAATTAAAAAATCAAATTGGACGGAAGAACTTGCCGGAACATCATCGAGTATTCCTGATATGACATACTGCTTTCCGTGTTGCCATAAAATGGATTTACCAACTAAATTCTCCGTAGTATTAAATAGCTTAAGAGCCAGTTTTTCAGAGATAACGATAGAATTTTTTTCTGTTAAAACCTGACTTAAATTTCCATGCAGCAGCGGATAAGTGAACATCTGCAGAAAATCAGGCTCTACAAATTGTCCAGCTGCCTTAATGTTATTTTCTTTTGACGAAAGCGTAATATTTCCAAAAAACGAACTGTTTAAAGCAGCTGAGGCGTATGCTACTTCCGGCATTTCTGTTTTGAGTGTTCTGGCTAAAAGCACGTTGGTTTCGGGAATCGTCCGAACCTCGTTGCTGTTTTTCATATTGGCTAAAACCTGGTAAAGCTGACTGTCTTTTTGATGAAACCGATCTACCTGCAATTCATTATTTACCCATAAATAGATCAATAAAGCACAAGCTAAACCCGTTGATAGCCCCAGTAAATTAAGAAAAGTAAACTGCCTGTTTTTGGCAAAACTGCGCCAGGCAATTTTAAAATTGTTTTTGAGCATTACTTTATTTCTTAATGTAATCTGTTGTTCAAATGATCATTATTCTTTGATCCTTAGTTACCATTCATGGATTATTAACATTCATGATACCAAGTAATTAAATAAATCATTATCAATAAGTTACTATTATTTCAATTTAATTTTGTTCGTTTTCGTTACAAAAACTGTCCGGCAGCGTACATCGCGTTTATTCCTTTTCAATCGCGGTAGCTATAAGTACAAAGAATTGTTGGCTTGATCTTTTAAAGTAATCAAATGCTTTTTCCAATTTCGATTTGAAAGTTTTTTGTATCAGTAACAGACGCTATTGTTCGCCTTTGGAACAGTTCTTAAAGCAGGTTATTTAATATTAGTTTGATATTCAGCCGGTTATATATCAGGAACTAAATCTGCTCTCTTTTATGCTCGAGTAGGTCAAACAGGAGCAATTTCCTCTAATAGTCTAAACAGCATAAGAACATGGAAGTATTTACCAAAAAAATGGATCTGCTAATAAACCACGCAGAAATAATCAAATGTTTGTATTATAACAAAGTATTAACCAGTACAGAAATCAGCAATTCTACTTGTAAAAGCATTCCGCATGTGATTAAGGTATTGGCTGAACTCGTTTTAGCCGGATATGTACAGGAAAAAGGATTAGCCAATTCCAGTGGAGGGCGCAGGCCGATAAATTATTCTTTGATCGCTGATACTCATTTTTTAGTTTCGGTAGCTATGGACCAGTTTTCGGCAAAAATGGTCATTGTAAATATGAACAGTAAATTCGTCTCAGAAATAAAGCGTTTTGAATTTGACTTTTTTTCATTACAAGTAGAGCGTTTAGTCGCCTGTATTATTGAATTCATAACCGGAACCGGTTTTGATAAAAGCTGCATTATCGGACTTGGAATAACTATGCCCGGCTTTGTGGATACAGAAAAAGGCATCAACTATACCTATCTAAAAGTTACTGGCCAGACACTGGTAGAATACCTGGAGCAAAACATTTCTTTACCAGTTTTTTTGGATAATGATTCTACAGCAATTGCCTTGGCCGAGCAAAAGTTTGGTGTTGCTGCACACCTTAAAAATTCAATGGTAGTAAACCTGGGTTGGGGAATTGGTTTAGGAATGATCTTAAATGAGCAGATTTTTAGAGGGAATAATGGTCTTGCCGGAGAATTCAGTCATATTCCGCTTTTTAAAAATGGGAAACTCTGCACTTGCGGAAAACATGGGTGCCTGGAAACAGAGGCCTCTTTAATAGCAGTAACCTTAACTGCGCAGCAAGGCGTAAGAAATGGTCAGATTACCAGTCTGGCAAATTATAAAGAAATTAATGCAGACCTGATTATTCATGAGGCAATCAAAGGTGATGCCTATGCTGTGAAATTAATCTCAGAGGCTGCTTACAAAGTTGGGAGAGGGCTGGCCATACTGATCCATGTAATGAACCCGGCTGCAATTATTTTAAGTGGCAAAGGTAGTGTTGTAGGCAAATTGTGGCTGGCACCGATTCAGCAAGCGATCAACGAGCATTGTATCCCAATGCTCACTCATCATACACAAATTATTTTATCCAACCTGAGTACAAAAGCACAGTTGATTGGGAGTGCCGCATTGGTCGTAGAAAATCTGGGAGAAGTGCTTGAAACTAAATTGCAGGAAATTAAAGAGGCCATTGCAGTTTAAATATTATTATTTAACTAGGTAGCAAACCGTTATTTAAAATACCATTAATTATTAGAAGAGGATCTTACCAATTCAATACTTAACATAACAAAAGTTATGAGACAAATACATTTAAACCGCCTTATAACTATGATTATGTTCAGTTAATTTGTACACTATAATCAACCACAAAATTCCAGGACTTCGGTAGGCCAAAAAGCGATTGGCACGTTTATTTTTCGTAATTAGCTTAGAACGCTTAAATTCTGCAATAGTATATTTATGTAAGAAAGACAGAGAGCCGAAATCACCTTTCGCGTTCGAAAATAATAGAAGTCATTAATTCATTCCTATTCCTAAAAGAGAAAGTAACAATACGTCTGATAAACAGTTACTTTCAGCAGCAGAAGAGATATTACCAATTCAATTATGGATGAAATAGAAGATTTTTCGGAAAAAATTCATGAGCAGGGAAATGAACATGCCCATGAAGTGTTAGCGGAGGGCAAGGAAAAATGGGTATTATATGTAGCCCTGACAACAGCCGTGTTTGCTGTCCTGGCTGCAATTAGCGGTTTGCTTGCCGGAGACCATGCCGATGAGGCGATGCTTGCCCAGATGCGCTCTTCTGACAGCTGGGCTTTTTACCAGGCCAAAAGCGTAAAGGCAGAAGTTCTGAATTCTTCTAACAAAATCCTGATTACCCTTGGAAAGGTGCCGCTTCCGGAAACTACAGCCAAGGTAATAGAAGATAAAAAGGAACAGGCAAAGATTATGCAGCAGGCCAAAGATGAACAGGGCGATTCTGACAGGCATATTGCCCGGCACGGTAAACTGGCCAGGGCCGTAACCTTATTTCAGATCGCCATAGCCATTGGGGCTATCTCCATTATCACCAAGCGGAAAAGCCTCTGGCTGGTCAGTGTCCTGTTTGCCTTGGTCGCAATTTTCTTTTTGCTCGCAGGCACCGTCTTTTAATAATACAGTTTTTCAATCAAATGTTCCTTGAACAGCTAAAGCAAGTTTAATCAGTTTTACCAATCTGATCCTGAAAACAATCGATACAACAATTCTATGACAAAGCTTTCCGACAGGCTGATCAAATTCAACCGGCACCTGCTGCCTGAGATGGTGCAGCTGAAATACAAGTACATGGCTCAAAGCCCGTTCCGCTTTTTTAGGGGTAGCTGCCACTTATTCTATGAAGATCTGAGTAAATCCGGTAAACTAACGGAGGGCCCGGTTGGGTGGATTTGCGGTGATCTGCATCCGGAGAACTTCGGTAGCTTTAAGGGAAACGACCGGATGGTGTATTTTGACATAAATGATTTTGATGAATCGGCACTGGCACCACTCAGCTGGGAACTGGCCAGGGTGGTAACCAGTATTTTTATTTCTTTCGATGATCTGAAAATAAATACTGATGAAGCCCTGGCTGCTGCACAATTATTTTTAACTACCTACAGTCGTTTGTTATCGCAAGGTAAAGCGTTGTATATCGATCCCCGTACAGCCCATGGGATCGTCAAAACATTTTTAAAAACAGTTAAAAAACGAAACGAAAGCGAACTGACCGATCAGATAAGAGACAAGAAGGCAAAGCATTTGAAAATCAAAATCGATCAGGTAAAATATTTCGAGCTTAAACCTGAACTGAAAGCTGCCCTGATTCAGCACGTAAATGACTGGATAGAAAGCTGCCAGGGGTGGCCGGAAAATCATGCGGTAAAAGATGTAGTGTTCCGCGTGGCCGGCACCGGCAGCATCGGTTTAAACCGTTATATGTTCCTGCTGCAAAACAAGAAGGACAAAAAGGAGTATGCTTTGCTGGACATGAAGCAAGGTTCTGCCTCCTCGCTTGCGCCCTACAATCCCATCCTACAGCCCAAATGGACAACCGATGCCGAGCGCATTATCCGCATTAAATATCGGATGCAAAATGTTTCTCCTGCGTTACTAAGCACAACAGCATTTCAGGAGATCACTTATGTGTTCCAGGAGATGCAACCCATGGCCGATAAGCTTAACCTCGAACTGCTGAAAAATGATCCGAAAGCTACTAATCAGGTAATTGCCGATATGGCTTTGATCGTTGCCTCAGCGCAGCTCAGGAGCGGGGGCTTGCAGGGATCTTCCATTACCGATGAACTGATTGCGTTCGGCCAAAAGAACGACTGGCAAGCCGCCTTATTGAAATATGCCCAAAAATATGCCGGGCAAGTTATAAAAGACTATGAACAGTTTGCCGATGATTATAAAAGGGGAATATTCAACCGTCATTGATAGATTTTAGTGTTTAAAAAAGAAGTTTCTACGGCCCGACATTGGGAAAGCTATCCTTCTTACTTAACATAAGATAAATTATAGGACAGGGAGTGAATAAGCACGGCTATTTACAGTAATATTGGATTACAGAGATTTCTTCTATTACCTAGTAATCTTTTGCTGACTGGTAATCTTTCCAGAGCCACTCTAAAGCTTCGGGAAGTGTTTGCTGTTTTACTTTATAATCAACATGCCGGGCACTGCGGGCAAAAACAAACTGGTAGGGATAGTTTTTAGCAGCAAGTACTTTTGCCATATTCTCATTGGCCGCCACCCAGTCATGCATGCCATCGCGCATGATGTTTGGATTGAAAAGGTCCTGGTCGCCCACCTCCATCCAGATTCGCAGTGGTTTTCGGCCGCTTTTCCCAATCAGGTGTTCATGAAATCCCCACGCGCCGTGCGGCGATTTGGGGTTGTAGGGCCATTGCTGATTTATAAAAGTGCCGGAATAAGTAAGCACGCGGTGGTATAGTTCAGGATGATACCACGCCATGATAAGGGCACATGAGCCGCCCGAGCTGCCACCCATTGTAGCCCGACCGGCAGGGTCTTTGGTTAGTTTTACCTGGCACCGGCTTTCCACCAGCGGCAGCACCTCGTTTTTAACAAATTCTGCATACAGGCCGCTCATGGTATCGTATTCCAGACCTCGTTCGCTACCTTGGGCGTCGCCGCTGCCATTACCAATAGAGATGGCAACCATTGCTGGCACCTTTCCTTCAGCAATTAGGTTGTCCAGTACCGTGAAAAGCAGATTGTCCGGCCCATCTGTACCAACGATGAACGGCACTACGCTACCGGAAACGTACTGTTTTGGGACATACACGGCTACCTGGCGCGTGTAGGAGGCCGGATGGCTTGTCGTAACTATTAGCTTGGCAGTGTTTGCTGGATCCACCGAGCCAAATGTATTTGGCTCGCGGGCAATGCCAGGATAGATTTTGCTGTCCTTTGAGTCCATGTTAAAGTGGTATATGGTTCCTTGCGGCAGGTTAGTCTGAACCTTCGATTCCGGCGCAGGATCATGTGTGGGGCCAATAATAAAGTTCCCATTGGAGTGGGGCGAAGGAATAGTGCCATCCGGCAATTCTTTGGCTGGTACATATCCAGAGGTATGCGGATCACGAATTGGTAGCTGGGCAATGGCTGGGTTCAAGCTCCATAATAGATGAAGTAACGCACCGAACAAGACGGTGCAATTAGTAATTTTGGTTAGAGTCATTTATGCTGAATTTAGGAGGTGATCTCGACGCTGCGTTTTAAAATTAATGATTTATAAAACAATACCACAAGCTAATCTCCCAGCTTTGTCAGATCATGCAAAATGTGTTTAAAAATATCTTGTCATCGACTGTTACAAAGCGTAATTATTGAACGAATAGTAGTTAAACTTTATGAGCAAAAAAGCTATTTGATGATTGAGATTTTGCAAATCAATTCTTTAAAATCGAGAACTGCCCCTCCCCTACTTGAAGCTTCAATATTCTTAACTATAAACAAAAAAGTATACACAATATAAACTTTTTCGTTTATATTTAAAGCGCGTAAAATAGGAAAATAAATTAATTTAAAATGGTGACCTCACAAGATAAAATTCGATATGCAGCTACAATGATCAATGAGGGCAAGATTGATACTATTAATACCCTTTATAAATATCTTCCAAAAAGAGTAGTAGCTGAAATTTTAGGCGTTAATACGGTTCGCTTTAGTAATATAAAATCTAATTTACCTGGAGAATTTAAAATTAACGAAATCAAAAAATTATGCACTGCACTTAACGTTGAACTCTACGCAATGGTGAAAATTATCAATAATTCACTTCCAGAAAATGAGTTTTTAAGAAGTTAGCGAACTTATACTTTTGAATTAAAAAAATATTAGCTATGGATACTAAAAGCAAAGTTATTAAAAACACTGCAAAAAAGCAGGTACCAATAACCTTACCGGAAGTAATGACTAAAATTTATCAACCGAATCGAGTGACTCAAGCTCAATTACCTTTAAGCCTAATTCAGTCGAAAATATTTGCGTTTATAATGTTACAGTTGCAAGAAGCAGTTAAAGCCAATATGAGTGGAAATAGCTATCACCAGTTAGAGATTTTTGCAAATCCTGATTGTGTGAAAATACCAATACCGTTGAGCGAAATCACCAGAAATCCGTCTCAATATCGGGAAGTAAAAAAAGCAATACGGGCTTTAGCTGGAGTTGTAGTTGATGTACCATATTGGAATGAAAAAGGTATCGAGATGCAGCGTATAACAGGTTTAATAAGAGCAGACATACCCAAGAAAGCTACTTATTCTTCCCTTATCAATATTGAGATTGAAAAACAGATTGCTGCAGTATTGATTGATATAGACAGAAATACAGAAAATAAGCCAATTAACTTTACAAGCTATTATTATGAAATAGTGGCTAAATCTACCAGCCAATATACTCCAAGAATTTACCCTTTGATATCTTCTTGGCTAAAGAAAGGTGCATTTACTATATCAATGGATGATCTTAAAAACATATTATGTATTCCAGATAAGTACCCGAGGTTTCCGGATTTTAAAAAGAATGTTTTAGACTTGGTACAAAAGGACTTGTATGAAGCAAGCAATTGTTGGTTTAATTGTAATCAGAAAGATTTCAAAACAGTCGAGAAGGGTAAAATTATGCTTAACTTCAAAGTGATTACACCAGAATTTAAAAAAGAATTGGATAAAAAAGATGAGTACATACTAGGCGTTTTAAAACTTAATTATTCTTTCCAATCCAACCAATTAGACGAGATCAAAAAGCTGTTACAAGACGTTGAATTTGATAGGAATGCTCTACTACAAAAAATTACAGAGGTAGATGATTTTATCTATAAAAATAATGAGAATCAGGATAAAGTATTTATCGAAAATAAAAATAACTAT
>JBPBQN010000188.1:0-10158 GCA_050954865.1 Janthinobacterium lividum | reverse complement strand
TTTTGGGTGCATTGCGTAAAAAAGTCAATGTTTTTGAGGTTTTTATTGAAGGTGCAAAAGGCGGACTGGAAACTTCTTTCCGTATCATTCCATATCTGGTGGCCATGCTGGCGGCCATCAGCGTTTTCCGGGCTTCGGGCGCGCTGGATTATTTGGTGGCTGTTTTTAAATTTGGATTTGGGTATTTTCATATAGATACACGTTTTACTGAAGTTTTGCCCATCGGTTTTATGCGGCCGTTAAGCGGTGCTGGTTCGCGCGCCATGATGCTGGATAACATGAGGCATTTTGGTACAGATAGTTTTATCGGTCATTTATCCAGCGTTTTGTATGGTTCTGCGGATACCACTTTTTACATTGTTGCGCTGTATTTTGGTTCTGTCGGGATCAAGAAAACACGCTACGCTATCCCAGCCGGATTAATTGCAGATTTTGCCGGTGTGGTGGCAGCAATCCTGCTTTCGTATCTGTTTTTTAGCTGAAATGCTGTTTTATGAGGATAAAAGCTGGGTAACTATTCCATTTTTCTGCCGTACAAAATCGGGTGCAACACTTAAAATAGTTGCTGCCTCAGCGGGGAAAAATGAAAAGAACAGGCATACTTCTTTTACTGTGTATTTTTTTGCTTCAACATAAAAGCCGTGCGCAGGATCACATGTATTCACAGTTTTTCAACTCGCCGCTGTACTTAAATCCGGCTTTAAACGGACAATTTCCGGCAGATTTACGCATGAATTTAATCTACCGCAACCAATGGTCTTCATTGCCGGGAACGCTAAATTACCTCACAGCTTCTATTGATTACAACGTGCCACGTTTTGGCGGCGGTTTAGGGTTAATGGTTACGCGCTCTTCCGAAGGTTCGGCTTATCTCACCAAAACCAATTTTTCGGGATTGTATTCTTACAGCGTTGGTTCTGATGATTATGTGCTATCTTTTGGTTTGCAGGGCGGCATTACCAACCGTAAAATCGACTGGAGCAAGCTGATTTTTGATGATCAGCTGGATCAAACCATCGGCATTATTCCGGGCCAAACCTCTTCTGCAGAAACCCCGGCTTTTAACAATAAATACTATTTTGATTCTGGCGCGGGCGTTTCCCTCACCTTAAACCGGCTGCTGGTTGGCGCGGCGCTGCAACACATCAATAAACCAAACGAAACGCTTACCGGCTCTAAAGCTACGCTGCCGATGCGGTCGGTTTTTCATATCAGTTACCGCTTGCCGCTGGATAGTTATGGTAACGATGATGGTGACGATGGCTCGTATATTATTCCTTCTGTTGTTGCTTATAATCAGGCCAAAGTAACGGCCATAAATGCCGGACTTCAATATAAAAACCGCGGTGTAAATGTTGGTTTATGGTATCGCTCCAGCGGAAATACCGGACAGGAAGCGTTTGTGCTGTCGTTTATTTTTGATCTGTTTATCAACCGTGATGGTGGCGAAAAACTGCGTTTAGGCGTAGCTCATGATGCCAATTTTTCTAAAGTAAATTACACCAATTCCACCGGAACAACCGAAGGCAGTTTGGGTTACGAAACCACGCTGCCCAAACGAGATAACGATGCCAAAAAGTTTCCGGGTGCGCGGCGTTGCTTTGAATTTTATTGATAAAAATCACTTCAATGCTGTTTTTATCGATGTTTTTTCGGACTGAAAAAAATCCTTGCAGTCACTAAAAAAACACCGATAAAAACAGCATCAGCCAAAATCCTGAAATCATTTCTTCATATTAAATTAACATACTTCTAACGGCTTCTTAACTTAATTGTAACATGTAGTTAATGTTACAAAGCAACCTTTGTGTCCAAATTAAAGACACAATGAAAAAATTGTACCTATTTGTATTTTCCTGTTTCATGTTCTTATCCGCAGGAAAACTACAAGCCCAGATTACCAGCGCGCAAATCAGCGGTAAAGTAAGCGATCCAAAAGGTGTAACGCTGCCAGGCGTATCCGTAATCGCCGTAAACACCAACACCGGAACGCGTTACGGCACGCAAACTAACGCCGATGGCCGATATACTTTGCCAAATATTAATGCCGGCGGACCTTATACAATTACGCTGACTTACATTGGTTTTAAGAAAACAGAGCAAACCGGTGTAAATTTGAGTTTGGGTAATTCAACATTTAATTTTACGATGGTTGATGAATCTACCACGCTAAAAGAAGTAACCGTTACAGCAGTTGCCGGCGCGCCAAAAACAGGTGCAGGAAACCGGATCAGCCAAAGCCAAATCCGTAATTTGCCAACAGTTTCGCGCAGTTTGCAGGATTTAACTCGCACAACGCCGCAAAGCAGCAACAACTCTTTTCAGGGTGCAAATTTTCGGTACAACAACGTAACGATTGATGGTGCGATTAATAATGATGCCATTGGTTTCAGTCCGTCATTAGGCGGACAAACTAATCAATCCGGCCAGGTTGGAAGTTCAACGCGTACCAATCCGGTTTCCATCGATGCGATTCAGGATATCCAGGTTTACGTTGCGCCTTATGATATTAAGATTGGTAACGTTTTGGGTGGAAGTATCAACGCCGTTACCCGCAGCGGAACCAACACAGTTACCGGTTCGGTTTATGGTTTTGGGCGAAATGCTTCTTTAGTTGGCAAAAATAATATTCCGGCCAATGTTGGTGGTGATGGCGCAAAAGAACCATCAGATTTCCACGAATATCAAACCGGTTTCCGCGTAGGTTTCCCGATCATCAAAAACAAATTATTTTTCTTTACAAATGAAGAAATCACCCGCCGTCAGGATCCGGTAATTTTTGGAGCCGGAAGCGCTGGTTCATCCAACATTTTGTCTTTACAGGATGCGCAAAACCTGACTGCCGCTTTCCAGAAATATACTGGCGGAATTAGTCCGGGAACGTATGATAACACTTCAATTTATTCTCACTCTAACAAGTTTTTTAACCGTTTGGATTGGAACATCAACGATAACAACCAGTTAACCATCCGCAACAATTACATCAATTCGGTAGCAACTAATCTGGAGCGTGATAACTTCAATTTTCGTTTTGGCGGAATTGATTATACCTCGCACAACAACTCCTCTTCTACTGTTGCAGAATTAAAATCGAAATTTTCCAACAACTTAAACAATAGTTTGGTGTTTGGCTATTCCAGCGTACATGATTACCGCGATCCTAATTCCGATCCTGCCTTGCCGCAAATCGAAATCACCGGAAACTCTCCTGGTACTACCATTTTTATGGGAACTGACCGTGAAGCAGCGATTTTCGACATGCAGCAAAAAACAACTGAGTTTACCGATAACTTAACGTTAACAACTGGCAAACACACCTTTACTTTTGGTACGCACAACGAGTTTTACAACATCACTTACAACTTTGTAAACTCCTGGAACGGCCGTGACAGTTACAGCAGCATTGCTAACTTTTTGGCTGCGGCTCCATCACGTGTCCGCAATAATTATAATTACACAGATAATACCCGCGATTATATTTTGGATAATCCTTCTGCCAAATTTAAAGTTAACCTGCTGAGTTTATACGGTCAGGATGAAATTGCTTTGAGCGATAACTTCCGTTTAACTGCTGGTGTTCGTTTGGATTATGCAGATGTACCGAACACGCAACCGCTGAGCGATAAAACAACTAATGCGCCGGTTGATCCAAATTATGGCACAACTTATACTTATACCAAACCAAAAGACATCACCAATAAATACCTGAACAATGTAGAATTTAACCCGCGCGTATCCTTTAATTATGATATCAAAGGCGACCAAAGTTTAATTTTTCGCGGTGGTACCGGTACGTTTACCGGCCGTATTCCTTTTGCCTGGTTTGGTTATGCTTTTTATAATAACGGTGTTACTTACGGTGCTTTTGACCGGAATAACATTGGTTCTACCAACTCCATTACGCTGGGAACAAATCCGATTCAGGCTCCGGCAAACGGTGGATTGGGTTTTGTAAATTCTCAAACTCCGGCGGTTAACACTTCGGCAAGCGGACCAACACAAGTGGATATAATTGATAACAATTTTAAAATGCCACAGGTTTGGAGAAGCAGTTTGGCTTTGGATTACAAAACACAGGATCGGTGGAAATTTACGGTAGAAGGAATTTACACCAAAGTAATTCATGATTTAGAGTTTAAACAGGTAAATATTGCAGATAACGCATCTTATTATCCGTATGATACGCAACATCAGCAACCGATTTTTGAATCTGTACCTGCACCAACTACTGCAAATCCGGCCAACAGAACGCAGGCTATCAATCCTTTATATACCAATGCTTACGAGCTTTCTAACACCAGCCAGGGTTTCCGTTACAGCTTAACTGGCCAGATCGAAAAATCGTTTCCATTCGGTTTTACTGCAAATGCTGCTTATACTTACGGAAAATCTAAAGATGTAACCAACGGTATCCGTAACTCAATGGAATCTAACTGGCAGTTAAATCAGGCTTTAAATCCAAACAATCCGCAAGCTGCTTATTCAAATTTTGATATCCGCCACCGCATTGTTTCTAACTTAAATTACCATTTTGTATCGCCAAGCAAAACATTTGCTTCTAACTTCTCTATTTTCTTTAGCGCGGCATCTGGTACGCCTTACACTTTTGGTTTTTACAACACTGCAGTTAACGGAACCGGCCAGCAGGTAAATTTGGCTTACATTCCTACTTCTGCCGAAATGATCAAATTTTTCAGCCCTACGCCAAACACGCCAACTGCTGCACAACAGGCGCAGGCTACGGCTTTTGATAATTACATCAACGGAAATAACTACTTAAATTCCCGTCGCGGCACTTTTACCGAGCGTAACGCGGCACGCACACCTTGGAACACACAGGCAGATTTTCGTTTTGCACAGGATTTCAATTTCGGTGCAAAACACAAGCAAACAATTACGTTTACTTATGATATCATCAACCTGACAGCATTGTTGAATAAAGCTTGGGGACATTATTACTTCTCTCCAAACACATTCAACTCTACTTCCAGCATTGGTTTAAGCAAAGCAACCACGCCAAATTATGCAAATGCTGCAACTACTTTCCCAACTTATACTTTTAAAGATCCGGGCGTTCCTTACGCAGTTGATCCTTTTGCTTCGAGATGGCAAATGCAGTTTGGCGCGCGTTACAGCTTTTAATGCTGTTTTTACCGCATAAAAATTGGTGCTTCTTTTAAGCACAAAAAAACCGGCAGATTCAATTCTACCGGTTTTTTTATTTTAAGTTGATTTTTGTTTTCTGCGGAAATTAATAATGACCGCGGATAGTATCCTGAATTTCCTCATCATAAAGCTTCCTCAATTTTTGATGAATTTCTGCGGATAACGGCTGCAAACCGGAAGCTGCCACATTACTTTCTACCTGCGAAACCTTGGATGCACCCGGAATTACGGTTGTTACCTGCGGATGATCCAAAATCCAACGGATTGCCCATTGCGCCATCCGCTCATCCGGCAGCAGGTTTTGAATTTCTTTTGAAAATTTAATGCCTTGTTTAAATTCAATTCCAGAAAAAGTTTCGCCGGCATTAAAAGCTTCGCCATCTGCATTAAAATTCCGATGATCTTTTTCTGCAAAAGCTGTATTTTCATCAAACTTACCGGTCAGCAAACCACTGGCAAGCGGCACGCGTACAATCAGTGCAACTCCTCTTGCCCTGGCTTTTTCAAAAATCTCATCCGCCACATGCTGCCTGAACAGATTGAAAATAATCTGTAATGAAGCCAATCCTTCCTGCTCCAAGCAAATCAAGGCTTCTTCAGAAGTTTCCACGCTTGCGCCCCAATTCTCAATTAAACCTTCCTCTTTTAAATGGCGTAGGTAATTAAACACTTTTCCGCTGCGCATTTCTTCCGTTGGAATGCAGTGCAACTGCTCTAAAAATAAACGCGACTGGCCCAAATGATACAGCGAATCTTCCACCTGTTTGCGCATCACATCATAGGTAAAATTTTGCGGCCAGCCATTTGGCGCATCAGAACGCCGACCTAACTTTGTAGCCACAAAAAGTTCTTTGCTTTGCGTTTTTAAAAACTTACCAATAATTTTTTCGCTGATGCCCATGCCATAAACATCTGCCGTATCAATAAAATTTCCGCCGGCATCAACGTAAGTCTGCAAAATTTTCATTGCTTCTTCTTCGTCCACATTTCCCCAATCTGCGCTGCCCAATTGCCAGGTGCCGAGGCCAACTTCTGCAATATCAGTATTTTTAAATTTCCGGTAATTCATATTTTTTCAAGTTGATTTTAAGTTGATAAAAGAAGCATGCAAATAAACCAATACTTCTTTTACCGGTTAAATTTTAAGTTGATTAATCTACTTTCTGGTAAAGCAAAAAATGCTGGATCGGCAAAAATTCTTTCCGATCGATCAGTTTAAAACCGTTTGCGGCCAGTTCTTTATTAACTTGTGCAACGCTCATTTTATGCAGTTCTTTAATCTCAATCGCCGGATCTTCTGCCCGATATTCCAGCAAAAGTAACTTTCCTCCAGGTTTTAAAGCTTTGCGCAGCGATTGCAAAACTTCGTGCGGAAAAAGTAATTCATGATAAACATCAACCATAAATGCCAGATCAACAGCATTTTCCGGTAAATTAGTTGAAGTTTCCGTGCCTTTTATCACCTGTACGTTTTGCTGGCTCAGTTCTTTTTTCTTTTGGTTGAGGTAAGTGATAAACTCATCCTGCACATCTACCGCAAAAACTTTCCCCTGAGGTATTTTTTTGGCAATCCGGAAAGTGTAATAACCGGTTCCGGCACCAATATCAGCCACCACAGAATTGGTTTTTAAGGGGATTTTACTGATGGCCAGCTCTGTGTTTTCCTCCTGATTTCGATTGTTTCGTTCCAGCCAGTCTGCGCCGGCCGAGCCCATTACGGTGGCAATTTCTCTGCCGAAATACACTTTCCCGGTTCCGTCTGCATCTGCCGCTTTGTACGTGTAAACCTGATTTTGCTGCGCCGATTTAGGTTGAGAACATGCTGTTAAAACGATCAGCCAAAATGGAAAAACGAATGCTTTTTTTATCAGTGTTTTTTTCAACATACAAGCTTCAACATAAAGCATAAAATTTTGTGATGCTTTTAAGGAAATTTAACAATACAACTTGGCCAATTTCAATATTTTCAAAATAACGCTTTTTTGAAGCCTGATATTTATACTTTCATCAGTTATACCTGTTACAAAATGAAGCGAATGATCTGAAACGAATTTTTTACCAATAAAAATTTAAAATTTTGTTTAATTTATGATAGATTGCAGCGAAAAGTTTATAATTTATAATCAATAATGAAAAAAACGTTACCATTTGTTCTACTGCTAATTGTAATGGTGATTGCCCTTGTTTTTAGTTCTGTACATTTAACAACCGTAAAAGACAGTAAAATTGATACCGGCGATACGGCCTGGCTTTTGATTTCTACCGCTTTAGTTTTAGTGATGACGCCCGGATTAGCCTTTTTTTATGGCGGCATGGTGCGCAAAAAAAACATGATTTCTACCATGCTACAAAGTTTGGCTTGTATGGGTTTGATCACGGTTATTTGGGTTTTATTTGGCTTTAGTTTGGCTTTTGGTGATGATTTTCATGGCATTATTGGTAATCCGGCTACCTATTTTTTAATGAAAGGCACACTTGGCAACAGCAGCTGGAGTTTAATGCCTACTGTCCCGCTAATTTTATTTGCCATGTTTCAGCTTAAATTTGCGGTGATAACGCCTGCTTTAATTACCGGTGCTTTTGCAGAACGGATCCGTTTTAATTCTTACCTGATTTTTATTGCTCTTTTTATCATCTTTATTTATGCACCGCTGGCGCACGCCACCTGGCATCCGGATGGTATTATGTTTAAAGCCGGCGTGCTTGATTTTGCTGGCGGAACGGTTGTGCACATGTCTGCCGGCTGGGCAGCGCTGGCATCTGCCATGTATTTAAAACAGCGTAAATTGCAGGAACATGCTCCTGCCCGTATTACCTACGTTATTTTAGGAACTGGTTTATTGTGGTTCGGCTGGTTTGGTTTTAATGCCGGTTCTGCCGGTGGCGCCAACGCTTTGGCTGCAACCGCTTTGGCCACAACCACAACCGCTTCTGCCGCAGCGGCCATGTCATGGATATTTTTTGATATGTTTCGCGGAAAAAAACCTTCTGCAATGGGTGCTTGTATTGGTGCTGTTGTTGGTTTGGTAGCCATTACGCCTGCTGCCGGTTATGTTACCGTTGCACATTCGCTGGTAATTGGTATTATAGCTGCCGTAGTAAGTAATTTAGTGGTAATCTGGCGTTCTAAAACCAATATTGATGATACTTTAGACGTGTTTCCATGCCACGGCGTTGGTGGAATGGTTGGTATGCTGTTAACCGGTGTATTTGCAAATACTGCAGTTAACACTGGTAATACAACTGGAAACGGCCTTTTTTATGGTGAAACACATTTATTTTTTGTGCATATTCTGGCATTAATTGGCGTTTCGGTTTTTGCATTTGTTGGTTCGATGATTTTGCTGCGTATTACCAATGCCATTACACCTTTACGTGTTTCTTTTGATGATGAGTTGGTTGGTTTAGATCAAAGTCAGCATGATGAAGAATTGTAAAAACTGAGATACTTCTTTTATCAGCATAAATTAATAAAAGCCCTTCTTTAAAGATTTAAAACATCTTTAAAGAAGGGCTTTTATATGATATGAAATATATATTTATTAAGACTTTAATAAAAAACCAATATATACTTCTTTAAAAAGATCATTTCAATAATAATTACATTGATTTTAATAAAGTTTCTTAAAAATTTATAATAAACTAATATAAATTTAATATATTATTAATTAGATGGTAAATTTGGGTTCAGAATATATCAATTAATATCAGACTTAACCGAAAATGGCAGCAAAACTTGAATACATCTGGCTGGATGGTTATAAACCAACTCAAAGCCTGCGCAGTAAAACCAAAATTGAAAAAAACTTTAGTGGTAAATTAGAAGATTGTGATATGTGGAGTTTTGATGGTTCTTCAACCCAACAAGCTCCGGGCGGTTCGTCTGATTGTATCCTAAAACCTGTTTTTATTTGCAAAGACCCGGAAAGACGCGACGCATACTTAGTAATGTGTGAAGTGTTAACTTCTGACGGAAAAGCTCATCCATCAAACGGTCGTGCTTTAATTAATGATGACGATAATGATTTTTGGTTCGGTTTTGAGCAGGAATATTTTTTATGGAATCCTGAAACTAACAAACCGCTTGGCTTCCCGGTAAATGGTTATCCGGCTCCACAGGGGCAATATTACTGTTCGGTTGGTGCACAAAACTCTTTTGGCAGAGATATCGTGGAAGAGCATTTGGATATTTGCCTGGATGCCGGATTAAACGTTGAAGGTATCAATGCAGAAGTTGCAGCTGGACAATGGGAATTTCAGATTTTTGCAAAAGGTGCAAAAGAAGCCGGAGATCAAATTTGGATAGCCCGATATTTGCTGGAAAGATTAGGTGAAAAATCCGGCGTTTCCATCAACTGGCATTGCAAACCGCTGGGTACGTTGGATTGGAACGGTTCTGGCATGCACGCTAACTTCTCGAATACTGCTTTAAGAACTGCCGGTAATAAAACAACTTACGATAAAATTTGCGAAGCTTTCCGTCCGGTTGTTAGAGAACACATTGAAGTTTACGGTGCGGATAACGAGCAGCGTTTAACCGGTAAACATGAAACTGCTTCGATCTATGATTTCAGTTACGGGATTTCTGATCGTGGTGCTTCCATCCGTATTCCTTTGGTTACGGTAGAAAAAGGCTGGAATGGTTATTTAGAAGATCGCCGTCCAAATTCTGCCGCAGATCCTTACAAAGTTGCTGCACGGATTATTAAAACCGTTAAATCGGCAGAAACAGCTGATAAAGATCAGGTTTCTGCTTTTGTAGAATCAGAATTAGCTTAATTGGCATACTTCTTTTATCGATATAAAAATGGCGCAAACTAAAATTTGCGCCATTTTTGTTTTTACAGAAGTTTGATTCAGGTTGAAATAAATGATTTTGAAAACTTTAACCGCTGCAAAATCAAGGCAATCAGCATTACAGTTCCACAAATAAAACCAATAACCGGAGCCGTAGTAATCGTCATTCCCCAACCCGAAACATACGCTCCGATT
>JBPBQN010000187.1:0-10316 GCA_050954865.1 Janthinobacterium lividum | reverse complement strand
CTATTGATGATCAGCTTTCAGCGGATATTTTATACAATACTGTTTTTATCGATGTTTTTTGGGTGAATGTTGAAACCAACAATTAAATTAATCACATTATATACCAAGATTTTAAATATTTAACAATCAATATCTTGCGGTAAAAAATCAACTTTAATTGTTCGCCAGCGGACAAATGTTGTTCGTTTTCGGACAATCAAATCTACCTTCAAAACTATATCTTGCTGTATCATTACCGAACACTATTTGTAATGCAAACGCACAAAGCCATACTGTTTTTATCTCCTAAAATTTTGTATTTCAATTAGTTGCAGGATGTGGCACAGGTTTTCATATAGCATTTGCAAAGACAGCAACACCAAAAAATACCTTATAAAAACAGCATTGTGGATAGAGTTATCGAGCGAAAAAAGTGGACAACCAAACGAATTTTAACCATCGGCGGTATTACAACACTTGTGCTGCTGATCGGCAGCAGTTATTATTTTACTTCCGGTAAATCTAAATTAAATGTTGATACTGAACGAATTACCATCAGCGAAGTAAAAAATGGTCCGTTCCAAGAGTTTATTCCGGTAAACGGCGTAGTGATGCCGATTACCACAATTTATTTGGATGCGAACGAAGGCGGCCGTGTTGATCAGAAGTTTGTGGAAGATGGCACAATCATGAAAAAAGGCGACCCGATTATGAAACTGGCCAACACCGATCTGGAACTGAGTTTGGTGAACCAGGAAACCTCGGTTTTTAATTTATTGACGCAGATGCAAATTTCGAGAAATGCGGCGCAGCAAAACACCATTAGCAAGCTCAATCAGATGGCGGATGTGGACAATGCGTTTAAGGAAGCTGAACGTTTGTATCTGTTAAACAAGCACTTATATGAACAAAAAGCGATTGGTTTGCAGGAGTTCAGGCAGTCTTCCATCGCTTATGATTATCAGGTGAAACGCAAAAAGTTAACGCAGCAGATTTTGAAACAGGATTCGGTTTCTACCAAACAGGAACTGGATCAGGCCAAGCAATCTTATGATCGTACACAAAACGCGCTGGCCGTGATGCGGCAAAAAGTTGGCGATTTGATTGTGCGCGCGCCGGTTGATGGTGAGCTGACTTCGATGGATGCAGAAGTTGGACAAAACAAACATCAGGGCGAGCGATTGGGCCAGATTGATGTTTTAAGCGGATTTAAAGTTCGGGTTGATGTGGATGAACATTATATTTCGCGCATTTTCACCGGTTTAACAGGCGATTTCGATTTTTCCGACAAAACCTATAAATTGAAAATCAGAAAAGTTTTTACACAGGTTACCAACGGTCGTTTTCAGGTAGATATGGAATTTGTAGGAAAAGTTCCGGAAGGTATCCGCCGCGGACAAACCTTACAAATCCGTTTGGCTTTAGGCGATGAAACCAAAGCTTTGTTGCTGGCAAAAGGCGGTTTTTACCAGCAAACTGGCGGCAACTGGATTTTTAAAGTAAGTGAAGACGGCAAAACCGCTTATAAAGTTGATGTACAATTAGGCCGACAAAACCCGGATTATTACGAGATTTTACAAGGTTTAAAACCTGGAGATAAGGTAGTTACGAGCAGTTATGAAAATTATGGGAATATGCAGGAGCTGGTTTTAAGCAAGTAGCTTTCAGCAATTAGCAATCAGCTTCTTGTATGGAGATGCTAAATGCTGATTGCTAAAGGCTATTAGTTAACAGTTTTTCCGAATAGGTATAAAGCATTTTTTTGATTTGTGTTGCTTCATCGATAAGTTCTTCAAAAATTGCAGGTGTTATATAGTTTAAATCATTACTTAAAATTAGTTGATAATGAAGTTCAGCCAAAGAGCCAGATGCAATTGTCAAAAATCGTTTCAACTCAGGAATCGAATCTCTGCCACAACCTTCTGCAATATTAGTTGGAACAGAGGCAGCAGACCGCCGCATTTGAGATGTTAAACCATATAGTTCCTGCTTTGGAAATGATTGTGTAATTGTATAAATTTTAATTCTTAAACAATGGCTCTTTTCCCAAATCATCAACTTTTAAAATTTCTCATTTTTTAATATATTACTTTATAGTTAATAATTATATATTAATTCATTATTTAAACTGAAAGCTGGCAGCTGAGAACTAAAAGCTAATATTAGAATTTAAACCGCTATACCAAAGCTGATTGCTGAGGGCTAATAGCTAAAAGCTCTATCATGATAAAAATAACCGACCTCGAAAAAATCTACCGTACTGAAGACATTGAAACGTCTGCCCTGAACAAACTAACCATCCATGTAAACGACGGCGAATTTGTAGCTGTAATGGGTCCCTCGGGCTGCGGGAAATCTACTTTACTAAACATTTTGGGATTGTTAGATGATCCAGATGGTGGCAGTTTTATGTTTAATGGAATTGAAGTTGCCGGTTTTAACGAACGGAAACGCTCTGATTTGCGCAAACGGAACATTGGTTTCGTATTCCAGAGTTTCAATTTGATTGATGAACTGACGGTTTTTGAAAATGTAGAACTTCCGCTGATTTACTTGGGCGTGGATGGTGCCGATCGTAAAAAACGGGTTGATGTGGTGCTGGATAAAATGCAAATTATGCACCGGCGCAACCACTTCCCGCAGCAGCTTTCGGGCGGACAGCAGCAACGCGTTGCCGTGGCGCGTGCCGTAGTAAACAATCCGAAATTGATTCTGGCCGATGAGCCAACTGGAAACCTGGATTCCTCCAACGGAAATGAAGTAATGCAACTGCTAACTGAGCTTAACGAGCAAGGTACCACAATTGTAATGGTAACGCACTCAGAACATGATGCGCGATACAGTCATCGTATTATCCGGATGTTGGATGGGCAAACGGTGACGGAAAATTTGTTGGTGTGAGGAAGGAGGCTTTTAGCAATCAGTTAAATGATAAATAGAATGGCTGGTGATGAATCAGCAATCTATACAAGATTAACAATTTGTGATCGGTTATCCTAAAAAACATGGATAAAAACAGCACCAACAGAAAACCCTGAATTTGCTAATAACTAAAAACTAAAATTTATGCTCAGAAACTTTTTCAAAACCACTTTCCGCAATTTGTGGAAGAACAAAACGTACAGCTTTCTCAACATTTTTGGTTTAGCAATTGGAATTGCCTGCCAACTTTACTAGGAAAAGCTTGGTGGTGATGCAGTTTAGCATTTCCATCATCTTGATTATCTGTACGATCATCGTTTTTCAGCAAATCCAGCACGTTAAAAATCGCGACTTAGGTTTTAGCAAAAACAACCTGATTGAAGCCGATATGCAGGGCGATGTTTCTAAATATTACACGGGGATGCAGCAGGACTTATTAGGAACGGGCGTGATCGAAAATATGGCGATGGCAGATCATACCATTTTGTTTGGCGGTAACAACACAGGAGATTATACTTGGGAGGGCAAAGCTCCTGGAACGCAAATTTTAATTTCCAATCGTAATGTAACGCCCGATTTTGTGCAGACAACCGGTTTAAAAGTGATTGATGGGCGAAATTTCATCGGTACGGATTCGGTCACCTCCAAAAACAGCAACGTGATTATTACCCAATCAATGGCTAATTTGATGGGAAAAGGTAGTGCCATTGGTAAACAAATTTGGAGTAGCAGCAGTAAAAACCCAGATTTTTATACGGTTATTGGCGTGGTGCGTGATTATGTTTATGGTAATATGTACGGACAGCCTGTTCCTGTTCTTTTTAGCCCTGTGTCTCCAGATCATGGCAACAAATTATACCTGCGGATTAAACCAAACGCCAACATAGAGCAGGCTTTAGCAAAGATTGAAACCATTATCAAAAAGAATAATCCGGCCTTTCCTTTTGAGTACAAATTTGTGGATGATATTTTTAACCGCCTATTTTTGAATGAGCAGTTGATCAGCAAATTATCACGCGTTTTTGCTGTATTAGCTGTTCTAATTTCCTGTTTAGGCTTGTTCGGACTGGCTGCCTACACAGCAGAACGGCGAAAAAAAGAGATCGGTATCCGCAAGGTTTTAGGTGCGAGCGTTTCCGGAATTACCGCCTTATTATCGAAAGATTTTTTACAACTGGTGGCGATTTCCTGTTTGGTTGCCTTCCCGGCTGCCTGGTGGGCAATGGATAAATGGCTTCAAAATTACCAGTATCGCATTGGCATCAGCTGGTGGATATTTGTTTCGGCAGGATTAACAGCTATAACAATTGCTCTTTTTACCATCAGTTTTCAGGCGATAAAAGCAGCATTGGCTAATCCGGTGAAGAGTTTGAGAAGCGAATAGATGAAATTAAATTATCCGTTTCAAAAACGAACAAATTTTGTAACAATACCGAACAGCCGTCGTCTATCCTAAACAATAAGCTATTGCTCATCAGTTGCTTACAGTTTTGGTACTGTACATGCAGTTGTAAAAACGCAATGGCAAGTTGTCGTTCTTTATGAGTTAGATGTTAAATGAAGCCGGAAATCCTCTCCTCCGGGAGAGGATCATGGTGATTTCCTCCAAACCAAAGTTCTAAAACCAAAACCATATGAAAACATTTAAAACCAGTCTTTTTTTATTGCTGCTGAGCCAGGGATTAATTGCTTCGGCACAAAACTTTGATCAGCAGCCATATCTTAACAAATCTTTCGCTAACGCTTCTATTAAAAATGTGAACGTTAAAACTTCGGGTGGCAGCATTACCGTCACCGGAGGAAATGATGCAAACTCGCATGTGGAAGTTTACGTCAACCCGAATAATAACAATGGCGAAACCATTTCTAAAGAAGAAATCACACAGCGGATGCAGGATTATACGCTGGATGTTTCGATGAACGGCACGGAGCTGGAAGTTTCGGCTAAACCAAAATCAAACTTCAACTGGAAAAGATCACTGAATATTTCCTTTAAAATTTATGTGCCAAAAACAGCATCTTCCAATTCCAGCACCAGCGGCGGAAGCATCAATTTATCGAACCTGAGCGGCGAAGAAGATTTTACCACAAGCGGCGGCAGTTTAACAATTGATCAGCTTTCGGGTAATGTTAAAGGGCGAACTTCCGGCGGTTCCATCAGCGTAAGCAACTCGCAAAATAACCTGGATTTAAGAACCAGTGGAGGCAGCATTACCGCCGAAAATTGTAAAGGAAACATCAGCCTGACTACTTCCGGCGGCAGTTTGAACCTGAATAACTTAAACGGAACCATCAATGCCCGAACCAGCGGCGGTAGTATTCATGGCGATCATATTTCGGGCGAATTGATTACTGGCACTTCCGGTGGCAGCATCAATTTGATGGATATGGCTTGCAGTTTGGAAACTTCTACCAGCGCGGGCAGCATCCACGTACAGATGAAGGAACTGGGCAAATATGTAAAGATTAACGGCAGCGTTGGCCATGTTGAGTTGCAGTTGCCAAGCGGTAAAGGTTTAAACCTGGATTTACACGGCAGCCGCATCAACGCCAGTTTCAACGGCAATTTTGACGGTGAAAAAGATAAAACACGGATGATTGGCAAGTTGAACGGCGGTGGCATTCCGGTTTCCGTATCTACCAGTATTGGTGGAATTGACGTAGAAAATTAGGTGATTTTTAAGCTGTTAGCAATCAGCTTTCAGCAATCAGTTTGATGATCGAGTTAATGCACCTAATATAAACTATACAAAATGCTGATTGCTGAAAACTGAAAACTATGCGCCTTGTCCTAACATGCGCATAAAACCACCGTCCATGGCATAGGTAGAACCGGTAACATAATCCGCATCGGCAGAAGCTAAAAAAACAGCTACATATGCAATTTCTTCTGGTTGGCCTGCTCTTTTCATCGGGATTTTTTGTTCTTTTTCTTCACGAAATTTCGGGTCATCCATGGCTTTCTGGTTCATCGGTGTTAAAATCATGCCGGGCGCAATATTATTTACGTTGATGCCTTGCTCGGCAACTTCCAAAGCCAAAGCTCTCATAAAGTTCCTCAATCCACCTTTGGATGCACAATAATCTGACGTTTCCGCAGATACTACTTCTTCATGTATCGAACTAATATTGATGATTTTACCTTTGCCACCATTTTTTAGCCGATGTTTTAAAAATGCGCGGCTGCAAAAAAACGGGCCGTATAAATTGGTGCGAATGGTTTTATCAAAATCTTTGGTTTCCATTTCTGCTACCGGCGTGTTTGAACCGCTTACGCCTGCATCATTCACCAAAATATCCAGAGTTTTAAATTCCTGTAATACTTTTTCAAAGAGTTGTGCAACGCTTTGTTCATCGCTTACATCAGCCTGCAACACCAAACCTTTTCGTCCGGCTTGTTTAACCTGCGCTAACGTTTTTTCGGCACCTTCCTGGTCGTTATGATAAGTAATAATTACATCTGCACCTTCTTTGGCAAACGCTATGGCAATTGCCTGTCCGATGCCAGAATCTGAACCTGTAACAAGTGCTGTTTTTCCGGTTAATTTTTCCATAATTAAGATTATATATTAAATTGATAAATACTATTTTAATAATTGCAGAACAGCAGTAATGTTTATTTTCAAATGAAAAACATAACATCGATACTGTTTTTACCACCTAATTTTCTGTATCAAAAAAGCACAGGAAGTGTATCATTACCGAACAACAAACCTCGAATATTTCAAGATAAATAATAGATAATCAGTATTTTATGCAATCGGCACAAATTTGATTATTCTGCTTAAAAAACAAAAACATGAAAACACTGGCCATACTTCTTTTATCAACAATTTCTTGGTGTGCTTCGGCGCAAACCAAAACTACTTATGCAGATACCAAGCAATCTGTTAAGGACGACGGCAAAACTTTGCACCTGACGATCAGCAGTAATCAAAAAGGAAAAAAACTATATTACGATCATACATTTCAGGTGATTGGCCTCAGCAAAAAGCAAAAAGATGCTTTGGTAAAAAATGTAACCGATTCTTTAGGAATTGTGCCGCCGCCTGCTCCGCCTGCGCCGCACACTACGGGAAAATAAGCGAAAAGCTTTCAGTATTTAGCGCTCAGCTAAATAACTGTATTTGAATTGATTATAAATTTTACAAAAGCTGATTACTGAATGCTGGCAGCTAAAAGCTAATTGCTATGTTTAAAAACAATATTAAAATTGCCTGGAGAAATTTGTTGAAAGGTAAGATTTTCAACCTGATTAACATCGTTGGGTTGAGTGTGGCTGTTGCGGCTTGCGTGATGCTTCTTTTAACGGTAGATTTTGAGTTTTCTTTCGATCAATTCAACCCAAACCGCAACAATATTTATCAGGTTTATTTTACCACGCATCAGGCCAATGCCACCAGCAAAGATACGCCAATGCCAGAGCCGCTTATGCCTGCGCTAAAAGCTGAATATCCGGCGGTAAAACTGATTTCGAGAATCGGAAACGGTGGTGCACTGATCCGGTATAAAAACAAGGAAATTGATCGTTCGGTTAATTTTGTGGATCAGGATTTTACCAAAATATTTGCTATAAAACTGCTGCAAGGTAATTTACAAACCGTGCTGCACGATCAGCACGATGTGGTGCTAAACAAACCAACCGCAGAAGCTATTTTTGGTCATGAAAATCCGATTGGCAAAACCATCGAACTAAATTTTAACGGCAGTGGTTTTGAGAATTTTACGGTGAGTGCCGTTACGGAAGAAATGCCCTGGAACTCCAGTTTGCAATTTGATGTATTTATTCGGTTTGAAAACTACCGTGATTATCAATTAAATTTAGATAAATGGGACCGCGGCAACCACTCTGTTTATGTGCAATTGAAAGATGGAACGGATGCAGCCGCTTTTGAGCAGAAACTAATTCCTTTTGCCAGCAATCATTTTAAAAAAAATATTCAGGATTTAAAACGTGATGGCGCGCATGCGGATGCGAACGGACAGGTTTTTACCATCAACCTATTGCCATTAAAAGACATTCATTTCAATACAGAAGTCAGCGGTTTGGATTTTCGCTCGGTTAGCAAATCCTACGTCATGATTTTGCTGGCAATCAGTGTTTTTATTTTGCTGATTGCCTGCATCAATTTCATCAACCTGAATATTGCACGCGCCTTTAACCGTGCACGAGAAATTGGCGTCCGCAAAACTTTAGGCGCAGGCAAATTACAGCTGGTTGCGCAGTTTTGTATGGAAACGGCCTTGATTTGCCTAATTGCTTTGGTGATTGGATTACTCATTTCTTCCCTGCTTTTGCCAGGTTTTAAACTGATGTTTAAAAGCCATATTGCAATCGGCACATTACTTCAACCCAAAGAATTTTTTATTGCAACAATGTTGTTCATCAGCATTACTTTAATTTCCGGCTTTTATCCGGCCTGGCTCATGCTGCGCTATAAAACGGTTCAGGTTTTAAAAGGAAATGTAAACACCAGCAAACCAAGTCAGGTAAGAAATATTTTGTTAGTAATTCAGTTTTCACTTTCTAACTTACTGATTATCTGTACTTTAATAACCTGGAAACAATTACATTACGTACAAAATATTCCATTAGGTTTTAACCGTACCGAAGTGATCAGCATTCCGCTAACGGCAGATGCAATGCTAGCCGGAACCGATCAAAAAAACGGAAATATTGCCGGGCATCAGGCTTTACAATTATTGCGGAATAAATTAAGCACTCAGCCAGGTATTGTTGGTATCACGGGTTCACACAATAATTTAGGCGTTGGAAGTGATGGGCATCGCTCTTCGCAGTCTATTTCTTTTGATTATCAGGGACATAATATTTCGACCAACATGCAACAGGTAGATTATGTTTATTTAAAAACACTGGACATCAAGTTGTTGCAAGGACGGGATTTTTCAAAAAGCTTTTCAACCGATACCAATGCGTTGGTAATTAACGAGCAGATGGCCAAACAATTAGGTGGTAAAAACATGCTTGGTGAGTTTTTGCCAGTTGATGGCAATGAACATCCGATGCAAATCATCGGGATTATTAAAGATTACAATTTCCGATCGCTGCATGAAAATATCGAGCCGTTAAGTTTGGTGCTGGATGCAGATAAACCGATTGAATATATTTTTATCCGCGTAAACTCACAAAACCTCGTGCAAACATTTAACCAAGTAAAAACAGCATGGAAAGAATTATATCCAAATGCTGATTTTCAAGGTTCCTGGCTGAGCGAAAACACCGAAAGACAATACCGCAGCGAGCGCAGTTTAAGCAATATGTTTATCAGCGGAGCAGTTTTGGCCATCCTGATTTCCTGCATCGGTTTGCTGGCCATGGCGATGATTGTGATGGTACAGCGCACTAAAGAAATTGGAATTCGCAAAGTGTTGGGTTCCAGTATTTCAAACATTGTAGTTTTGGTTTCTAAAGATTTTGTAAAACTGATTTTACTGGCCAGCGTGTTGGCTTTTCCGGTTGCCTGGTGGGTGATGCACAACTGGCTGCAAAGTTTTGCTTACCGCATTGAAATCAGCTGGTGGATTTTTGCTTTATCCTCGCTGATTGCTTTGGTAATTGCTTTGGCAACCGTCAGTTTTCAGGCGGTAAAAGCAGCATTGGCCAATCCGGTGAAAAGTTTGCGAAGTGAATGAGGAAAGCCACTAGCAATCAGCTTTTAGCAATCAGCTGAATACCAACCGAACTGAAAACTTCGAAAACCAGTTTCAAATTTGCAAAAGCTAACTGCTAAAAGCTCCAAAAAAACATCGATAAAAACAGTATCAATATAACCTTTATACATTGCTAACAGCGGATTGCTAATAGCTAAAACCTAAACATCATGCTTAAAAACTATATCAAAATTGCTTTCAGAAATCTTTGGAAAAACAAAAGTTTTTCGACCATTAACTTGCTTGGGCTTTCTGTGGGCATTGCTGTTTGCTTCGTGATCATGCTTTTTGTGCAGGACGAATTAAGTTTTGATCGTTTTAACACCAAAGCTGATCAGATTGTACGGGTGGTTTTTAAAGCGAACATCAATGGCGGAAAAATATTTGAATCTAATGTGATGCCGCCGGTAGCACAAACCATCAAAAACGATTATCCGGAAGTGGAAGAAGCCACAAGGCTACATGTTGACGGTACACCAACGGTTACCTATCAAAATAAAACTTTCAAAACCGATCAGCTGGCTTTTGTAGATGCTAATTTTTTTGATGTTTTTACCCTGCCGTTTGTAAAAGGTGATGTAAAAACAGCATTGCAACAGGCAAACACGGTTGTAATTACGGAGGAAATGGCTCAGAAATATTTCGGAACAGAAGATCCGATTGGCAAAATGCTGACTTTCAATAAAAACGCTTTGTTAAAAGTTACTGGCGTAATTGCCAATATTCCGGCAAATTCGCCTTTC
>JBPBQN010000186.1:0-10469 GCA_050954865.1 Janthinobacterium lividum | reverse complement strand
TACAAATCGTGATGCGTTCTGACAGAAACATAAGGTTTTGAACCGGTTCACAAAAGATGGGTCGTGGAGCGAACCTTTGCCTGGTTCGATAACGACCGCAGGCTATGCAGAAACTATGAACTGCTGATGGAAACATCAGAAGAAATGGTCAAACTATCCGCTATAAAACTATTACTCAACAAAATTTAAACAGGCTCTAATAGATTTTTCTGATTTTCCAGCTATCCACAACATTGATACAAGCATAATGATTTTTAGCTGATAAAAGAAGCACCAAACCAAATGCCTAATGCTTCTTTTACCACCTAAAAATCAAAATCTAAAACTCTCCAACTTCAGGTTTCGTTCCAACAATACCTTCTATCTTTTTCAAAACTTCTGGTGTTAACAAAGGCACAACTTCTAACGCGGTTAGGTTTTCTTTTAATTGTTCCACTTTGGATGCGCCTAAAATTACCGTACTTACGTTTGGATTTTTAAGGCACCAAGCCAAACTCAATTTAGCCATCGAAGTTTGCAATTCATCGGCAACCATTTTTAATTCCTGCACTTTTTTCAGACGGTCTTCGGCTAAAGTTCTGTCTTTTAACCAGCCTAAACTTTCCATCGTTAAACGCGTATCTTTTGGGTCGGCATCGTTGTATTTGCCGGATAAAAGTCCGGAAGCCAAAGGCGACCAGATCGTTGTGCCCAAACCATAATCGCGGAAAAGCAATTGGTATTCATCTTCCAGTTTGTTGCGCTCAAACAAATTGTATTGCGGCTGCTCCATCGTTGGGCCAATCAAATGGTTTTCTTTAGCTACGCGGATGGCTTCCATAATTTCTACGCCGCTCCATTCTGATGTTCCCCAATACAAAATTTTGCCTTGTTGCAACAAAGTATTCATCGCCCAAACCGTTTCTTCAATCGGCGTATTTTTATCCGGGCGATGGCAGAAATATAAATCCAGATAATCAACCTGCAGCCGTTTTATTGCGGCATGACAAGCTTCGATCACATGTTTGCGCGACAAGCCAATTCGGTTCGGTCCTTTCTTCTCCGCACCAAAAAATACTTTACTGGAAACGATGTACGAATCACGGTCCCAGTTTTTACTTTTCAGGATATTGCCCATCACCGTTTCCGATTTTCCGCCCGCGTAACCTTCGGCGTTATCAAAAAAGTTTACGCCTTGCTCGTAAGCCAGGCTCATCAGTTCGTCTGCTGTTTGATCGCTGATCTGATTGCCGAAAGTAAGCCAGCTTCCCAAAGAAAAAGCACTTACCTGCAAACCCGATTTTCCTAATCTTCTATATTCCATGTTGCTGTTTTTATAGGGATAAAAGAAGCATCAGCTTTTATTTGTTTTGGAGAAGATTAAAAGGAGTTTAAAATGATTTGTAGAATTAATATTCCAGCGGCACAGTTGGTTCTTTTTTATTGGTTGACATGATGATCATCGTCTGGAAAGTTTTTACCACCGTAATCCGGCTGATTTTCTGCATAATCAGCTGCTCGTACGATTTAATATCTTTTACATAAACCTTCAGCAAAAAATCACACTGGCCGGTTACGTGGTGGCATTCTGTAATTTCTTTGATTTCCTGAATCTCATCTAAAAACGTTTGGATCGTGTTGTTTTTATGAAAATCCAGCGAAACCTGGATGAATGTTTTGATGCCCAAACCCAGCTTTTCCTCGTCAACCAACGCATGATAACTCAAAATATAACCCGAGTTTTCCAGTTTTCGCACACGTTCAAGCGTTGGCGCGGGTGATAATCCGATTTCGTTGGACAATTGCAGATTGGTAATGCGGCCGTTTTGCTGCAACATTTTCAGGATCTGCAAATCAATTTTATCTAATTCAATTGCCATGATAACGGGTTTTTCTGTTGAGGCAAATTTATCTAAAAATACGGCAAGCAAAATCAAATAACTTTTGTTATTTTTAGATAAGTCTAAATTTATAATTAGGCTTTTCAAAAATGGATACTTCTTTTACCGAGGAAAATTACCTGAAAGCGATTTTTCATTTGTCTGCAGAAAACATCAAAATGGTGAATACCAACCAGATTGCTTCGGTTTTGAACACCAAAGCCGCTTCTGTTACGGATATGATCAAAAAACTTTCAGCCAAAAACCTGGTTAATTATGCGCGTTATCAAGGCGTTTCATTAACCAAAACCGGAGAAAATATTGCGCTTAAAATTATCCGCAAACATCGTTTATGGGAGTTTTTTTTGGTGGAGAAACTGGCTTTTGGTTGGGATGAAGTACACGAACTGGCCGAACAACTGGAGCATGTTCAATCCACAAAACTAATTAACCGTTTGGATGAATTTCTAAAATTTCCGGCTTACGATCCGCACGGCGACCCAATTCCGGATCAGAACGGACAGCTCAAAAAGTGTTCGGTAAAAACAGTATCAAATTTAATTTCCGGTGAAAGCGGAACAGTTTCGGGTGTGAAAGAACATTCGTCACTTTTCCTGCAATATCTGGAAAAAATGAACTTAAAAATCGGACGAAAAATTTGTGTCGAGGAAATTATTGCTTTTGATGAAACGGTGATTATCCGCTTAGAAAACAGCGAAAAAATTAACATCAGCAAAGAAGCTGCAAAAAATATACTGATCAATCATGAATAATAGTGAATCACTGGCCGAAGTTCATGGCTCGGTAAACACCTCCGGAAAAGTTGGCTGGAAACGGATTTTATCATTTCTCGGTCCGGCTTATATGGTTAGCGTTGGCTACATGGATCCCGGAAACTGGGCAACAGATTTGGCTGCCGGCAGTCAGTTTGGCTATAAATTAATCTGGGTGCTGCTTTTATCCAACTTAATTGCGCTTTTATTGCAGGCGTTGGCCACGCGGCTGGGCATTGTGCAAGGTTTGGATTTGGCGCAGGCATCGCGGCAGCATTACAATAAATTCGTCAATTTTTGGCTGTTTATTCTGGCGCAGATTGCCATTATTGCCTGCGATCTGGCCGAAGTAATTGGTATGGCCATCGGTTTGCAGCTGCTGTTTCATCTGCCGCTGATCTGGGGAATTTCGGTTACGCTTTTAGATACCATTTTGCTGCTTTTTTTGCTGAATAAAGGCATGCGCCATCTGGAAGGCTTTATTATTTCGATGGTTTTTATCGTCGGATTTTCATTTTTGGTGGAGATGTTTATTGTAGAACCAGACTTTAAACAGGTTGGTTTGGGCCTGATTCCGCATAATTTAGATGGCAGCGCACTGTACATCGCCATCGGAATTATTGGAGCAACCGTGATGCCGCACAATCTGTACCTGCATTCATCGCTGGTACAAACCCGTAAAATTGAACGTACGGAAGCTGGCATCGGCGAATCCATCAAAATGAACCTTTTTGATACAAGCATCGCCCTAAACCTTGCTTTTTTTGTGAACATGGCCATTTTGATTCTGGCGGCGGCGGCTTTTTTCCGAAACGGTTATCATCAGGTGGCCGAAATACAGGATGCGCACAAATTATTACAGCATATTTTCGGTTCGCTCGCTCCGGCGCTGTTTGCGATTGCGCTGATTGCGGCCGGACAAAGTTCTACCGTTACCGGCACGCTGGCCGGACAAATTATCATGGAAGGACACATCAATTTGCGTATTCAGCCCTGGTTGCGGCGAATGATTACGCGCTTGCTGGCCATTATTCCTGCTTTTTTTACCATCCTTTATTCGGGCGAACGCGCGTTGGGCAGCTTGCTGGTTTTTAGTCAGGTGATATTGAGTTTGCAATTAGGTTTTGCGGTGATTCCGTTAATCCATTTCACTTCGGATAAAGAAAAAATGGGCGTTTTTGCTAATAGTTTATGGCTGAAAATTACCGCCTGGGCCGCAGCCATTGTAATTGTTGGGTTGAATGCAAAACTGGTTGTAGAGCAAATTGCAGATTGGTCAAAAGCTTCTCCGCAGCATCAAACGCTTATACATTTTACTACTATTCCGGTTGCGCTGGCCATCGCCATACTTCTTTTATACGTGTTTTTTAAGCCTGTTTTTGCGCATTCAGAAAACGAACATCGTAAAATTCCGCACGGTTCGGCTTTGGAAATTGATACAGTTTCACCTATTATCCTGAAAAAAATTGGTATTGCGGTAGATTTTTCCGAACATGATCGCGATACCATCCGCCACGCGCTGATGCAGGGCGGCAAACTGGCGGAATATTATTTAATGCACGTAGTAGAAACCGCTGCAGCCAATTATCATGGCGCAGCAGTAAACGATTTGGAAACGCAAAGCGACCGCGAAAATCTGCAAAAATATCAGCAGCGATTAACCGAATTAGGTTACCGTTCGTTTTATGATGTGGGTTACGGCAAAGTTTCCAAAGCGATTGCTAATGTAGTGAACGAAAAAAACCTGGAACTGTTGGTGATGGGCGCGCATGGCCATAAAGCTTTTAAAGATATTATCTTTGGCACCACGGTAAATTCTGTTCGGCACAAAGTAAAGGTTCCGGTGCTGATTGTGCAGTAAAATTTAGGCGATAAAAACAGCATCAGCAGATCAAAAAAGGTAGATCAAATCATGAAAGAAGAAAAAGAACAACAAATACATATCAAAAATAAAAGGGCTTATTTTGATTTTTTAATTGATGATAAGTTTGTGGCCGGCATCAAATTGCTGGGCACAGAGATTAAGTCAATCCGGCAGGGAAAAGCCAATCTTACCGATTCCTTCTGCACGTTCATCGATGGCAATCTGTACATCCGCAACCTGCACATTTCGGAATACACGCACGGCTCGTTTTACAACCACGAAGCCAAGCGCGACCGGGTTTTGTTGTTGCAGAAAAAAGAACTGAAAAAGCTGAAATCGCGCACGGAAGAAAAAGGTTTTACCATCGTTCCGTTGACCATTTTTGTTAGCGCACGCGGTTTTGCCAAGGTAGAAATCGGCCTCGCCCAAGGTAAAAAAACCTTTGATAAGCGCGAAAGTATGAAAGAACGCGATTCTAAAATTGAAATGGATCGGGTGATGAAAAGGTAGGAAGAAGCGCTCAGCTTTTAGCTGTCAGTAATCAGTTGCCTGTAAGGTCTGCAACTTTGCTGATTGCTGACAGCTAACAGCTTCCTTCAACTCCACGCCTGATCACCAACCAGCGGAACAAACCTGAACGTATCCAGACTCACTTTTTCGTAATCGTTTTCTGCTACGCGGAGGATCGTAGTCATTAGTTGTGATTTTTCATCTCCAACCGGAATCACCAGCAAACCACCGATTTTAAGCTGTTTCAATAAAATTTCGGGGATAAAAGGAGCACCGGCCGTTACCAGAATTTTATCGTAAGGCGCGTTTTCCGGAATGCCGTTGGAACCATCTCCGCAGAAAAAATGCGCATTATAACCCAGAAACGGAAGCACTTTACAGGTTCGTTCGTACAGTTTTTCCTGGCGCTCGATGGTAAAGACTTCGGCTCCGAGTTCCAGCAAAATACAGGTTTGGTAACCCGAACCGGTGCCAATTTCCAGCACTTTATTACCTTTTTGAATATGCAGCAATTCGGTTTGATAAGCCACGGTATAAGGCTGTGAAATCGTTTGCCCATCACCAATCGGGAAAGCAATATCTTTATACGCCTGCGCCCAAAACGTTTCGTCGAAAAAAAAATGCCGCGGCACTTTCGCCATTGCATCCAGCACCCGCTTGTCGCCTATCTTTTTCACATCTTCCAGAAACCGCACCAACTGCTTCCTCGCCCCTTTTTCCCGGTAATTATCCACAAACTTATACGCCATGTGCTGCAAAGATATTTTTTAAGCCAGAAAATTCTGATTTTTATCGAAATTTAAAATCGTTGCCTTTTAGGGTGAAGGTTAATAAATTCCGCTATTTTAATCAGCATAAAAAAATGAACAAAAACGATTTCGATACCAAAAAATACCTGCTAAAAACAGCATCTGTTGTGGCTTTGCTCCTGCTGCCGGTTTTGTGTTTCGCGCAAAGTTTAAAAGTTGCCACAGCTGCTAATTTACAAGGTGTAATCAAAGTTTTGCAGTCAGATTTTGAGCAAAAAACAAAAATTAAGATTGAACCAATTATCGGTGCTTCCGGCAACCTGACCAACCAGATCAAAAACGGCGCGCCTTTTGATGTTTTTCTTTCTGCGGATATGAACTTCCCCGAACAGTTGAGCCAAGCTGGCTTTACAACTTCAAAGCCAGTAATTTATGCTTTGGGAAGTTTAATTATTTGCAGTAATCAAAACCTGAAACTCGATAATTGGGAAGCACTTTTACAAAGTAATCCTATTAAAAAAATTGCCATAGCCAATCCGGAAACCGCGCCTTATGGCAAAGCAACGAAGGAAGTTTTGGTGCGAAAAAATCTGCTGCAAAAAGTGCAATCCAAAGTTGTTTATGGCGAGAGTATTTCGCAGATAAACATCTACATAACCACTGGCGTAGCCGAAGTTGGTTTTACTACTGAAGCCTTGATTGCAGACGTTGCCGGCAAACAAAAATTGTACTGGAAACGGATTTCAGCTTCAGATTATCAACCCATTCAGCAAGCCATGGTTATTCTAAAACACGCTGAGAAAAACCCGAAGGCAGCACAGTTTTTCAAATACATGCAAAGTGCAGCAGCTAAAAACATTTTGAAAAAGTATGGTTACCGGTAATTAAAAATACCCGATAAAAACAGCATCAACAAAACTCTAAAACCTTGACAGACTGGCAACCCATCTACCTCACCTTAAAACTTGCTTTCATCAGCACGGCAATTTTGCTGGCGTTTAGTTTGCCACTGGCTTACTGGCTTTCCAAAGGTCATTCTTTTTTGAAGGTAATTTTAGAAGCTATTTTTACAATGCCGCTGGTTTTGCCACCATCCGTATTGGGTTTTTATTTGTTGTTAGCTTTTAGTCCGCAGCAAGGTTTGGGCCGATGGTTGTTGCAGCACTTCAATGTACAGCTGGTTTTTTCGTTTGAAGGATTGGTGCTGGCTTCCGTAATTTATAGTTTGCCGTTTATGGTCAGTCCTGTAAAATCCGCTTTGCAGCAATTGCCACCATCGTTCGCGCATGCTTCTTTTACCATGGGAAAATCATCCGCAGAAACCTTTTTTAAAGTTTTGCTGCCGAATATCCGCGCCTCGTTGTTAACCGCTTCAGTCATGACTTTTGCGCATACGCTGGGCGAATTTGGCGTAGTGCTGTTGATCGGCGGCAACATTCCGGGCATCACGCGCGTGGCTTCCATCGCCATTTATAATTCGGTAGAAAACATGGACTATCATACGGCAAACCAGTATTCGCTGGTTTTGCTCACGATTACTTTTGTGCTGGTGCTTGCTGTTTTTATCATCAATAAACTGGCCACAAAACCGCTTCCCGAATGATTTCCATCGATATAGAAAAAAAACTGGCGCGCTACCAGGGCAAGCAATTATTGAAAGTTTTGGTGGAGATGAAAACCGGCAGCCTGCTCAAAATTTCCGGTCCATCCGGTGCCGGAAAAACTACTTTTTTAAAAATTCTGGCCGGATTAACCGCTCCGGATCAAGGCAGAATTATGGTGGATGATTTGGTTTGGATGGATACTTCAGCCAAAATCAACCTTTCTCCGCAGCAGCGAAAAACCGGATTTGTGTTTCAGGATTATGCGCTTTTCCCGAACATGAACGTGCAACAGCAACTGGAATACGCAACTAAAGATCAGGATTTAATTAAAGATTTACTCAGTTTTGGTCGGCTGGAACCTTTTTTAAAACATAAACCCAACCAGCTTTCGGGCGGACAACAGCAACGACTGGCCATTTTACGTGCGCTGGCCATTAAACCAAAACTGCTGCTGATGGACGAACCGTTTTCGGCGCTGGATATCAAAACTAAAACTGCATTAATCAGCGAACTCCAATTTTTACTCGATAAAAACAGCATCAGCACCATCATCGTTTCGCATAATTTGCACGAACTGGAAGCTTTGCCCGGAAAAGAATTGTTTATTGGCGAGGAAGATATTTGATCAATTATTGTGCCTGTTCAACTACAATTTTGCTTAAATTGTGCATATATCTCCGGCCGGTTTTAAAATCCAGCATCGAAGCCATCTGGATATTTTCCGGCAGTTGTGCAACTTGTTTCCCATTCTTTTCCATCAGAATAAAAACCTGATCACCAACGGGCGTATTGTACAATTCGTTCCAGGAATAAACCACTGTGTAACCATCCGCAGCAGCACAAACAAAATATAGCTGACTTAATATTTTCGGACTGCTCACTGCAAAAACCGTGTGGCTCAGCACATCTTTCAGCAAAACACCTTTCAACTTTTCATCCTGATGTTTGAAATCGCCTAAATGATTGGTGATTTTGAAATTGCCCATTTCCTTTAGCGGATACTGTTTCAATGAATCCATCGTAATCACAACCGCTTTATTCACTTTTCCACTGATGGAAAAACTGCTGGTTGGTTTCAGCACTTCCTGCGCAAATGTAGGCGCCGAAAGCATCATCAAAAGCAAAAACTTATACATGCACAAATGAATATTTTTTCCGGCCAAAAGCAAAATATATTTTAAAACATAACGCTGCTTTGTAACACCATTATTCAAAACAATATTTTGGGGCACAAGTTGATTTTAAAAAACATTTATGGACGGTACACTGGTAAAAATAATTGGATTAGTTGCAGGCGCATGTACATCCTGCGCGCTGATTCCGCAAGTTGTGCAAACAATTAAAACCAAAAAAGCGAGTGATGTTTCTATTTTCATGTTTATCGTGATGCTAACCGGAAACGCGCTTTGGGTAATTTACGGATTGATGAAAAGTGATATTGCCATCATCCTTACCAATTTGGTAACGGTTGGATTGAACATTACAATGCTGTTTTTAAAGTTTAAATACAAGGAAAACAAGTAGTTTCCAGCTTCCGCAGAAACTAAAAATATAGAAATATGTTGAGGAGTTAAAATTGCAAAACAAAAAATTTATCCTAAACTTGCATTATGGAACAGCATCACGAAGAAGAACATCATATTATCGGTTTAATTCCGAGTATTATTTTATTAATTGTCATTGCAATTGCCGTGGTTTGGTATTCTATCCACACAGGAATGAAACATTAACCGACACTTAATTTCACGAAAAAGCCCTTTATTCAGGTAAAATTTACCTAAACAAAGGGCTTTTTTATTTTTCAAACTAAATTATTGTTTGATGTTTCGATCTTGATCATCTTCCTCGCCAGCCTCTTTTTGAATTTCGCGTACTGTGCCTAAATTTAATGTAAATGAAGGTTCGGCAGCCTGCGTAGCATCATTAATTTTATCCAGCTCCTGATTATCGTTTGGCGTGGTTAAATCCAAACCGTCATCATTGGTTTCTTGATCGTTGTCGGGCATGTTATCAGGTGTGCTCATAATTTTATTTTTTGTTTCGATATAAAGCTTTGAACACAAATTTTGTTTGAAACGAACAGTAAACCGCGTTGTCCAAAATTGCATTTTTACACAATTTTTTCTTGAAAAGAAAACCTGACAGTTTAAATTTCAGGTCGATAAAAGAAGTATTACGCCGAAGCTTTCTACAGAAACGGATTTGCTAATTTTGACAATCAGACAACGAATTTGCAGATTTTACCACAGCTGCGATGCTGTTTTTATGGCATAAATTTTTACTTTTGTGCACGGATTATACACAACACTATTCTCCAGCGTGCACCTGCTGATCTGTACTTCCAAACCGGATCAGGATTCAATTTTTTCTCTGCAAAAGCTTACCGTTCTCCGCAGAAAATTAAATTTTTAAGGCATCAGGATAAAGCATTTTTTAACTGCTTCAATTTCCTTAACCGGCCAAACAGGTAACCGGCGTTTAGTTTAACACTGAAAAAACATGGCAAAGTCTCAGGCAACTTTTATGAAAAAACAACTTGAAAAAAACAGGTTGAAAAAGCGGGAAGAAAAAGAACAGCGCAAACAGGAACGCCAGCAAAATGCTACCAGCGGCGATTTGGATAGCATGATGGCTTACGTAAACGAATTTGGCGAAATCACTTCTACACCGCCAGCTCCAAAAAAATAAGCATCACAATTGCTTTGTAAACAGTCCGGCTGCAAGCTTGCATTTAGCTTTTGCCCGGACTTATTTTTTGTGCTGAATTTTTTGTTTTGATGCCTTTTATTTTCCTAAACAATAAACTAAAGATAAATTTAAAGCCGTTGTAAGCCTCAGCCCAAAAGAATCCGTTTTAGTATTTTGAATACTTGAAGAATTTTGGTAACCGCTGTTAATATGTGAATAGCTAACTGCTCCGAGGTTTGCAAAAAAGCCAAATCTGTTAGTTGGGAAATAAACAAAATCTAACAGTAAACCGGTGCTGATAGAATTGCCAGATTGATTATTATTATAATTATAATTGGTTGCCTGAGGTGCTAAATACTCAAAGTTATATTTATATTTCTGATATTCTGCAAATGGTCCTGTTCTAATTCCTACTTTCTGTT
>JBPBQN010000185.1:0-11072 GCA_050954865.1 Janthinobacterium lividum | reverse complement strand
AATAATGCCGTACATAATTTTGCCCGCCCAAATAAACAGTTTCCATTCATCCAGTTGTTGTACGGCTTCAAAACCCTGCTCAAAAGCGGCTTTGATTTCGGCTTCCAACGGTTCTAAGTAGTTGTTATTCACTTCCGCAGAACACGGCAGTTTCAGATCTTTATACGTTGGGAAATTTTCGTCCAGCATTTTAAACGGCGCATCATACAAGTTGTATTTTGCCAGCAGCCAGGCCGGGAAAACCTGTATTTTTTCTTCTTCCGATTGCAGTGGTTTTCCGCTGATAAAGCAGGTTTTGTTGCCGAAATTGAAACGATCAAAGGGCTGGTAAATTTCCGTTAACATATCGCCAAAGATAGAAATGATTTTGGGCAGGATTTTTTAGCTTTAGGCGATTTAACATGAAACTGACTTACCAACCTTTCCAGCTCGAACTGAAACATCCATTTAGCATTGCCAAATTTACGCGCACGGCTACGCCGCTGATGCTGGTGCAGCTGCATTACGAAGGTTTTATTGGTTACGGCGAAGCTTCGATGGTGCCATATTTAGGTGAAAACCTGGAAACTGCAACCGCTTTTTTGCAAAAAGTAGATTTAAGCAGATTGCAGTATCCGTTTAACATTACTGAAATTTTGGCTTATCTAAATGATCTGGCCGCTGGAAATACCAACATTAAAGCGGCCGTTGATATTGCTTTTCATGATCTGATCGGAAAAATCGAACAAAAACCTTGTTACCAACTATTTGGTGCTGATTTGGGAAAGATGCCTGTAATCAGTTTTACTTTAGGCATTGATTCGCCCGAAATCATGATCAAAAAAGCTGAAGAAGCAACTGATTTTAAAGTGATTAAAATTAAGTTAGGCAAAGATAATAATGAAGAAATTATTCGCGCCATACGTTCTGTAACCAACGTTCCGCTTTATGTTGATGCCAATCAGGGCTGGACGGACAGGCAGCAATCTTTAGATAAAATTTACTGGCTGCACGAGCAAGGCGTGCAACTGATTGAGCAGCCGATGGACAAAAATGATGTAGATGGCAACGCCTGGCTGACGGAAAATAGCCCGGTTGAAATTATAGGCGATGAAGCCGTGCAGCGTTTGGCTGATGTATCAAAAGCGAAAGGCGTTTACCACGGCATCAACGTAAAATTGATGAAATCTGCCGGAATGTATGAAGGTTATCAAATGATTTTGTGCGCCAGAGAACTCGGTTTAAAAGTATTAATTGGCTGTATGAGCGAAACCAGTTGCGCTACGTTGGCCGCCGCCGCGCTGGCGCCGCTTTGTGATTGGGCTGATCTGGACGGACCGTTTCTTACCAAAAATAATCCGTACCAAAACCCGGATTTTGCTGATGGAAAATATGTGTTAAAAGAAGCGTTTGGTTTGGGTTTGCGATCGGTTGATGGCGTTTTGCTGTAATGGTCAGTTTCGTTTTGTCATCTCAACTGCAGGGAATACTCATCTAATAAACCAACACTTCTTTTACCGGCATAAATTATGTTGTTTTAAAAAGATTATCTCGTTAAAATAAAAATGCAAAAAAAATCAGCACCAGTTTTTGATGCTGATTTTTAGGTGATAAAAGAAGTATTGTGATTACGGCTTTTTAGCTTTTTGATAGTGATTTCAATTACACCGTTTTTGCCTTTATCACCATATTTTGCGGTTGCAGAAGAACCTTTTAAAACACTCATACTTTCTATATTGTCAGGATTAATATTTTCAAGTGGCTTATTTCCTATTGCTTCAACACCATCAATAATTACTAAAGCGTCATTGATATTGGTAAATCCACGAATTTGAATAGGCACACCAGTTTTCATTGTATCCAAATTAACATATCCATTAACAGTAGCTGCAGATTTAGTAGCATCGTTATTGGAACCAGCAGGTATCTTGCCATCATCAGCCAAAGCAAAATTAACCGGCATGGTATAAGCAACCCTAACGGCTTTACCGTTTTGCGTTCCCGGATCCCAGGCCGGAGATTCACTCAAAACCCGAATCGATTCAGAACCGCAACCTGCGCCAATATCGCGCAGCACTTTAATATCGTTTAGCTTGCCGTCTTTCTCTACAATGAAAGAAACAATTACGCGGCCGGTTATTTTTTGGTCTCTGGCTTCTTTCGGATAATGGATTGATTTGGCCAGGTAATTACCAAAAGCAACTTCGCCACCAGGAAAATTTGGTAACTTATCTACTAATGCAAAACTTACTGGTTCATCTTTTGCAACTATTATTGATGTGATACCTGACACATGGTTCCCCTGCAAAACCACAACCGGCAGTTTCCCCTTCACATCCATAAAACTTTTGGCAACGGTATTATAGTTAGCGTACTTAAAAGTCAGCAAATCGCCTTCCGTATAATTACTTACTGTAAAACTTCCGTCCTGATTCGTTTTAAAACCGATGCTTTTTTTACCATACAAAATCTTAACGCCAGCTAAAGGATCGCCATTGATACTAACCACTTTGCCTTTTAGTTTTCGCGCAATTGTGATCGGCACTTTTAACGCTGATGGCGGCCCTGGCAAAACATTTATCTGATGCGATAAATCTACCGCAACTTCCTTAATCGGTGCATCGCTGCTGATGTTATCGGCTATTTTTTGGATGGTTTGCTGCTTGCTTATCGTAGCCGAAGTAAAAATCAGCATCAACCCAAAAAGCGGTGCCGAAAGTCCGTATTTAAGCAACGCACTTTGTTTGGATGGATTTTTATGCAGCATTAAAATCCGTTGTTTTAATAAAGATTGATTAAAAAAACTGTTAACCAAAGCGTTAGATTGCACGCCCATTTGCTGGCTCAGCAGCAACATTGCATAATCAGCTTTATCAATACCAAAGCTGATAGCATGATAATCGGCCATAAATTCGTGATTGTGTTTGATGGCTTTCCGGTAAAAATAAATCACTGGGTTAAACCAGTTGAGGATGGTTAACATTTCAAACAAAAGCACATCGGCAGAATGCAAATGTTCGGCGTGCACGGTTTCATGCTGATACACAACTTCATAATCGGGCAGCTTGTTATCAACAATAATCTGTCCGAAAAAAGAATAAGCCTGGCCGTTTTCATTTTGCTGCATCAGCCTGCTCAACACAAAAAAACGATAAAATAACCGTGCAAAAAGCAGCATGGCCACCAGCCAATAAGCGGCCGTAAAAACCTGGGCAACTGTAAAACCCGGATTAATTTGGGGCGATACCTGATAAACAAAACCTGGATCGATGTAATAAATCGTTCGCTGTACTTTTTGGGTGATAAACAGGTTTTTAACCCATTCTGACTGGATCATCGGGATAAAAAACGACAGTATCGCAGCCGAAACCAGATAGATTCTGTTCAGCATAAAATACGTTTCCTTGCGCAAAAGCAGTAAGTAAAACCCGTAAAACATAGCCAGATACAGGTTTGCCAAAATCAGGTAATGCCACCAATTCATTGTTATTTGGTTTTAAGTTTTTCAATCAGTTTTAAAATCTCATCAGCTTCTTTTAAGTCGATTTTTTCCTTCTTCACAAAAAAGGAAAACATGCGTTCTACCGAGTTATCAAAATAGCCGGTAAGCAGTTTATCTGCTGAGAAATTCTGGTATTCTTCTTTGCTGATAATCGGGAAATACTGATGACTTTTACCAAAAGCATTGTGGCTGATAAAACCTTTGGTTTCCAGGATGCGGATAAAAGTAGAAACGGTATTGTAAGCCGGTTTTGGCAAAGGCAGCTCGTCGATAACTTCTTTTACGAAGGCTTTTTGCAACTGCCACAACACCTGCATAATTTGTTCTTCGGCGCGGGTTAATTCTTTAATCTGTTTCATATATCGAAGTTAAAACTATTTTTTTAGTTTATTGACTAAAAAGTTAAAATACTTCGAAATATTTTTACAGGAAGAAAAACAGATTTTAAAATACAAAACTGATTTTTTCCGAAAAAGATTATGAACAGAAATCTTTATACGCTTTTGTTATGGCGAAATTTAGGTCGATAAAAACAGCATCGTTATTTTATCGCAAACCTAATTTTCCTAAAAAATAAGGCACTACATCCGGATACAAAATAATGGTGATGATGACGCCGTTTAACGCACCGTAAAAATGCGCATCGTGGTTGATGGTATCGGCTTGCTGGCGGCCGGCGTAAACACAATAAACCAAATATAAAACGCCAAACAAAATGGCCGGAATCGGGATTGGCAGCGGTAGAATTATCATCTTCGTCATCGGATCGAACAAAATAAAACTGAAAACGACGGCTGAAATTGCACCGGAAGCACCTAAAGTTCGATACCAGAAATCTTCGCGGTGTTTCATCACGGTTGGTAAATCACTCAAAACCAAACTAACCAGATACAAAACGGCAAATTGCCAGTGACCGATAATCCGCTCCAGGTTAAAAGCGAAAAAATAGTAGGAAAGCATGTTAAAAAACAAGTGCTGCCAATCTTTATGAATCAAACCGCTGGTTAAAAGCGTGTACAGTTTTTCTTTGCGGTAAACGCGGTACGGAGCCAGAATCAGCTGCTCGTAAATCTGCGGATTGGAAAAAGCCAGCAGACTGGTAAGCAGCGTAATCACGAAAATGATGGAAGCAACCGGCGTTGCGTATAAATATTCGAGCATTATTTTAATCTAAATTGAGTTTTATGGGCGCAATCAAACGAGCAACCGGATAGCGCATAAAAGTTGGTTCAAAGTAAGGAGAATTTTTATAAACAAAGTTAAGCTGTGCGGCAGCACTTTTGGCCAGTTCCGGATTTTTTGCTTTCTCGGCTTCCAGTTTTTGCTTCAGTTCCGGATCTTTTTTGAGCAGATTGGCAGCAACATCTTCAAAAACATAATCCGAAAAATATTCTTTCTCACCGAGAACAGAATCAAAAAAGTTCCAGGCAAAAAAAGAATCCACACCTTGTGGTTCCAGCGTTTCTACGATGTAACGGTTTAGCGGCTGATCGGTATAAACAACTACATCGCCCGCATAAAACTGAAGCGATGCTGTTTTTACCGATACTTTTTCGTTGCTGTGCAGGTAATGACCTTCAAACGGACGCGGCGGCGTTTTGTAATCGGTAATCATATAAGTTTGAACGGATAAAGTTGTATCTGTTTTCAGGTGAAAAACTTTTACGCCATTCCGTTCCATCAAATCAATCACTTTGCTCCAGGCCTGCGGAATGATGTAAGCAATTGGTTTCTCCGCATAAACCGTGGCTTTATAAGCATTATAATAGCGAATATTTTTGGTGTAAGGTTTTGTTCGATCATAAAAAAGCCGAGGCAAACCGCTTACTTCGCTGGGCTTGTAGCCAGCGGTAAAACCTTTAAAAGACAATGTATCGAAAGTTGATTTATCCAGTTCCCAATTCAGCGCAAACGTTTTTTGAGTTTTGGTTTGCGCATCAGCCTGCGCCTTAATTTTGCCGATAAAAACAGCATCGCGCTGCACAATATCAATTAAATGCTGCATAAAATCGTAGGTTGAATAAACCCGCGGCGCAAAAGTTTTGAGCATGTGCGTTTCGGTAATGTAACTGATGATGTTGCGCTGCGCCACAAAACCCGACGAATACCGCGGCGTTTCCAAAAAACCTACAATGCCCGAATCTGGTGAAGTTTCTTCGGATTCTACGTAAGGCGTCATTTCGAAACCGGATTTTTTCATGCGTAAAAACAGTTCTGGCGTTAACGTTTTTGCGGTGTAATCGGCCAAAATCGGGTTTTGCTTGTTGTGCTGCGTTTCAATCAGCGTCATTACGTACTGGTAATCAGCGCCGTCGCTGGTGTGATTATCCAAAAAAACGTCTGGTTTCCAAGTATTTACAATCTCCATAAAACCCAAAACGTTTTTAGAATCAGCTTTGATAAAATCGCGGTTCAAATCCAAATTCCGCGCATTTCCGCGGAAACCGTAAGCTGCCGGTCCGTTCTGGTTTATACGCGAAAGTCCGCGGTTTAAACAGCCACCGATGTTGTAAACGGCAATCATGCAAACCACAACATCTTTTGGTAAAGCATTCTTTTTCAGCAGATCACGCACCAGCATCATACTTGCATCAATGCCTTCAGGTTCGCCGGGATGGATGCCGTTGTTGATCAAAATAATGCGTTTATTTTGCTTTTTAAGGATGGCCGGATCAAAAATTTTATCTTTAGAAAGCACAATTAATTGCAGCGGTTTGCCAATATCTGTTGTGCCGATGTTGTAAACTTTAAGCTGATCGTACTGCTTGTCGAGCTGTTGGTAATAAGCAACAATTTGTGCGTAAGTGGCTGTTGTATTTTTCTGCGGATCTTTTTCAAAAGGCGTTATTTGTGCCTGGGTTGAAGCAGAAATCAGCAGAAAACAAAAAGCGTAGAGCAAATTTTTCATGCCGAAAAGATAGCAAACAATCAGCACGATGCTGTTTTTACCGACCTTTTTTTATTGCAGATTTTCGCGAATGGCTTTCGGCAGATTTTTTACAATGAGTTCGTAAGAATGATCGATCATTTCCAGCAACTGCTTATCGGTCAAATTTCCATCGATAAAAACAGTATTCCAATGCGTTTTATTCATGTGGAAACCAGGCTGCACTTCGCTGTAACTTTCGCGTAGTTCTATGGCCAAATCAGGATCGCATTTTACGTTGAAACGGTTGGCTTCTTTTAACCCGATCAGCAAAAATATTTTTCCGCCAGCTTTAAAAACTAAAGTATCATCACCAAAAGGCATGGTTTCTTCGGTGCCGGGTTTTTGCAGACAATAATCACGTAAGATTTCAATATTCATGATCAATAATAAAATCTGCGGATAGGTTTCCGAAAAGAAATCGGGATACCAAAATTATATTTTAAACCGATGTGTACAAAAGCGTACCGATCCACATGATCATTTCTAAATTGCGATGGCGGATCAGCATAACCATCCAAACCTTCGCCGTAAGCCAGGTTTTCTTCAAAACCAACATCCAAACGCACGCCTGGCTCGTGGTACTGGTTGTAAAATTTAAACTCGTAACCGCCTCTAAAAACCAGCATCGCTTCTATACTATTGTCCCGACCAGGGAAAATATAGCCCGGATCACTGAGGCTTTGGCGCTGCACAAACGTCATTTGGTTATGGATGAAACCAAAACCAGTGCCGGCATAAAAGTTTTTGAGTATGTTTAATACACGCTTGTCTTGATAATTAATAATTTCTCCGACCTGAAAATCAGCATAAATAATTACAGCCTCGTAAGTGTTGATGAAGGCGCGTGTATCTTTATCAGTGTTAGGATGGCCGCCGCCCAGCTGGCCAAACTGCAGCTCTACGGTACCTGTTGTAAACGGACTGAAATTGTAATTAAAGTTTACAAAGGCAGCACCTTTGTTTAAGTGTTCGCGCAAATCAGCATCGGCGCGTGTAACGCCAAAACCTGCGCCAACGCTGTAGCCTAAATAATTATAGCTAAGTTGTGCAAACAGAAATTTACTGCATAAAAACAGTATGCTTGTTAGTAAAGCATGTTTTTTCAAGGGACGTATCGGCTAAAATGAATTTATCTCCCAAGATAATAATTTTCTTTTTAATTAAAAAGCACCCACATGAATTGGTTTCCGGTAAGAAGTAACGCCACCGATACCAACTTTGATACCAAAAGTGATTTGCGAAAACCAATCTCCATAACGGCCGGATTTAATGCCATCCATATTATCACCAGTAGAAAAATTACCTTGATAACCTAAATTTAAACGAATCTGCGGCTCATCGTAAGCATTGTAAATTTTGTATTCGTAACCAATGCGTACCGGAATAATCAGTTCTGTACTTTTATCCAAACCGGTGTATGAAAAATTAACATCCTTATAATCAGTTCGGTTGATGTAATCCATCCGGTTAAAAATTACACCTAAACCTGTACCGATATAAATATTTTTGGCACCATTCAGGATTTTGGAAAGGATCGGACTAGAACCAAAATCATCACCATAATTGATAAATTCGCCTAGCTGCACATCGGCATGAAAAGTTACCATCGTAAATTTGTTACTGGATTGCTCACCGTAATAAGTTTGTGCAGTATCAGCATTGGCACTTTCCAAACGTCCAAACAGTGCTTCGGTACTAAAAGTAACAAAAGGCGTAACGTGGTAACTTAAATTAATACTTGGGGCAGCTTTTGCATAAGCATGATCTAAATCGCCATGAATTTTTACACTGCTGATGCCTAAGCCTAAACTAAATTGATCATAATTGTAACCGATCTGGGCAAAAGCAGTACAACTGCAAACAATTAAAGCTATAAATAAGGATATCTTTTTCAATAGAGTATATTTTTTTTGTTGCAGATGGTGTAACACAATATCATTTATTTTTGAAGGAGGCTATTTCCAAAAATAGAATTATTACCTTGTTATCAAAAATGTTTAACGATGAATGCTCCGCTTATGTTGCAATACTCCGTACAAAATAGGTTCTTAAAATATGTAACGATTGATACTCAATCAGATGCGCGTTCAAACACTACTCCTTCTACCCAAAAACAAAAAGATTTGGGGCGAATTTTGGTTGAAGAACTGCTTGAAATCGGCCTGAAAGATGCGCACTTGGATGAATATGGTTACGTATATGCCACGTTGCCGGCCAACACGGATAAAGCGGTTCCGGTAATTTGTTTTTGCGCACACATGGATACTTCGCCAGATAGCAGCGGTAACAATGTAAAGCCGATTATCCATCAAAATTATCAGGGCCAGGATTTGGTTTTGCCAGATGATCCGGAGGTTATCATACAGCTGAGTGAACATCATGATTTGCAATACCAGATTGGCAACGACGTGATCACGGCCAGCGGCACAACTTTGCTTGGTGCAGATAACAAAGCCGGATTGGCAGAAATTGTAGATGCCTGCAAACAGCTGATCGATCATCCGGAAATTAAACATGGCACCATCAAAATTTTATTTACGCCTGATGAAGAGATTGGCCGCGGCGTAGATAAAGCCGATATGCAAAAACTGGCTGCCGATTTTGGTTATACAATAGACGGCGAATCTGCCGGAACCATCGAAAATGAAACTTTTTCTGCCGATGGTGCCCAGCTTATAATAAAAGGCATCAGCGCGCATCCGGGTTTTGCCAAAGGTAAAATGGAAAGTGCAATTAAAATTGCAGGCAAAATTCTGACGGAACTTCCGGCTAAACTTTCACCCGAAGCCACTTCTGCCAAAGAAGGTTTTATTCATCCGGTTTGCATCAGCGGGCACGTGGAAGAAGCAATTATCGATTTCATTATTCGTGATTTTGAGGATGAGCAATTGGAAAAACATGCTGCCGTTATCCGCCAGGTGGCCGAAAGTGTGTTGCAGGAATATCCTGATGCTTCTTTTACCCTTAAAATTCATCAGCAATACCGCAACATGAAGCAGATTCTGGACCAGCACCAGCAGGTGATTGATTTCGGCATTGAAGCCATTAAACGTGCCGGAATGCAACCGCGTTTGCGCAGTATTCGTGGCGGTACAGATGGTTCGCGGTTATCATTTATGGGCCTGCCCTGCCCAAATATTTTTGCCGGCGAACATGCTTTTCATGGCAAGCAAGAGTGGATTTCTGTGCAGGATATGCAAAAAGCGGTGGATACAATTGTGCATTTGTGCAGCATCTGGGAAGAGAACAGTTAAGCGGCGATGCTTCTTTTATCGGCATAAATTTTAGCATAACAGTTGGATATAGCTATATTTAGCGACCATTTTAAACTTATAAAAACTCGCTGAATGCCGCAAAATAAATACCTGTTTCCGCTGATTTTAGTTACCTCTCTGTTTTTTTTGTGGGGATTTGCGCATAATCTTGATCCGATTTTAATTCCGCATCTTAAACGGTCTTTCACGCTCACCACGGTGCAGGCCACGCTGGTAGATTCTGCTGTTTTTATCGCCTATTTTATCATGGCGCTGCCCGCTGGTTTCATCATGAAAAAATATGGTTATAAAACCGGCATCATCAGCGGTTTGCTGCTTTTTGCCTTTGGAGCGTACTTGTTTATTCCGGCGGCCAATACGCAGCAATACGGGTTTTTCCTGATTGCATTATTTATCATTGCCTGCGGATTAACTATTTTAGAAACCGCCGCCAATCCTTACATTTCTTCGCTCGGCGATCCGGAAAGTTCTACCCAACGCTTAAATTTTGCGCAATCTTTTAACGGTTTGGCGGCGGCTTTGGCTCCGATAATCGGCGCGCGCATCATCCTCACCAAAGGCGCTTCTGACGAAACTTTAAGCAAGATGACAGAAGCTGCCCGCAAAATTGCATTGGCCACCGAAGCTTCTTCCGTAAAAACACCTTATTTTATTTTAGGATCGATTTTAGTGCTGATTGCCATCGCTTTTGCCTTTACAAAATTGCCAGAAATCGAATCCGGTGAAGCGCATGTGGTTGATAAAAACATCTTCCAAACGTTAAAACACAAACACCTTTCTTGGGGCGTGGCGGCGCAGTTTTTTTACATTGGCGCGCAGGTTTCGGTGTTTAGTCTGTTTATTTTATATGCCACCAAATCTGCCCAAATTACAGAGGTAAAAGCAGCAGATTACCTGGGCATTTGCGGCATCGCTTTTTTGATCGGCCGGTTTATCGGAACTTTTTTAATGAAGTTTTTTCAGCCTGCCAACCTGCTGGCTTTTTATGCGGCAATCAACATAATGCTTTGTTTATCAGCTATTTTTATGCACGGCATGGTTACGGTTTATACGGTTATTGCCATCTGCTTTTTTATGTCGATTATGTTTCCAACCATCTTCGCCTTAGGCATCAAAAACCTCGGAAATGATACGGCCATCGGCAGCAGTTTAATTGTAATGTCTATCGTTGGCGGTGCCATTTTGCCGCGCGTTTTTGCTTACATTGGAGACGCCACGGCCAACATTCAATACGGTTATTTTGTGCCGATGATTTGCTTTTTGGTTGTCGCTTTTTTCGGCTGGAGCGGTCATCGCATCCAACTAAAACCGATTAATACTGTTGCTCCAATTTTATAAAGATGCAAAAACATTGTTTCACGCTTGATTTGGTTGATGATCCGCAGCT
>JBPBQN010000184.1:0-11849 GCA_050954865.1 Janthinobacterium lividum | reverse complement strand
TTACCAATAAAACGTGGATAAGACCGCCGGCAACATGGAACGCAAAAACGCCTAATGCCCAACCAATAACTAAAATAACAGCTACAATGTACAGTAATGATCTCATGATAATAATTTTTAAATTGTTTTAAGGATTAAATTATAACATCACATAAAGCTTAAAAATGGTGGAAAGTTTTATATGTGCATAAAAATAGTTTGCTAAAAGAAGTATTGGTTTTATAACTTATTGATTTACAGGTTTAACCATTTGTTGCGGATAGTCATTTGCCATTCTTCCACCTCTATAACTTCTTCTATTAAGTATTTTATTTTATGCTGATTTTGCAGCGTTAACGGAATTTGCAGCAATCTTCCATCTCTCACCAAAGTAATTTCAATTGCATCTCCGGGTAATAAAAATTGTAAAGATTTTTCTAAATCCAAAACCCGGTTTCCGTTTAGGGCCAGCAATTCATCGTTAACATTTATGCCTGATTGCCAGGCTGCTGTATCACGTTCTACATAATTTATCAGTAGTTTACCATTGTTTAGAACAGCAGTAAAACCAGTTGTAGGAAGCGGTTTTTTTTCGGGCACACAAACGCGCAAACGCAATCCGGCATAACTGAGGTAATGGTTGTAATCCAGATCTTCCAAACCGTTAATGTATTGCTCATAAATATGGTTTAAACCGCAACCGGCAATTTCTTCCAGCGTAGCCCGAAATTCCTGTTCGGTATAACCGCGGTTTTCATTTTTATAAAACTGCTGATACATGCGCTTCATCACTTCATCCAAAGAAAACCTGCAATTGGTTTGGCGGATAATCAGCAAATCAATGCAAAGCGCAATTAATGAACCTTTTACATAGTAGGAAACGGTTGAATTTAGCGAGTTTTCATTTGGACGATAAAACTTAATCCAGGTATCAAAACTGGCTTCGGTAACCGTCTGGATTTTTCTGCCGGGCAAATTCTCCACGCTCTCAATATCTGTAGTCAGCAGTTTTAAATAGTTTTCTGCGGAAATTAAATCGGCGCGGCGCAAAATCAGGTTATCATAATATGAAGTAAAACCTTCGGCAATCCATAAACTGGTAGTGTAGTTTTCCTGCTGATAATCAAACGGGCCCAAAGCTTTCGGCCGCAAACGTTTAACATTCCACAAATGGAAATATTCGTGCGAAACCAAGCCTAAAAAGTCCTGATACGTTTTTTCTGCCGCATAAGCTGAACGCGTAACGCCTAGAACGGTAGAATTAAAATGCTCTAAACCGCCGCCGCCCTGGTTAAAATTATGAATGATAAACACGAAACGCTTGTTCGGATTTTCGCCAAAAATGCTGGTTTCTTCTTCTACAATCCGTGCAAAATCGAGTATCAGTTTTTCTTCGTGATACGTACCGCCATTGTACATCGCCACTTCATGCAAAACGCCTGCTGCCGTAAAATTGAAAACATGCTGGTTGCCAACTTCAATCGGCGAATCATAAAGTGTATCAAAATTGGGTGCATAAAAACAGTATGGATCGTTTTTGTAATTTTCCAACCCGGTAGAAATTTTTTTCCAGTGATCCGCAGGAATAATTTTTAGGGTTGAAGATAACTCAAGCATTCCTTCCGGATACAAAAACAAACCCGTAGGTGATAAAAAAGCATGCGAATGATCTGTAAAGCAAGTTCTTACAGAAACCTCAAAAGCATAAATGCGGTAATAAACCGAAATACTTTCGAGGTTTTGGGTAGAGATAAGCCAGCTATTTTTACGCAGTTTTTGGTGCGAAACTGGTTTTCCTGCGGAGATGACTTTAAACGCTTCCAGGTTTTTAGAAAACTCGCGGATCAGATAGGAGCCAGGCGTCCAAACTGGCATAATCAACTCTAAATCAGGTTGATTTAAGTTAAAAATATCCATCCTGACATCAATATAATGTGCTTGAGGCTCTGTAAATGAAATCTCAAAGTGTATTTTAGCTTGATTCATGTCCGCATAAAGAATTTATAATACTAAAAACAGCATTCGGTTTTAAATCACATTAATTACGCTTATTTTGCCAGGATATTTGCGTTGTAAAATAGTTGATACAAGTAAACCTTTTGTGACGGAATCTGATAGTTTTGTTCACCTGAACGTGAGAAAATCTCTAGAAAACGCATTGCCAGCTTTTTTATTGTTTCCCATACTGTTTTTATCGCATAAAATATAGTGTTCCGGTTTAAGCGTTTAGCTGCCGGCTTGTTACATTTACCTCAAACCTTCCTATAAAGAGGAACAAAACCGATTAATGAAGATAAAATATATTGTTTATCCGCTGCTTGTTTTACTAATTGCATATCTCATTTACAACAAATATTATGGCGCTGGCGCAAAAGAAAAAAAGATAGAACCGGCATCCGGCAAAAACGGAAAAAAGCAAAATAAACCTATTCCGGTAAATGTGATGATTGTGAAAGATACATCTTTCAGCAATGCCATTAATATCACCGGAACGATTGATGCCAATGAGCAAGTTGATTTGCGCAGCGAAACGGCGGGCAACATTACTGGAATTTTTTTTAAGGAAGGCACGCACGTGAGCAAAGGCCAATTGCTGGTTAAAGTTTATAATCAGGATCAGTATGCTTCGTTAAAATCAGTACAAGTTCAAATTAAACTGGCAGAATTGATTGAATACCGTAACCGGATTTTACTGCAAAAAGAAGCAGTAAGCAAGGAAGAATATGATACCTCACTGTCATCGTTAAATGTTTTTAAATCTCAGGCAGATCTGATACGCGCACAAATTGCCAGAACAGAAGTGCGTGCGCCGTTTTCGGGGGTTATCGGTTTGCGCAATATTAGTCCAGGCGGCTATCTTTCGCCAACTAGTTCTATCGCAACGCTGGTTAATATGGATCCGGCAAAAATTACGTTTGCCGTTCCGGAGCGTTATTTATCGCTGATTAAAACCGGCAGCAAAATCAACTTCAATCTAGAAAGTTCGCGTGAAAATTTTACAGGAACCGTTTATGCGATTGAACCAAATTTGAATTTAACATCGCGGTCGATCACTATCCGGGCCAAATCGCCCAATCCAAAAGGTTTACTGCGGGCGGGCAGTTTTGCCAAAATAAATTTAACGCTGGAGCAGGTTCCGAAAACGATTATGGTACCTACAGAGTGCGTGATTCCGGATATTAAAACGAGCAAAGTTTTTGTGGTGGAAAACGGCGTAGCAGCTTCGCGAGAAGTGAAAACAGATGTGCGCACGGCAACCAAAATCCAGATTGTTGATGGCCTGCAACCGGGCGATAGTTTGATCGTTTCGGGTATTATTCAGTTACGCCCAAAAGTGCCATTGAAAATTGTTAAAATTTTAAAGTAAAGCACATGAGTTTATCCTCAACCAGTATAAAACGGCCGGTTTTAACCACGGTATTGTCGGTTGCCATTGTTGTTTTTGGCATCATCGGATATAAATTTTTGGGTACGCGGGATTTTCCTTCGGTGGATCCGCCGATTATTTCTGTTTCAACAAACTATTCGGGCGCAAATTCGGATGTAATCGAATCGCAGATTACAGAACCGCTGGAAAAAGTAATTAATGGCATCCCGGGAATTCGAAATATTTCTTCTACCAGTTCGGTTGGTTCAAGTAATATTACGGTAGAATTTAATTTGGATGCTGATCTGGAAACAGCAGCGAATGATGTGCGCGATAAAGTTTCGCAGGCACAACGCCAGTTGCCGCAGGATATAGATGCGCCACCAGTTGTTACCAAAGCGGATGCAAATGCGGATAACATCATCACCATAACGGTTAGCAGCAACACGCGCAACATTTTGCAGATTGATGATTATGCCGAAAATGTGTTACAGGAAGCTTTGCAAACTATTCCTGGTGTAAGCGCAGTTAACGTGCAGGGACAGCGGCAATACGCCATGCGCTTGTGGATCGACCCCAATAAATTAACCGCTTATAAACTGGCTGCAACAGATATTCAGTCGGCTTTGGCTAAAGAAAATGTAGAGTTGCCAGCCGGTAAAATCGAAGGTAACAATACGGAACTGGCTGTTCGTGCCTTAGGGAAATTAACCACTGAGAAAGATTTTAACAACCTGATTATCCGTTCGGATAGTAACCGCGTAATCCACTTAAGTGATGTAGGTTATGCAATACTCGGAGCAGCGAACGAAGAAACTGCCTTAAATGAATCTGGTATACCTGAAGTTGGTTTGGCTATTGTACCACAGCCCGGAGCCAATTATGTACAGATTGCCAAAGATTTTTACAAGCGTTTGGAGCAGGTTAAAAAAGATCTGCCGCCAGATATTAAAGTAGAAGTGGCATTGGATAACACCCGTTTCATCAATCAGTCTATTGAAGAAGTGCAGGAAACTTTGCTGGTTTCTTTTGTATTGGTAGTGATCATTATTTATCTGTTTTTCCGGGATTGGCTGATTGCTTTCCGGCCACTGATTGATATTCCGGTTTCGCTGATCGGTGCTTTTTTTATCATGTATGTTTTCGGTTTTTCCATCAATATTTTAACGTTGCTGGGCATTGTGCTGGCCACGGGTTTGGTAGTGGATGACGGTATCGTAGTAACAGAAAATATCTACAAAAAAGTGGAAGAAGGAATGGATATCCGCAAAGCTGCTTTTGAAGGTTCTGAAGAAATATTTTTTGCAGTTATTTCTACTTCAGTTACCCTTGCGGCAGTGTTTTTACCGATTGTTTTTTTGCAGGGATTTACGGGAAGGTTGTTTCGTGAATTTGCTGTTGTTGTGGCGGGTGCAGTGTTGATTTCCGCTTTTGTTTCTTTATCACTTACACCAATGCTGAACGTAAAACTGATCCGCAAAGATCAGAAAAAATCAAAATTTTACGAGCAAACAGAGCCATTCTTTCAAAACATGACCAGCTCTTACACCAACTCGCTGGTAAAATTTATGAAGCGGAAATGGATTTCTGGTGCCTTGTTGCTTGGCTCTTTGGTGATAGTTTATATTTTATTTAAAGTCACTCCATCAGAATTGGCTCCGCTGGATGATCGCAGTTTGTTGCGTTTCAGCGTTACAGGACAAGAAGGTTCTTCTTATGAATACATGACGCGTTACATGAACAAACTTTCGCAATTTGTGGAAGATTCTGTTCCGGAAAAAAACATTAACATTTCCGTTGTTTCGCCTGGTTCTAATATCAACTCTGGTTTTGGGCGGATTGGTTTGGTCGATCCTGATAAACGCGTGCGTACGCAACAGCAAATTGCGGATTACATGACTAAAAACTTGGCACGTTTTCCGGATGCCAAAACTTTTGTAATTCAGGAACAAACCATCAGCGGCGGCGGTAGCGGTGCGCGTACTTCGCTGCCGGTGCAATATGTTATCCAAAATCAGGATTTCGAAAAATTGCGCAAAGTGCTGCCTGGTTTCATGGCCGAAGCTAATAAAAGTCCCGTTTTTCAGGGCGTGGATGTGAATCTGAAATTTACCAAACCACAGCTTTCTATTACAACCGATCGGGATCGGGCGCGGGATTTAGGTGTTTCTGTTGCGGATATTGCTCAAACCTTGCAGCTTTATTATAGCGCCGGCCGTTTGGATTATTTTTTGATCAGCGGAAAACAGTATCAAGTAATTGCACAGGTAGATCGGGCCAACCGTGATCAGCCGATTGATTTAAAATCGATTTATGTGCGCAGCAGTACCGGCGCTTTAATCCAGCTGGATAATGTAGTTACCGTAACTGAAAGTTCTACGCCACCATCTATTTATCACTTTAACCGCTTTAAATCAGCTACCGTACAAGCTGGTTTAGCACCGGGTTATACAATTGGTCAAGGTATTGCCGAAATGCAACGTATCGCCAAAGACAGCAAGCTGGATGATAGTTTCAGTTCTGATCTGGCTGGTCCGTCGCGAGATTTCTCCGAAGGTTCATCCAATATTTTATATGCATTTGCCTTTGCTTTATTGCTGATTTATATGGTGTTGGCCGCACAGTTTGAAAGTTTTATTGATCCTTTCGTGGTGATGCTGACTGTTCCACTGGCTATTGCTGGTGCGTTTTTATCGCTTTGGCTTTTCAATCAAACCTTAAATATTTTTAGTGAAATTGGAATGATCACCTTGGTTGGTTTAGTAACCAAAAATGGAATTTTGATCGTAGAATTTGCCAATCAGCGGATGGAACATGCCAAACTCAATAAATTTGATGCTGTAGTTGAAGCAGCAACTGCTCGTTTACGCCCCATTTTGATGACTAGTTTTGCGGTAGTTTTAGGTGCTGTACCGATTGCTTTTGCGTTAGGCGCAGGTGCAAAAAGCCGGGTTTCGCTGGGGATTGTGATTATGGGTGGAATGATGTTTTCACTCGTTTTAACGCTGTATATTATTCCGGTGATGTTTGTGGTTTTCTCTGCAAAAGTAAAACGCAACCCGGATGACGAACCGGAATCTCAATCTGAAGAAAAACACGAACAGTTGCTATTGCCCGAGCACCAGCTTTAATATGGATACAAAAATGAAATTTATTCCGGTGCTTCTTTTATCGATGTTTTTTTCGGCTTCATCCATTTTTGCGCAAAAAGCTCCTTTGCTTACTTTGGAAGAAGCAGTAAGCATCGCCCTGAAAAATAATTACGATATTCTGCTGGCCAAAAATAACACTGTAATTTCGGCTACCAACGTTACTGTGGGTAATGCTGGTTATTTACCAAATCTGGCTGCCACGGCAAGTACCAGCAGCAGCATATTAAATATCAACCAAACCCGATCTGACGGAACGGTTAATAATATTCCTAAACTGCATAATTCCAGCAATACTTATGGGCCAAATATCAACTGGACATTATTTGATGGTTTTAACATGTTTGCCAATTATGCTCAGCTTAAAACGTTAAACAAATTAGGCCAGGTGCAGGAGCGGGACACCATACAAAGTGCGCTTGCATCGGTTATTTCTACTTATTATAATCTGGTTAACCAAAACCAGCAAATTATGTCGCTAAAAGAAGCAATAGCTATTTCGCGTTTACAGCTGCGGTATGCTTCGGATAAATATGGTGTTGGCCGGGCTTCTAAACTGGATGTGCTGAATGCGGAGGTTAATTTTAATACAGATACAGCTAATTTTCTGATTCAGGTTCAATCATTCAGAACCACTAAAATCAGTCTGAACCGATTATTGGTAAGAAAACTGACGACTGATTTTTCCGTTCCGGATACCATTCAAAATCAGGATCAACTGGTTTTAGGTGATATTTTGAGTAAAGCACAAACGGCTAATCCTACAATCTTGATTTATCAACTTAATAAACGGCTGGCTGAAATATCTTTGCGGCAAGTGCGTTCTACACGGTATCCTGTGCTTGGTGTTAATTCTGGATACGCTTTTAGTAATAGTAAAACGCCTGCCGGTTTTACCCAAACACAAAATACTAAAGGGTTAAATTATGGATTAACCGCAAGTGTGAATATATTTGACGGCTTTAACCAAACGCGCAGAGAGCGTGTAGCCCGATTACAAATAAACGGTGCCGATATACAGCTTAGCCAGGTGCAACAGCAAGTAGAAGCACAGATTAACTCATTATATATTAACTATTTATCAGGTTTAAATTTGATCCGTTTAGAAAAATCGAATGTAGGAATTGCCAAACAAAACCTGGATATTTCGTTAGAAAAATATCGGTTGGGCAATATCACACCGCTAGAAGTACGGGAAGCGCAACGGAATTATCTGGATGCACAAACTCGTTTTTTTAACAATCAGTATCAAACCAAACTTGCCGAGGTAAGTTTAAAAGAGATAACCGGAACTATTAGTTTAAATTGAGTTCTTAACATTTGGAATTATTATTGCACAGAAACGTGTATTTAAAATCAAGTTAAACCTATGTCAAATACCAAATATCAATTGTGTTTATTGATTGATGATAATTACATCGATAACATGATTAATCGTAAAATTATCGAAAACGAGTTTTTTGCCCATAAAGTAATTGTAAAAGAATCAGCAGAAGAAGCTTTAGAAGAATTAAAAAATGGTCTGTACCAGCCAGATGTTATTTTTTTAGATGTGCGCATGCCGCAGATGAATGCTTTTGAGTTTTTAAAAGAATATGAAAAGCTGAAACTGGATACCGCACAAGCGCCAATGATTTATATATTAACCTCTTCACTTGATCCTTTTGATCATCGTAAAGTGATGGAAAGCCGTTACGTAACCCAGTTTTTATACAAACCGCTCACTCATAAAAAGCTGGAAGAGATTAATTTATGATTTTAGTTGCAGATAGCGGCTCTACCAAAACAGATTGGATATTAGTAACACCCGGACAACCAGACCTCGAATTTAAAACCGCGGGCATTAACCCGTTTTTTTTATCGGATAAAGAAATTTCAAAAATCATCCACAAGCAGGAAAGCCTGATAGCTAAAGCCGAAAAAGTTACTGAAGTTTACTTTTTTGGTGCCGGTTGCTCCAGTCCGGATAAACGCGAAACGGTTTCAAACGTGCTTAGTCATATATTTAAACAAGCTTACATTAGCGTAGATAGTGATTTGCTTGCCTCCGCTTATGCTACCTGTGGCACGGAAAAAGGACTGTGTTGTATCCTTGGTACAGGCTCAAATATTACTTATTTTGACGGAGAAAATATTTTTGAAGGCAAGCATGGTTTAGGGTTTATTTTGGGCGATGAAGGTTCTGGAAGTTACTTCGGAAAAAAGCTGGTTACCGATTATTTATACGGCAACATGCCTGAAGAAGAAAGTGATTTATTTGCTCAAAAATATTTAGTTGATAAAGAAACCATCATCAGCAACGTGTATCACAAACCACGAGCAAATTTTTACCTGGCTTCTTTTGCTGTATTTTTAAACGATATTAAAGGAAGCGATTATTACAACAAGCTGGTTAACTGCGTTTTAAAAGAGTTTGTTGAAACCAACATAATCACTTATCCTGATTATCAAAAGTTAAAGTGTCATTTTGTAGGTTCGATTGCTTGGAATTTAAAAGATGAATTGCAAGTAATTTGTGAAGGATATCAGGTTAAAGTTGGTAAAATCCTGAAACATCCGATTCAGGATCTCACCAGTTTCATCCTCAAGCGCGCGTAATTTTACGCTTATTTTGTTTGAGGCGAGTTTTGGCGCGCAGCACTGATTTTTTTCACCGATAAAAGAAGTATCGCTACCAGCAAAAAAACTACCGGACCGTCAATCGGGCAATCCAAATCCGGATCTCCACAGGGTGTGCCTTGTGCTTTCAACTGTACAGTGCTCATCAGGAATAAAAAAAATACTGACAGAAATAATGTAAAGCGTTTATTTGATTTCATCGAAAACAAACTTAAAAAATTAATCTCATTTTGGATGCTTCTTTTATCGAATAAAAATTGGTAACTAATTATTTTTCTGCTGGTTAGAGCTTGATAAATTTGGATTGTCCGATTACATTCTGATTGGCATCTTTAGCCTGAATCACATAAACGCCCGGAATTAACGTATTCACATCCAACCGCGGCGAATTTGTGTTTACAGATGTTTTCATGATAACTTTTCCGGTCATACTTATCACCCAAATCTCCGCAGAACCTTTTAAAACTTTAGGCATATTTACCTGAATGTAAGTGCTGGCTGGGTTTGGATAAACGTAAAAAGTATTAGCATCTGCAGCTTTAAAACCAAAATTAAGCAAATCCGAATAATCAATCTCAGTTACTAAAATCGTTTCTTTCAAGCGATAGCTAACCAGACCATTGTTTACCTGAGCATCTGTAAAAGTATAAGTTCCACTACTGTTAGAAGGAATTGTTCCGATATCGGTAAAAGTTTTGCCGCCGTCGGTGCTTTTTTGTACGGTAAAAACAGTATAAGTCTCTTCGTTTTTAACTGTCCAGTTTAGTATGATGCTATGATCGCTGATTTTTCCGGTAAAATTGAGCAGCTTGTAAGCTCCCTGCGGATCATTTTTGAAAACCAGTTCTAACCGGTTTCCGCCCAAAGAAGAAGTATCTGCCCGGTTAATATTAAAATTATAAGGATTATTCAGGCCGAGTTGCACCGAATCTTTTTTATAATGATCAACTACGTAAACATTAAATTTTGGCGCAATGTTAGCCATATCTGTAATTTGCAGTTGCTGATTTGCGGTAGAAGTGGCATCTATATATAGTTTAATCCGCATATCCTTATCCACATTTGGCAATTTATTGATAGCCAACCGGATCTTATCCGCAGAATAACTGGATAAGTAAACGCTTGGCGACATGCCATCCATATCTGCACCATCATTAGCATCAAATTTGGCCGACCAGTTTTTATTGAAAAACAAACCCACTCCATCATAATTGCTACTGTCTGTTTTAAGCTGAAGCATAAGGCTGGAACTGATTCCGGTAGAAGCAGAACCAATACTACCGCCAGTAGGTGCTCCCATAATATTTGCAGGCAAGTTTAAATCATCTTTTAAACGGGCGTTCATTAAAAGCATGGGCGAAGTTGATGCCGTAAGGGAAGTGGAAACTTTATTTGTTTCTGCAAAAGTAATACCTGCATTGCTAGAGCCTACGGTATTACATCTTACAAAAAACCCTTGTCCGCTTGCAATATATTGGTTGGCTCCATTTCCATCTGTAACTACCGATCCATTGGCTGCGCTGCCTTTGGTGTAGTAAGAAAACTGTTTATTATTTGGGTTGAAAACGTAAACCAACGTGCTGATATCACTACCAAAAGTAACCGCATCCAGATTGATAGTAGAAGCATAGGGGTTTCCGATCAGGTTAAAACCGTCGGTTGCCTGGTCGCCGGTGCTGCCGCTTGTGCCATACCAATTTGTTCTCTGCATATTAGAAACTGGCGCGTAAGAAGAATTGTATTTATAGTAATAACCGGTTTGAATGGCAGAACCCGGACTTTCTTTAGCATACGGACTTGTTCCGGTGAAGTTATTGATGTTGTTTTGTGGCACTTGTACAGTGATACTTCCCTGATTAAGCGTACCGATAAAAACAACGGCATTATCTTCCGGCGTAGGAAAAGAAGGGCCTTTTAATTTTGAACTTAAATTGGTGGTACGATTGCCACGATTGAACAATAAAAGGCCTGTTCCTACCGGAATATTTTCTGTTAGAGAATTAATCCCTTTATAATCGCTATCCTTAATAACCGTGTTTGTAGGAAAAGGATCACCTTCGCGGTACATCCAAACAGAAGAATTATTGGTATTGGATGGATCAAAACTATTTCCCGCCGTTGTATTAACGGTAGAAACCGGATTTGGCCCCGTAATAGGTGTATAATTGATTAACGAAGCAATGGTATAAAAGCCGGACGAATTATAAACAGGAGAAGAGATTAACCGGTAACCACGCCCATAACTACCTGTAACAAACCTTTGTGCATTCACAATGCCAGTTATATTGGCACTTCCGGTTAAAGCAGCAACACTTGCTGTAGCATTTGCTGTTGAAAGTAGCGTAACGTATCCTGCCGATGCTGATTGAAAAGTACAATAATTTCCTACGGTTAAAATTCCAGCAACGGTTGTGGCACCATTTGTAGGAGCTGTTTTATTGTTACCATCCGAAGAAATAATATTTAAGTTTTTATAATTTAATGCACCAACCATTAGTGTACTGGCAGTAGTACCAGATGAAGTATTGGGGTTGTTTAAGCCAGAACCGTTATAAGTCCAGTCTCCGGTTACGGTATAACCTATTGCAGAGTTTGTATAATCATCACCGATAGTAACAGGGATACTGCCTGAGTTGAGGGTTGTAGTACCCGAAAATACTTTACCAATATTTATGGCAGAAATGTTAGAATAATTAATAGAGCTGCCGAGGCTAAAATTGTTATTAGTTTTAACT
>JBPBQN010000183.1:0-13144 GCA_050954865.1 Janthinobacterium lividum | reverse complement strand
AACTTTACTAATCTCAATCAGTCTTGCGCCCAAAACCGGATGTTGCAAATAAGCTTCTGCCTCAGATACATCTTTTATCGCATAAAACTTGGATGTTTCGCTAAAACCCAAACCTTGTATCTGCGGAAAAATGTACCACATCCAATGGCTGCGTTTTTTACCGTTTTTTATCTCTGTTAAGGCGGTTTGGTAAGAAGATTTTTGCGCGTCAAGGAAACGTTGGAGGTTATTTTGGTTGTTCATTCTTTTAAAAATTTAGGATATAAAATTGATAACAAGCAAAATAACCTCTTGTTTATGCTGTTTTTTATCACATCACAACTACCAACCGTTTTCCATCTGGCCTATCCATCTCCCACAAATTTTCAATATTTTGTAATTTAACCGTTGTGGTTTCAACCTGTAGTTTTTCTTTGGCGGCCAACTGAAACATTTCCGGCAGAATTTTACTAAACAACAGCTTCATTTCAGCCTTTGTCCAGCTGCCCAGGCCAGAACCAGACAACTGCAAATCCACACTTCTCAGGTTTTCTGAAGATAATTGAATTACATCGCCCGTCATCGCACCAATAGATACAAACCGTGTTTTAGGCGTAAAAGAACCGTTGCTTTTTAATGCAACAAGGATCATTTCTGCTGTGTGTCCCCACAAATAATCAATAATTACATCAATTGGTGTTTGTGCATGGATGGCTTTTACTTGCGCAATAAATGCTTCATCCTCCTGCTTTACAGAAATAATTTCATCTGCGCCCAGCGTTAATAAACGCTGTAAAGATTGCTCATTCCGGCCGGTGGCAATTACTTTTTCTGCACCATAATATTTTGCTATCTGAACCGCCATTTTGCCGGTAAAACCCGTAGCACCATTAATTAAAACGGTTTCGCCCGGCTTCATCCCAGCCCGAAAACGTAAACCCATGGCAGAACCAATCACTGCATTAGGCAGTGCGGCGGCCGTTGCATCATCAATTAAATCAGGTAGTGCAACCATCCGGCTTTTTTCAATCAATGCTTTTTCTGCAATCATGCCGCTGATACCAATAGCATAAACCCGTGTGCCATCTGCTAAAGTTCCAACGCCATCGCCACCAATTACTTTTGCACGGCTGATCTCGTTTTGGGTTGAATAATGTTTGCCGCTTGCTTGCGATTTATCCAAGTGCTTAATGGCTGCGGCTTTTACGGTTATTAATAATTGCTCTTCGTTTTGGGCAATTGGTTCCGGGAAGTCTGTGTAGGCCGGCATTCCGCCTTTTTGAAATATAACTGCTGCTTTCATTTCCTTTTGATTTATTGAAGCAAAATTAGCCGGCAGCATTTTGGCCTGCGATAACATTTGTTATCAAATTTTAGCAGCAGTTTTTATCTTGACCAGCTTGCTTTTCAGGCGGCTTAAATGTACACTTGTAACACCGAGGTAAGATGCAATATAATGTTGCGGAACACGCTGTATTAATTGCGGTTTTTCTTTTATCAAATCCTGATAACGTTGCAACGGTGTATCTTTAATAAAAGAAAAAAAATGCTTCATGTAATCAAAAGTCCGTTCAAAAATTGCGTCTGTAAATTTGGCACGTAAAAGAGGTATATCTGTAATTTCTGCAATCAGTTTTTCTGCATCTTTTTTGGTGATGACCCACAAAATGCAAGGTTCAATGGTTTCTAAAGTAACCAAACTTGGAAATTCTTTTTTGAAACTTTCAATCGAAGCAACCATGCTGTTTTCAAAGAAAAACTGGAAAGTTATATCTTTTCCATTATGGTTAAACCAAACGCGGATACAGCCTTTTTCAATCCAGTACGCTTTGTTGGCAATTTTCCCTTCGGCCAGCAATACTGTTTTTACCGGTACTTTTATCTGTTTAAAATAGCTGATGTATTTGTTCCATCTCTCGTCATCACTTGGAAATTTATTTTTGAGGTTGGAGAACATGCAGTAGATAAAGTTATTTTATAAGCTAATTTTAAGTGTTTATTTAGCAGTAATCGTTACTTTTTAAATAAAAACTTCTGTTCACAACGCCCTAAAATCCTCTCGAACCGGCGAAAAAACATCCAATAATTTACAATCCGTTACCGCAATTCCGCTGTGTTCTACATTTGGCGGGATGATGGCGAAAATACCATGTTCTAAAATTCGCGCTTCACCGTTTACGGTCAGTTCAAATTTTCCTTCAAACACAAAAGCTAATTGCTCATGGTGATGGCTGTGTGTGCCGATGGAACTGCCTGCTTTTACATCCAGAAAATTTAAGGTATTGGTGGCCGTGTGGATAAGTTTGGCATCATAACCAGGCGCAATGCTTTTGGTTGGGATGTTGTCGAAACTTTGAAAAATATTTTCCATATTACAATTATTTTAAGTTGAATTTAAGCCAACAATATGCAGATTTGTTCTTTAATATCAATACCAATTATATTACACTTATGATTTTTTACATGGATAAAAACAGCATCTTAAAATGCAGTTTGATGCTGCTGATAACAGGATTGGCCGGCAATAATTTATCGGCACAAAACCAAAACAGCATTGCTTTGAACCAAGTGGGATTTTTTCCGGATGCACCAAAAATAGCAATCGTTCCCGGTGAAACCAAAGGCAGGTTTTTGGTGAAAAATACAGCCGGAAAAGTGGTTTTCAGCGGAGAATTAAAGCTTTCTGAAAAGCCTGATTTTGCAGGGGTAAAAACAGCATCGGCAGATTTTAGTGCTTTGCATCAAACCGGAAATTTTGTTGTTTCCGTTTCGGGTTTAACAAATTCTTATCCTTTCAGCATCCAGCCAAGTGTTTATGCTGATGCGGCAAAAGCTTCTATTAAAGCATATTATTTTATGCGCGCTTCTACGGGGCTGCCCGAAAAATATGCCGGAAAATGGCATCGCGCAGCAGGTCATCCGGATGATGAAGTGTTGATTCATCCTTCAGCAGCAAGTGCAAACCGACCAGCCGGAACAAAAATTTCTGCTTCGCGCGGTTGGTATGATGCTGGTGATTACAATAAATATGTGGTTAATTCGGGCATATCGACAGGCACTTTGCTTTCTTTATATGAAGATTTTCCGGAACACATGCGTTCAGTTCAAACCAATATTCCGGAAAGTGGTAATCAGGTTCCGGATTTGTTGAATGAAATTTCATGGAATTTGCGTTGGATGCTAAACATGCAGGATCCGCAGGATGGCGGCGTGTATAACAAACTAACCAATGCTGCTTTTGATGCGATGGAAATGCCTGATAAAGATAAAACGCCGCGTTATGTTGTGCAAAAAGGTACGGCGGCCACGCTGGATTTTGCAGCGGTAACGGCGCAGGCGGCACGCATTTACAAAGCTTTTCCGAAGCAGTTTCCGGGTTTGGCAGATTCGTGTTTGGCGGCTTCCAAAAAAGCCTGGCTTTGGGCGCAGAAAAATCCAAATCTGGCTTACAATCAAGATGCGATGAATAAAAACTTCGAGCCCAAAATTACAACTGGCGGTTATGGTGATGCTGTTTTTACCGATGAATTCTTGTGGGCAGCTTCAGAATTAACGATTACAACAGGAGATAATCAGTATTATTCGGCTGTAAATATACTTGCTGATCCTTCGATGCCGCTTCCGGGCTGGTCGCAGGTAAAGTTGCTTGGCTTTTATTCGCTCGCCCAAAATCAAAATAAACTTGCCGGAAAAGCAAAATCAGATTTACCGGAGATTAAAAAGCGCTTAATTGCATTTGCCAACCAATTGGTAGCAGGTGCAGATGCTACGGCTTTTCATACTGTATTCGGAAAAAATGAACGTGAATTTGGCTGGGGAAGCAATTCATCGGCAGCTAACGAAGGTGTAGCATTGATAAAAGTTTACCAGTTAACTAATGATAAGCAGTATTTAAATGCTGCGCTTACCAATCTGGATTATTTGCTGGGCCGCAATGCAACTGGTTATAGCTTTTTAACCGGATACGGTAGCAAAACACCTATGCATCCGCATCATCGCCCGTCGGTTGCAGATGGCGTGATAGATCCGGTTCCGGGATTGCTGGTTGGCGGCGCAAACCCGGGCATGCAGGATGGCGTAAAATATCCGTCGGCCATTCCGGATCGTGCTTATATTGATGATGATCGCGCTTATGCAGCCAACGAAATTGCCATTAACTGGAATGCTCCTTTTACCTATCTAATTAACGCAGTTGAAGCTTTACAGAGTCGGTTTAAATAATCTTAAAATTTCTAATACATTTTCTTCATAAAATAAATAATTGCCGGTTAAATACCAGAAATTGGAATAATCGTATTACAACCGGATGAACAAGGTTGAATAGTTTTGCAACGTAATCCTATCTGCAAAACTAATTTTATGAAAACATTTAACCAGCTTCTTTCCGGAAGGAAGGCAATCACTTATACTACCGCTTTATTTTCTTTACTGTTAATATGCTGCTCTAAAAAACAATCTGACCAGGTTACAGCTCAACCAACTACCACAACTACAACAACGGCTCCGGTAACGCTTGCCGGTAATGGCGTAAACCTGCAACCCTCTTACTATAATAGCGGCAATGTAGATTTAGGTTTTCCGCTGATGAAACAGCAGGCTAATATTAAAACCGTTAGGATTGAGATTGAGCCAACGCAAGTTACCAATGCAATTAGGTGGATAAAAGAAGCATCGGATAATGGTTATACTATCATCTGCACCTATCACAAAGCAACGGTTTTAGGTTCTGATAACCTTTCGGATTTACTTGATGGCGCCAACTGGTGGAAAACCAATTATGCAGCTTTAAGTGCTTCCGGCAAGTTTTATATCAATTTAATGAACGAGTGGGGAAGCCATAACCTTTCCGCCACAAATTATGCTACTGATTATAATCAAGCTATTACAATTGTGCGCACAGTTTACAGCGGAACCATAATTATTGATATTCCGGGTTATGGGCAGGAAGCTTACGTTGCTACAAATGCCATTTTAGGTGTAGGAACCGGCGGCATCAAAATTACAGATACCAATATTGCTTTATCCACTCATATTTATCCGGGAAATTACGTTGGACAGCATGTTAACAGTTTAGGTGTAACATTTGCTTCCGGTGGAAATATGGTTACCGCTGATCTGGATTACATGGCAACTTCCGGCAGAACCTGTTTGGTTGGAGAATTTGGAAACGGTACAAACGGTACTGTTGACTGGAGTGGATTGGTTGATTATGCAAAATCAAAATCATGGACAGTTATGGCCTGGAGCTGGGCTGGTGATGGCGGTGATGGCATTCATCCGGCAATGAACATGCTTTCTCAAAACTTTCAGCCTTATACTGCCGGTACAAATTATCCTTATACGCTTTCTGCTTACTTCAATATTGTTTATGCTAAATTATAGTGGTAAAAGAAGCATCGTTATGAAAAATGTATTTTCTGTTTTATTGTTTTTTGCCGTTTTTAATGCTGATGCGCAACGGTTTACGCCGGTAAACCAAAATGCTTCAGCAGAAGCCAAAAAGTTATTGAGTTATTTATACGATATCAATGGAAAAAGTATTATTTCCGGCGAGCATAATTATAACCAGAGTATGAATCAGTTTTCCGACAGTGTTAAAGCGATTACCGGAAAATATCCTGAATTATGGGGAACAGATTTTATCTGGAACGGAACCAAAGATAACGGGCAAGCAATTGTGGATGAAGCCATCCGCAAAAATAAAGAAGGTTACCTGATCACTTTAATGTGGCATGAAGGCCGGCCAACTGATAACGCACCTTTTGACTGGAAAGAAAGCATCCAGGGGAAACTGACTGATGCACAGTGGCAGGAATTAACCACTCCAAATACAGAATTAAATAAAAGATGGCTGGTACAGGTTGATCAGATTGCATCCTATTTAAAACAGCTGCAAAGTGCACATGTGCCTGTTTTGTGGCGGCCATACCACGAAATGAACGGCGTTTGGTTTTGGTGGGGAAACAGGCCGGGCGAAAATGGAGTAACCAAGTTATGGAAAATGATGTATAACCGCTTTGTTAACTATTATCATTTAAACAATTTACTGTGGGTTTGGGGAGCTAACGGTCCGCGGGATATTCCTAAAGACGAAGCTTATGCTTATAAGGATTTTTATCCGGGAGCAAATTATGTTGATATTTTGGGAACAGATATTTACCATTTTGATTATGAACAGAAAGACTACAACGAATTGATGAATCTGGCTAAAGGAAAAATAATTGCTTTAACAGAAGTAGGAGAATTGCCAAAACCCGAAATTCTGGAAGCACAACCAAAATGGGCTTGGTTTATGGTTTGGACAAGCTGGCTCTGGACCGATAATACAAAAGATCGGGTAAAAGAAGTTTATTCAAGGCCGCAAACTATTAGTCATTAAAAATACTATTTAGTAAAACAGAAAATATTATTTTAATAATCAAAATCTTTATCAATTATCAATTTCTTAAAGATGTTAAATTTTTGTTAAAATAACTTTAAAAAATAAAACGATTTTAACAAGAATAGGCTTTAAATTTAGCTGTAAAACGCTACTTTTCAAGTAAATTAAAGCATGAAATTGATAAAAAAACATTATATAATTTTTTGTCATACTTCTACTTTTGATACAGTAATATATATACCAATTACTTAATATAAATTTAATTAATAATTATGCGTAAAATTTTACGAGCAGTAATGCTTTTTGCAATTATTGTGCACAGTACTTCCAGCCTTTTTGCTCAAGGCAGGACAGTAACAGGTACTGTTTATGATGACAAAGGAGTAAGTCTACCCGGTGCTTCTGTAACAGTTAAAGGCACAAAATTTAGTGCGGGAACAGATGTAAATGGTAAATACACTATTGCTGTTCCTGCAGGTTCTACTACATTGGTATTCTCTTTTATTGGAAGTACCACACAGGAAGCTGTTATCGGTACCAGAACAACAGTAAATGTAACTTTAAAAGCTACTTCTACTTCTTTACAAGAGGTAAATGTGGTTAGTATTGGTTATGGTACACAGCGCAGACAGGACATTAATGGTTCTATCTCGTCTGTTACTGCAGCTCAAATTGCAGATATCCCGCAACCAAGTGTTGATCAGATGTTGCAGGGTAAAGCAGCTGGTGTAACTGTTACTAACAACTCTGGTGCTCCCGGCAGTAATGCTTCGGTACACATTCGTGGTATTACCGCTTTTGGCAGCAGTGAGCCATTATATGTAATTGATGGTGTGGAAAGATCAGGTAATGCATCAGGAGCGCAATTGGGTCGTGCTGGTGGTGGCCAGGATGAAACAGGTGTAAGTGCGCTTGCAACACTTAATCCTGATGATATTGAATCCATTGATATTTTGAAAGATGCTTCTGCAACCTCTATTTATGGTAGCCGCGGTGCAAATGGTGTCGTTATCATCACTACAAAACATGGCAGAACGGGCACACCAACAGTTACTTACGATGGTTATGTTGGTTTGCAGCAACAAGGGCATTTTTTAAAGATGATGGACTTACAGCAGTATGCTGCGCTGCAAAACGGTATTGCAGCGGCTTTAAATTCTCCAAATTCTGTAAGAGCAGAATTTGCTGATCCAAGTGTTTTGGGTCCGGGTACCAACTGGCAAAAAGCTCTTTTTCGCAGTGCTTTAGAGCAAAGCCATAATGTTTCTGTATCTGGTGCTAATAGTGGTACAGATTATTACATTTCAGGCGGATATTTCAATCAGAAAGGTACAATCATTGGTAGCAATTTTAACCGTTACAGTTTTAATGCTAACGTAAACTCACAAGCTAAAAGCTGGTTAAAAATCGGTTTGAATTTAAAAGCAAGCCGCAGTGATCAGGATGCTGTAATCACAAATAATACGGGTGTTGTTTACAACGCTTTACTAGCTGCCCCAGATCAAGCCGTATATAATGCTGATGGTTCTTACGCCGGCCCGCAGGAAGATGCAAATGGCAATCGGTTGGGTGGATCAAACCCTATACAGCAAGCACTAAACGGCACTAACAATACTGTAAGAAACAATATCAATGGTAATATTTATGCCGAAACGAAATTTTTTAAAGATCTTACTTTAAGATCTGAAGCAGGTGGTGATTTTAACTTCAATGATGCCCATGTATTTTCACCATCGTATTCGTACGGCACTACTGGTAGTATCAACCCTTTTAAGAACGATCTGGCTACATTAAATAGATATGTTACTAACTCTACCTACTGGTCATGGAAGGAAACGTTAAACTATAGCCATGTATTTGGTAAACATAGTATAAATGCATTGGCAGGACATGAAGTTTGGGAATCTACTTATGATAATTTACCACTGACAGGAACAGGATTTACAGCCGGTAATACCGTACAAACACTTAACGTAGCCAACACTGTAGGTGCAGCCATTGGCGAGCAAAAAGGTACGACAACAATGGAGTCTTACTTAGCACGTTTAATTTATACTTATAATAATAAATACAGTATCACCGCAAATATCCGAAGTGATAGAAGTTCAAATTTTGCGCAGGGCCATCAAATTGGCTATTTCCCGGGTGTGGCCATATCATGGCGTTTATCTGAAGAACCTTTTTTGGCAGGCATAAAAAGTGTAGCTGACAATATTAAAATTAGGGCAGGTTATGGCGCTGTTGGTAACTCAAACGTTGCACAGGGAGCATATCTTGCATCGCTTAGGTCAACGGCAACGGCATTTGGCACAGGCTTCCTGATCAATAACGTATCTAACCCTAGCCTTACCTGGCAGCATCAGTTACAAAAGGATGCAGGTGTTGATTTCACTTTGTTTAACCGTATTGATGGTACATTTGACTACTATCAAAAAACGTCAAGCAAGTTCTTGTTTCTGCAACCACTACCTTACTTTTTGTTAGGTGGGCCAAATGAATATGGTGATCAAACAGCTCAAATTAACCCTCCTTATGTTAATGCCGGCCAAATTGTTAATAAAGGTTTTGACATTGGCGTTACCAGCAGAAACATTGAAGGTAAAAACTTTAAGTGGAGTACTAATGTAACTTTTAGTCATTACAATAATAAAGTAACTTCATTAAACGGTGCACCACCAATTGTTGGCCAGTTCAATAGCAGTTATATTTCATTTAGCCCTACTTTGACAGCAGTAGGTTATCCCGTAGGTGAATTTTATGGTTACAAAGTTCAAGGTGTTGTAAAAACAACTGACCAGTTAAAATATCTGGCTACTCATTCACAAAATGTAAATGGTAATACGCAAGTTGTTACTAATGACCCGACTGTTGCAGGTTCTATCTGGCTGGGTGATTTGCAATATCAGGATGTTAACCATGACGGTAAGGTTGATGCAAACGACAAAACTGCTTTAGGCAGTCCCAACCCTGATTTCACTTACGGCGTAACTAATACTTTTTCATACAAAGACTTTGACTTATCTGTTTTCTTTTACGGTTCTCAGGGCGGCAAAATACTTAACTTGTTAGAATACCAAACAGCTGGTTTATCAGGCCTCTATACTAACCAGTTAGCTTCGTCTGCTAATTTCTGGACTCCTGCAAACGCTGATTCAAATATACCGCGTCCTCGTGCAGGTATAGATAATCCTAACTTGGTGATGTCTGATAGGTTTTTAGAAAGTGCTTCTTTTCTGCGTTTACAAAATGTTCGGGTAGGTTACAATCTACCTAACCGATTTGCAAAGGCGGTAGATTTAAAGGGATTGAAATTATACGTTAGTGGGCAAAATATATTCGTAATAACAGCTTACAAAGGTTTAGATCCGGAGGTGGGGTCATTAAACCAAAATCCTACTTTAACAAATATCGATGCAGGCCGTTATCCAAGCCCTCGTATCTTAACCGTTGGTGTTAATGCATCATTTTAATCAAATTAAAATTTCAAAATGAAACAGTATTTTAAATATTTATTTGGTATGGCAGCAGTAGTAGGCATAGCTACTATCACGAGTTGCAAAAAAGATTTTTTTAATCGTCCGCCTGATGCCGGTATTACTGTTGGTACTTACTACCAAACTACTGCACAGGTACAAACCAGCACAAATGTGTTATATGGGTCAGCTTGGTTTGGCTGGAATAATAAAGCAGGCTGGTCAATTACAGAACTGGCAGGTGGTAATGGACGAACTTACTCACCAGATGTAGTTGCATTCTTTAATTTTTCTGTAGGTAATACCAATCCTGAAATTTTATCTGCATGGGATTCTCCTTTTACGGTAATTGCCCAATGTAATGGTATATTAAATAACCTGCCTACTGCTGTACCGGCATCTGTACCTACGGCAACAGTAAATAATGCACTGGGCGAAGCTCATCTAATGCGTGCAACTGCTTACTTTTATTTAGTACGAGTTTTTGGAAATGTACCTATTATTGAAAATCCTTTAGTTCACACAGGTGATTTTGGTACCGTTCCTTGTAATCCGGTTAGTGATGTTTATAAATTTATGATCAAGGACTTACAGTTTGCAGAAACTAATTGTTCTGCCAGCGTAGCCACTACCGGTCATGGTTCAAGCGGTTCAGCATCTGCATTGCTTGCAAAAGTTTATTTATATATGCAGGACTATGCTAATGCGCGTAAACAAGCCGAAAAGGTAATAAACAGCGGCGAATTTACGCTGTTGCCTAACTTTAATGACCTTTTCTTAACGGCTAATAACAACAATAAAGAATCTATTTTGGCCATGCAGTGGATTTTTAATAATGGTTATGGTTATGGTAACTCTATTCAAGCATCTTGGGCATATAGCAGCACAATTACTACAACTGGTGATGGTTATGGTGTAATGGGGCCAACGTTTGACTTGCAAAATGCATTTAAAGCTGAAGGTGGCGATTCTACACGCCGGCATAGTACAATTATGCTTCCCGGAAGTAAATATACCGAGCTAAATCAAGGTGGTACTGGGCCATATATCTTTCCAATCAATGGAGGTGAGGCAGGTACACATGCAGCATTAAAAAAATATGTAGTTGGTTCTCCACAAGACAACGGTGGAAAAAGTGCAGCTCAGGCTTCAGGGAATAATACATATATTATGCGTTATGCTGATGTATTGTTAATTGAAGCCGAATCTATTATGGGTCAGCAAGCTGCCGCAGGGCCGAGCAAGGGTATTGACACCAACTATACCAGTACAGATCCAACTGCTTTACAATACTTAAATCTGGTAAGAAAACGTGCCGGTGCGTCAGCTGTTACCAGTTTTTCTTACAAAGACCTTTTAAGAGAGCGCCGTTTGGAGTTTGCTTTAGAGCAGGATTACTGGTTTGACTTAATACGCATCGACGGATTTAATGCCATGGCACATACAGAGCCAGCAAGCCATCCAGTTGCAACAAAAATTATAAGCAATCAGGAAAGAGGAGACTCAAGCGGAGGTACAGCAGCAGCTAACTATACGGATTACACCATTTACAGCTCAAAGGTTATACCTACTTACTTCTGGTTCCCTATACCTGTTAATGAGGTTACAGCAGATCCAAACCTGGTAAAGGCACCAGTTCCATATGTGTTTAAATAAGATATATTAACAATAGATATATGAAAAAGATTAAAAAAATAAAGTATCATGTGCTATTAGTTGGAGCACTGGTATTAGCATTTGCGTCTTGTAAGAAGGATACTGAAAATGGTGTACTTGTTGGGACTAAAGGAACACCAACCATTAGCAGTGTGCGCACAATTAGCAAGTCAACTATTGATTCTTCAAGAACTTCAACGTATCATTACTATAAAGCTAATGGTACAGATTCAGTTGTTGTTGTACAAAATCTTAACCCGGTAGTTACAGCATTTGATTCTACTACTACTACCGGTAAAATAGGAAACTATTATGCTGCTATGGGTACTCACTTAGGAAGTGCTACTAAAATTACGCTTAACGGCATCAATGTTATATTTAACAGGGCACTTGCTTCTGATAATTCAATTATATTTAATATTCCATCTAATACGCCATATGTTCAGCCACAGTCTAATGCATTAGTAATAACTACGCTTTACGGTTCTGTTACATATGGTTTTACTACGCTACCACCAGCACCTTCTTTAACATCCGCATCAGATTATAATTTTACATCTGGTACGCAACTAAGTTTAAAAGGGACTGGTTTAAGTTTTGTAACAGCTATCAAATTGCAAAATACAAATGACGCTGTTACTATTGTTTCTAAAACAGATACGTCAATGATTGTAAAAATGCCTTCAAGTGCTGTTTCAAGGGCAGTTTTATCTTTTACTTATACTTCTGGTACAAATGCGTTGCATACAGCTTCTGCACTTGAGTTCATCAATATAGATAAAGCTTATCAGATATTTACAAATGGTACATTACAAGGAAACTGGGTTACCAATTCATGGGCAAGTCCTTCCGGTCCGGTAGCAAGTGCATCATCAAAATCAGGGCAGGGTTCTTTTCTGGCAACTTATCCGGCAGGTGGATGGCAGATTGAAGGTTTTGCTAATTATTCAGGCTTTAATTACGATCCTTCCTACAAATATGTTACTTTTTGGATAAAGGGTGGAGTTGCTGATCATACATTAGTTCTTGTTGGTGATCAAATGAAAGGTGGTGATGCACAAGTTCAAAACCAGTATGCATACGCAGCGCAACTTATTAAAGCACCAAAAAATGTTTGGACATATTATAAAATACCATTGGCTACTTCACAAAGCTCAACAAACGTTAATCAGCTGAACTATTGGGCTAATGGAACTACTGCCACTACATTACGCTTCTTCCTGCAAGGTATGAGCGGAGATGTTAACGAAACCATATATATTGATGAAGTTATGTTTGTTAAATAATAACAAGTTGAACATTGTATGATGTCCTGTTTGCAGGATGTTCTTTAAATAAAATTTAAAATATAGTGACCTCAAAAGGGAAAGCTATCTGCAACAGGTAGCTTTCGCTTTTTATAAAAAAGCATAACTAATAATTTTTGCAAGTTCTTTAGCCTGATTTCGAAAAAAAGCGATACTTCATTTATCGGTTGTTTTTTTAGCAAAACTTTAGGTTTATAAACTTTCCGCATAAAACTTTATATGAAAAAATTCCTCCTCTGTTCAATTTTCGCTTTTTCTATATCTACAATTTTCGCTCAAACCAAACTTCCAGTCTCCTTAATTGACCAAAAGGTAAAAGCTTTAGTTTCGCAAATGACGCTCGAAGA
>JBPBQN010000182.1:0-13433 GCA_050954865.1 Janthinobacterium lividum | reverse complement strand
TCTTTTGCCATCATCTCTCCAAATTCTTTTACATTTTGGTTAAGCGCGTTGCGTTGTGCCAGTTGGCCCATTTGCACTTCTAACATTCCGCTCATCGTAGCATCGTTTACAAAAGCGGCATCTTTGGTATCTACCTGCAAAATATCGGTGGTTTTGGTGGTATCGGCCAGCGCACTTTTTTGCGCGGCTTCTTTTTTGGCATCACTTTGTCCGCAGGAAACCGCAAACACAGCAGCAGCAATAAACAGGTAATGGTTGTATTTTTTCATAACGTTTTTTATCGGATTAAAATTAATAACCCGAAGGAAAATGAATTGTTTTGAAGAAAGCTGTCAGCGATTAGCAATCAGCTATCAGTTATGACCAGCGCAAATCACTGAAAGCTGATGGCTAACAGCTAATTGCTTTACGAGCGCAAACCACTAACGGCTGACAGCTAAAAGCTAAAAGCTATTCCCTATCTTCGCCCCAAGCAAAACGTTCTGCCGCTCCGTAAGGTTTTTCCTTCGGGGAGGAAAGTCCGGGCAGCATAGGGCATCCTGCTTCCTAACGGGAAGGCGCCATCCGGATGGGCGACAGCAAGTGCCACAGAAAATAAACCGCCGTGCAGCAATGCCGGTAAGGGTGAAAACGTGCGGTAAGAGCGCACGGCCTGGTATGGCAACATACCTTGCGGTAAACCTCAGGAGTTGAAAGGCCAAATAAGTTCTGGTAATTACAAAAAGCGGCCCGCTTTTGTTGCTACGCAACGCCAGAACGGGTAGGCCGATGGAGGTGATGAGTGATTATCATCCAAGATAAATGGCAGAAACCTGTGCAAACAGGCACAGAACCCGGCTTACAGGTTTGCTATCCGGATTTTTACACCAAACCCTTTGCTGCAAGTTGGCAAAGGGTTTGTCTTTTCAGGGGCAAAACCTATCTTAGCGGCAAAAATCAACATACGCCTTTTAAGCAATAAATTTTATGTCGAAAATTCTGATTATAGATGATGAACGTGCCATCCGAAGTACCCTGCGGGAGATTTTGGAGTACGAAGATTATCAGGTAGATGACGTAGATAATGGTGCCGAAGGTTTAAACCTGATTAAAAGAGGCGATTATAATCTGGTGTTATGCGACATCAAGATGAACCGCATGGACGGTCTGGAAGTTTTAACAGATGCGCTGACCTATAAACCGGATTTGCCTTTTATCATGATTTCGGGCCACGGCACAGTAGAAACTGCCGTAGAAGCCAGCCGTAAAGGTGCGTTCGATTTCATTAGCAAACCACCGGATTTAAACCGATTGCTGATTACCGTACGCAACGCTTTAGATCGCGGATCATTGGTTACCGAAACCAAGGTTTTAAAGAAACGGGTTTCTAAAACACGAGAAATTTTGGGCGAATCTCAGGCCATCGGCAAAATTAAAGAAACGATAGACCGCGTGGCACCAACCGAAGCGCGCGTGCTGGTAACCGGCGCCAACGGAAGTGGTAAAGAACTGGTTGCCCGCTGGCTGCACGAAAAATCAAGCCGCAGCAATGCAGCTTTAATCGAAGTAAATTGCGCGGCTATTCCTTCAGAACTGATTGAAAGTGAATTATTTGGACACGAAAAAGGTTCTTTTACTTCCGCAGTAAAACAACGCATCGGCAAGTTTGAATCGGCCAGTGGCGGCACGCTGTTTCTGGATGAAATTGGCGATATGAGCCTCTCCGCCCAAGCCAAAGTATTGCGTGCTTTGCAGGAAAATAAAATTGCACGCGTAGGTGGCGAAAAGGAAATTGATGTGGATGTGCGCATAATTGCGGCCACCAACAAAGATTTGCAAAAAGAAATCGAAGCCGGCAATTTTCGGATGGATTTGTACCACCGTTTAAGTGTAATTTTGATTCATGTGCCGCCGCTTTGTGATCGTCGGGAAGATATTCCGCTGCTGACCAGAAGTTTCCTGGAAGAGATTTGTAACGAATATGGCATGCCGGTTAAAAAAATATCTGAAGCCGGAATGGATGCGCTGAAAGTTTTGCCTTGGAGCGGGAACATCCGCGAGTTGCGCAACATGATTGAGCGTTTAATTATTTTGAGCGATAAAGTGATTACCGATGCTGATGTAAAAGCGTTTGCCAATCCATCTGCGCCGGTTGCCATGCTTACAGAAACAACCAGCAGCAATCAACCTGATTTTGATAATTTTAAAAATTTCCAGGAATACAAAGATTTTGCCGAGCGCGAATACATCAAATTCAAGCTTGAAAAAAATGGCTGGAACGTATCAAAAACGGCGGATGATATTGATATCCAACGCAGTCATTTATACAGCAAAATTGAAAAATTTGGGTTAAAGCGAGGCGAAAATTAAAAGTACGATGCTGTTTTTATCTACCTAAAATTGGTAACGTTATCGTATTATTGTTTATAAAAAAGGTCGTTTTATTTACAGAAACGACCTTTTTTATAATGATAAAAGCAGCTTAAACCTCCTTTAAATAATCTTTATAACAAAAGCCTTCAACGCCTTGGTCGGTTTTAATGTAATACCAATCATTATACATTCTTTTGATCAACTGTACGCTTGAATTGTGCGCTGCTTTACCGGCAATTTCAAAAATAGTTCCCGGTCCGGTACGAATATTTAAGTTGGATTCTTGCGTAGCAATCTGCATTTTAATGTTTTGGGAAGTCAAATCTTCCAACTCTAACAAATTAACCACTTCCGTTACGCCTGGTTGTGCTTTTAAAGCAGCAACTGCTTTATCGGCATCCGCAGCACCGGCAATTGTTCCGGAAATTGTTAAACTTCCGTTTGTATCAACCACTTTTAAATCTGGTATGGTGATACCTGCATTTTCAAGTACGCTGGTGTAATTGTTTACTTGCTGCTGGTTAACAACAGCTTTATTTACTTCGTCAAATAATCCCATAATTGTAAATTTTTAATTGTGCAATTGTTATTTTGTAGTTGTACAAGTTACCGTGTTACCACTGTTTTTCAAAACCAGTTCTGTATCAGACAGCTTATCAATGTTATAAACTTGATTACTTTTTCCCGCTTCAGAAATGGTAGACAAGTTTTTATTATCCTTATCCAACGTATAAGTTCCCTGGTCAACACCAATTCCACCTGTTGTATTATAATTCCCGTCTTTTGTAAAAACCATTTGCGAACCGGCAAGCATTTTAGTTTTAATAGAATCCTGCAATTTCACAGCATTTTCAATATTGCTTACCTGCCACGTTTTGGCCAATTGTTTGGTTGCATTTTGTTTGCAGGCAACCAGCATAAAGCCAAACACAACTAAAGCAACAGTGCTGTTTTTAAGTTTTTTCATAAGATTTAAGGTTGATGAATTTCAAACAAGCTAACGCAATTTGCCTAAGCTTGTTTGCAAAACCTTTAGCTCTACAAGTTGCAGATTACAATTTAGCGCTTTTAAGTTAGAGACAAACCAGTAAACCTTTAAATTTTAATCAGGAAAAAATTACAGCTCAATACTTCTTTTACCGGATAAAAATCAGTGTGTAGCGTTTTTGTAAAAGAAATTTTTAGCTTTATCAATCACAGAAATACAAATTTCAAAAAAAATATTTTATGCACTTTCTTATTGAATTATTGGTAAACGCCGGCATGATTTTGCTGTTGTCGCACTTTTTGCCAACCATCATCATCCGTAATTTTGGCACCGCAATTTTAGTGGCTTTGGTTATCGGTTTGCTTAATGCTACTATCGGCGCAGTTATCCGTTTCCCTTTAAATTTGGCTACACTTTGGTTACTGTCGTTTTTTGTACGACTGATAGTTACCGCTATAATTGTAAAAATTGTGGATTGGCTTTTTGCCGGATTTGAAATCAAAGGCTTCACTCCAGCCCTGATTTTGGCTTTGGCTTTGGCAATTGATGGCAGCTTTTTATCGTTTGCGTTGCAGCATGGCACGAGGTAAAACTAAAATCAATTGTTTTTCTTGTATAATTTATGGATTCAGTTAAAACTTCATCAGCCGCAAAATTAAGTCTGATTTCGCTTGCCATTGGTGGTTTCAGCATCGGCATGACCGAGTTTTTAATGATGGGCGTGCTGCCAGATCTTTCCAATTCGCTGCATGTATCCATCCCAACTGCCGGGCATCTCATTTCAATTTATGCCTTAGGCGTGGTAATTGGCGCACCGATTATGGTTGGTTTAACAAGTCATTTGCCGCCCAAAAAAGTATTAATCGGCTTAATGCTGATGGTGTGTGTATTTAACGGCGCATTCGCATTGGCTCCAAATTATCCTTTATTAATGCTAACGCGCTTGCTGGCCGGCTTACCACACGGTGCTTTTTTTGGAATCGGAGCCGTTGTAGCCAGCAAATTGGCCGAACCAGGCCGGGAAGCACGCGCAGTTTCGGTGATGTTTGCCGGTTTAACCGTGGCCAATATCATCGGTGTACCGTTGGGTACATATATTGGCCACAATTTAAGCTGGCGTTTATCTTTTATGCTGATCGCTGCTGTTGCTTTGGTGGCTGCCGGTGCGGTAAAACTCTGGTTGCCCGTTATCAAAGCAGAAACCGAAGCCACTTTTGCCAAAAGCCTTAAAATATTTTCGCAGCCAGGTTTATGGCTGATTATCGGCATTTCGTCTATCGGTACCGGCGGCATGTTCGCCTGGATCAGTTACATCGCACCTTTAATGACTAACGTTGCCGGTTTTAGCAGCAACAGCATCACCATTATTATGGTTATTGCAGGTTTAGGAATGGCTGCCGGAAACTTCGTAAGCGGCCGGATTGCTGATCGATTTTCGCCCATAATTACCACTACTGCACTGTTAACCTGTATGGTTATTGCGCTGTTGGCTACCGTTTTTTTAGCTCATTTTAAAGTTACTGCTATCGGCATGACTTTTATAACCGGCGCCGTTGGTTTTAGTGTGATTGCACCGATGCAACTCCTGATTATGCGCGAAGCTCGAGGTGCAGAAATGCTTGCTTCATCTGTTTTGCAGGCCACTTCAAACATGGGCAACGCGCTGGGTGCTTTTTTAGGCGGATTACCAATTGCAGCCGGTTACGGTTACACTTCACCAGAATATGTAGGTGCAGGTTTGGCTTTCTTCGGATTTGTTTTGTGCCTGGTTTTAATGGCTTTGTACCGAAAAAAAACACCGGCAGAACCTGCATTACAATAATTAAGCTGTTTTAGCTGATGCTTCTTTTATCGGGTAAAATTTAGTATAGAAAGTTTATAAATTGATTTTAAAATTCAACATTGGTAATTGCTGTCGGCGCAGCTTTTGTGGTAGCAATCTCAACAATTTTTTCTTCCGAAATAATAAGAAATCTGTTCTAAAAATCAATTGCTCATCCACATGAAAAAATATCAATATCCTTCTGTGCTTACCATTGCCGGTTCGGATAGCGGCGGCGGCGCCGGCATTCAGGCAGATTTAAAAACGTTTGCTGCGCTGGGTTGCTTCGGCACTTCGGCGATTACGGCGGTCACAGTGCAAAATACGCTGGGCGTAACCGGCATCTACAGCATTCCGCCGGAAATTGTGGCCGCACAAATCAGGTCGGTTATGAATGATATCAAACCTTCAGCTATAAAAATCGGCATGGTGCACAGCGCAGCATTGGCATTGGTTATTGCTGAAGTTTTGCGTGATTATCCAACCGTACCCATCATTTTGGATCCGGTAATGGTGGCAACCAGCGGCGACAAGTTGATCGAAACCGAAACGGTAAAAATTTTGCAGAAAGAACTGTTTCCGCTGGCCACATTGGTAACGCCTAATTTGGATGAAACCCAAATCCTAACGAATGCCGCCGCATCCAATTTAAGCAACATGCAATCCGCAGCAACCCAAATTTTGCAAACCGGCTGCTTTGCCGTGCTGGTAAAAGGTGGTCATTTAACCGGAAAAAAACTTCACAATTTTTACCTCGATAAAAACAGCATCAGCCAAATCATTACTTCCGAAGGCATCGAAACCAACAATACGCATGGCACAGGTTGTTCACTTTCGTCTGCAATTGCTGCTTTTATGGCGCGTGGTTTTGGGTTGAAAGAGGCTGTAAATGAAGCATGTAACTACATTCATCAGGCTATTTTGCTTGGAAGCGATGTAAAAACAGGTGAAGGAAACGGGCCGATCAATCATTTTTTTAACCCTTTAGCTTCGATCAAAAATGAAATGGAGTGAAACCGCCTGGCAACAATCAGCAGCAATTTATGATCAGATTATCCAAATGCCTTTTAATCAGGAACTGATGGCCGGCACGTTGGGTATCAAAAAATTTAAGTTCTACATCAGCCAGGATTCTAATTATTTAGAACATTTTGGGCGATGTTTGGCCTTGATTGCAGCCCGAACGCAAACCGGTTACGTGCTGGATTTTCTTCATTTTGCAGAAGGCGCCATCGTGGTAGAAAATGCGCTTCATGCCAATTATTTTGCAACATTTAACATCGATCAAAAAGCAGAACTTTCGCCGGCCTGTCATCATTACATAAATTACCTGCTAAAAGAAGCATCGCTTGCGCAGGTGGAAGTTGCCATGGCGGCGGTGTTGCCTTGTTTCTGGATTTATAAAAAAGTGGGCGATTATATTTATGCCAATCAAACTCAAAACAACAATCCGTACCAAACCTGGATCGATACTTATGCCGGAGAAGATTTTGGCAAAGTGGTAGATAGAGCCATTCAAATTTGCGATGAAGCGGCCGCAAATTGTTCTCAGCAGCAACAAAAAACCATGACAGAAGCGTTTACGACCGGCTGCCGCCTGGAATGGCTTTTTTGGGACAGTGCCTGGCGCATGGAAACCTGGCCGAACTAAATTATGATCTTGGTTTGATGATGGACGACCGGTTTTTGTACGGTAAAAAATAGTACGAGGCCGATACACCAAAAAACGTGGCCGACGAGGCAGTATATCGGCCGCTGTAATAAAACTGACCGAAATTGATGTTGAGGTGCAGCCTCTCTGTTGCCGAATACTCAATACCGGAGGTCAGTTCCGTCAGAAAGTTATTCGGCGCAGCAACAATATAACCGATACCAACCGTAAGCGTGTTGGTAAATTTGCCCTGCTGGAAGATGTTGAGGTTGGGCCGCACTTCAAAATAAAACGAAGTATCGCGGCCCTTAATTTTTTCCAGCGTTGTTTTGCCTACATCCACACCCAAACTAAACACGTTCCACTGCTTGCCCACTTCTACCGATAAATTGGATTTTCCGCCCAGCGTTCCCGCTGTGTTGGTAAGCGAGTAGTAAACCTGTATATAAGTTTGCGGTTTTTGAGTAGAATCGGATTGCGCCTGCACTTTAGAAGCAAAAATCAGGCATAAAAACAGCATTGATATTTTAGGTAGATATTTGAGCATATAAAAATTTTGAAAGCAAAGTAGTGTAAATTTATACGGTAAAAGAAGCAATAGTTTTGATGAATGATATTAAAGCAGCATTAGAAATTTAACAATCATTTGCATTAATTTTTAAACCACCAGATTTTCTTCTTAATTTTCCTTCAACCTAAAAATCAAATGAAAAGATTAACCAATTTACTTTCTGCGAGTATTTTCCTGCTAATCAATACTTCTTTTCAGCCACAAAAAGAATGGACAAATTTGCTGGATAAAAACCTGTCTAAATGGGAAATTTATCAAAGTTATCGTCATAAAGTTGGTTACAAAGGCGAAGTTTTGCTGGATGAAAACGGCAAACCGATTCCGCCAATCGGCCTGAATAAAAACGAAGCCAACGTATTTTCTGTCGAAATGCAAAACGGCGAACCTGTTTTACGTATCAGCGGCGAAATTTACGGCTGTATTTACACCAAACAGGATTTTGAAAACTATGATTTGAAGCTGAAAGTAAAATGGGGAAATAAAAAATGGATTCCAAGATTAAATGAACCAATGGATTCCGGCATCTTGTATAACTCTCAGGGAGAACCCGGCGTGGATTATTGGCACTCGTGGATGCTGAGTCAGGAATTTCAGGTTTCTCAACACGAAAGCGGCAATTCTATGGGTGATTATTGGTGCATTGCTAACTCTTCAGCAAACATTCGTGCAGACTTTTCTGCAAATAAAGATTCTTTAAAATTTAACCCGAAAGGCGAATTAGCCATATTGGGCGGTAGCAAACACTTTGTGCAAGCAAGCGCCAATTACGAAAGCCCGCAAGGCGAATGGACTGAACTGGAGCTGATTAGCTTTGGTGGCAAAAGTTTGCACATTGTTAACGGACATGTGGTGATGGCGATTTCTAATTCCTATTACATTGAAGGCGGCGACCAGCGCAGTCCGCTAACACATGGCAAAATCCAGTTGCAAAGCGAGGCTGCAGAGTTGTTTTATAAAAATATTATGATTCAAAATATTTCGGCAATTCCGGCTAAATATGCGGCTTATTTTTAATTGAGACAATGTTTTTATCATGCTGAATTTATTTCGGCATGATAAAAACAAACTTCTACTAATCCTTAAAATCACTTTCGTTCATAAAAAAAGTGCTGCAACAAAACCAGCGTTTTCGCATCCTGTAAATCACCTTGTTTAAGTTGCTGAAGCACGTTGGCGTAATCCAATTCTAAAATGGTAATGTTTTCGGCTTCATCTTCCATCCCACCGCCGTTTCCAACTTTCATATCAGGATGATATTTGCCGATAAACAAATGCGAAATTTCAATATCCGCTCCCGGCGAAAGGTAAATTTGTCCGATTTTTTGAACTGTTTTAAGCTGATAACCCAATTCTTCTTTTACTTCGCGCAAAGCTCCTTCTTCTACTGTTTCGCCTTCATCGGTCAGGCCGGCGCAAACTTCTATTAAATCGCCGGATTCATTTCCATTAAAATAAGTCGGTAAACGAAGCTGCCGGGTTAGCAATAGTTTTTTTCGTTCCGGATCATACAGCAAAATGGCTGCGCCAGATGGCCGGTGATAAATTTCGCATTGCTTTTGCACAGTTTTGCCATCGTTTCCCTGCATTTCATAAGTTACGTTTTCGAGTTTGTATTTGCTCTGACCTAAAGTTTTACGATCAATAATTTTAATTGCTGACATGTATGCTGTTTTTAGGGCAACAAAATCATGCTGATCAGGTTTCGATATTTTACGCTTTTCAGAGTCGTTTGCAAGATAGCCATCCAGGCGCGGGAAGGCCCGACAAAACGCCCGGAGGGATCGGGTTTGTCTTGAATTTTTGGTTCTTTTTGTTCAAGCAAAAAGAACGAGGAGAAGGGTTGCAAACCCGATCAGAAAATATGTGATAAAAGAAGCATTGCGATAAGCAAACCTGCAGTTGCTTGGCTTTATGTTCTTTTTCCTTAATGAAAAAGAACCAAAAAATCAAGAATGCCGGATCGCCTCCGGGCGGCATTCAGCCCACCGCGCCTGGATGCTTATTTTTCTGCCTTGTTACCTTTCTATTGGTCATTATATGTTAATATCGTGCTGAGCTTGTCGAAGCATTTTATTAATCTTTTTCCAATTCTTCTACAATCCGTTCACAAATTTCATGCGTAAACAAAGCATCGCGGACCGAAATTTGGGTTGATTTTGAATGTGCAACGGCTTGCAAAAAATCATCCGTCATCTGTTCAAAACCGCGTTTGTGCAAGGTTGATTCCCAATCATTTCCGCCCAAATAAATAATGTTTTTGTTTTCTTCGGAAACTAAATCCGACACATTATAAACCGTTTTCTTTTGTGTGGCCGTCATCACTTCCAATTTTTCTTCGGTGGTTGATGTATCGCGGTTCATGATACCGATGGCTACTTCGCCGGATTTTGCCACAAACTGAATCACCAGTTGATGCAGCATTTCACCTTTTTTAAGGCCGTTAACCAGCAGGTTTTCAATTGGATACGGAAATAGATACCGTAGCGTATCCACCACATGAATGAAATCTTCCACCACAAAACGCCGCGTAAAATCGGGCAGACTTTTACGGTTTTTTTGCAGGATGATCAAAGTTGGCTTTTCCAGTTTCAACTGCTGATAAACCGGCGCGTATCTTCGGTTAAAACCAACCATGAGCAATACGTTTTGCGCTTCGGCCAGCTCTGTCAGTTGCTTGGATTCCGCATAAATCATTGAAATCGGCTTATCCACAAAAACCGAAATTTTGGCTTCTAAAAGTTGTTTAACAATTTCAAAATGCGCTTCGGTGGCAGCGTTTACAAATGCGGCCTTGATACCGCTTTCGATCAAATCTGCAATGGTTTTATGCTGATTTTGCAAACGATATTTTTCGCCCAGTTGCTGCATACGCTGCTCATTACGCGAACATAAATGAAACTCGAAACTTGTTTTGCTGCTCAGCACAGGCAAATACGCTTTGGCGGCAATATCACCTAAACCGATAATTCCAATTTTAATCATGAGTTGATGTGGATAAACTAACGGTTAAGCAACAATTTTTAGGCGATAAAAACAGCATCAGCCTAAAAATAATTTCAACATAAACCATTTTCCACAATTAAAGCCTGTTTAAATTGCTGTCAACAAAATTTGTATTGCTTTTTTTATGCCAGTAATTTTTGTTCTTGAAATTTAAGGTGATGAAAAACTTACAGCACTTACTAAATTTATGCTGATAAAAGAAGCATTGCAAAATTCCGAATAAAATTTAAACCGACTTTCACCCGGAAAATTATTCAAAAAATCAGGTTAATATATTGGCAACGTGAAATAAAAAGTAGAACCTTTTCCTTCTTCCGAGATGAAACCAATCTGTCCGCCTTCCAGTTTGAACACTTCTGCCGAAAGATGTAATCCTAAACCGTTTCCGGGGATTTTTGCCTTTTTAACAGATTCTGTTCGGCCAAAACGCTGAAAAAGTTTGTCATGTTCATCCGCCGGAACACCCAAACCAAAATCTTGTACGCTTACTTTAACGGTATGATCCATTGTTTCTATGCTAACCGTTACTTTATTTGCTTTGGGAGAATACTTTACTGCGTTAGACAGCAGGTTGGTAAACACAGAACCAGATCTAGCTTTATCTGCATAAACCATGCTGTCGGCTTCATTTAAAATAATTATCTGGTGCGAAGGCTGGGAAAGGTTGAAACTTTCTGTTAACTCTTTAATCAGGCTGCATAAATTAAATACTTCGTAGTCAAGGTTAAGTTTGCCGGTTGTTATCTTCGTAGTATCAAGCAACGCTGAAGTAAGCGAACCTATCAGGCTGATCTGCTCATTAACCTTTTTTACAGCTGTTTTAACAATCGGTTTTGCATCCGTCAGTTCTCTTTCCAGCACTTGTCCGTAAGCTTTAATAACCGATATCGGTGTTCTTATTTCGTGGCTGGCAACAGAAATAAAAACATCTTTTTCTTCCATCGCTTCTTTGTTATCGGTTAAATCTTCAAACTCAAGCCGAAACAATATACTTGGTGGCTGATAAATGCGCCGGGGTTTAAGCAGCAGCGTTCTGACTCCGGTTTGCGGATGCTGATAATCTACTTCGTGGTTGCTGTAAAAATCCTGCTTTTGAATAATTTTATCCATAGCAGCCTGCAGTTGTTCTGTATCAATGCGGCCGGCCATCAGATCATAAAAATATTTTCCTGTTATGTTTTGCCTATCCAGACTAAAAAATTGCAGGAAAGCGGGCGTATAATTCATTACCTTTAAGTCTGCATTTAAAACAACAATGCTTTCATTATAAGTTGTGGCTATCAGTTTGGCCAATGCTTTTTCTTCTTTCAGGTTTGCTTCTGCCTGCTCCTGATCAGACAGGTTACGCATAATTTTGGTAAAACCGATATGCTGATCATCCTCATCACATAAAGGAAAAACGAAGCCGGTAGCCCAAAACCTTTGTCCGCCTTTTTTAACATGAAAGCGTTCATCAATTGCTTTTCCTTCTTTACGTGCTGTTTCAAGCTCCATTTCCGGCACTTGCGCAGAAACATCTTCCGGTGTGTACAATATTTTTGCACTTTTACCAATCGTTTCTTCCGGCACATATAAAAGAACATTTTCAGCTCCTTCGCTCCAGGTAGTTATAGTTCCTTCTTTATCGGTTGTAAAAACAGCATAATCTTTCAAGCTTTTTAGTATCAGCTTATAAAATTCTAAGGTATTCTGCATGTAACTTAAATAGTTTTTAAATTAAGAAAATACTTCTCGTTCAATCAAGGCTAACGATTGTGCAAAAAAATTTTCTGTTATAACATCCGGATAGAAAAGCTTTTGGAAAATAATTTAGTACAGGTTTGGATGCGTAATCATTTTACTATATTTTGGTAAAATAAGTTTCAGCAGCAAACAGTAAAATTAAAGTTTATTTAATTTGATATTGGCGAATGTTGTTTTGGATTGATTTTGTTAACTATAAATAAAAATTCAGCATTATCTATGGCAATTTTTAGGTGATAAAAACAGTATCAACCTAAATTATTCAAAATAAATTTTTCCACAATATAATTTTTTGCTAAAAATATTAGCATATTTGGTTCCATGAATCAGAATTCGATCAAGGTCCAAACCGAGCCGCGCGTGCTTTTTGTGGATATGAACAGCTTTTTTGCCCGTTGCGAGCAGCAGGATAATTTTTGGCTGCGCGGAAGGCCGGTTGCGGTTTGCGTTTATACGGGCAAGTTTGGTTTCGCGATTGCGCTTTCGGTAGAAGCGAAGCGAATGGGCGTAAAAACCGGCATGCGACTGAATGAAGCGATGAAAATTTGTCCGGAACTGATTCCGGTGGAAAGCCATCCGGAGCGTTACCGGCAGTTTCATACCAAAATCATTCATATTTTAAAGCGATATTGTCCGGAAGTGATCCCAAAAAGTATTGATGAAGCCATCGTAAACCTCACCAATTATAAAATGGTTTATCCCGATACTGTTTTTATCGCCCAAAAAATCAAGGAAGATATTAAACGCGAAGTTGGCGACTGGTTAACGTGTTCTATCGGTATTGCGCCAAACGCTTTTCTGGCCAAATTAGGTTCGGATATTGGCGGTTTTGATGGTTTGCAACTGATTACTTCGCAAAACATTGATGAAAAACTGCTCAATCTAAAACTGTCTGACTTGCCCGGAATCGGCAAAAATATGGCTTACCGTTTGGAGCGCGCCGGCATTGTTACGCCGCTGCAAATGCGCTACACCGCGCCCGAAAGACTGAAAGCGGTTTTTAAAAGTATCGAAGGAATTTACTGGCATTACCGGTTGAATTTTATTGAAACCGGCATGGCTGTAACGGATTATAAAGGCATGCAGGCAATGCGCCAAATTTCTGCTGATAAAAGAAGCAATCCGGAATACATCAACCAACTGTTTTTAACGCTTTGCACCACTTTGGAACGACGTATGGTACATCATCATTTTTACTGCCGGAATATATCTTTTGTGGTGAAATATGTAGATGAAAGCTGCTGGCACGATGGATTTTCGATCACCAACCCGATTCAGGATGCGATCAGTCTGATGCGGATGA
>JBPBQN010000181.1:0-13808 GCA_050954865.1 Janthinobacterium lividum | reverse complement strand
TTCCAGATTGATCTCATTATTTTGTGTATTTTGTTGAAGATGAAAAGATTAAAATCTGGAAATTGTTTAGTTCGATTCTACTTGCGGCATCGGTTCTGATTTATCAAAAGGAACAATCTTTTTCCGCATCATCGCTTTATCTCTAAAATGACGCGAAATTTCTTGCGTTAAGTTTGTGAAGTTATTTTTCTCTTTCGTACCGTGATAAAATATCTTGATTGATTTACAATTTTCATGTTCAAAAATCATATTTAACATGGTTCTGTCTGATAAACCACAAGAATGTCCAAGTATGTAAACTTGGAATTCCTCTTCATCAATAAATCGAACTAAGTTGTGATAGTTGGAAGTTTTAAAATACCAGAATGATTTAATGTATTCAAAAAATGCGTTTGCTTTTTGAAGTTCTAATTTGGGATAATCACTGTCTAACTCATCACCAAAACCAAAAATTAACTTATTGGTGGAATCAATTTTTCCATGTATGTAATTAATATTAAATCCAAGTTGATTAGCATCGAAGTACATTTCTGGAGTAGAAGTATAATTAAAATTTAGAATTAAGTTTTCAATTGGTTCTTCGTCTGCTGGTAAATTATTTTCAATAAGAATGTCTTCCTCTTTTATAACAGAATTAAAAATACTTTTATAAGATTCTATTAAGCAATCAGGTTCAATTGTTGAAAGATAAATCTCCAATTCTTTAATAATTATTTGTAAAGATTCATTCAATGTTGTTAATGTATTTAATCTTCTTGTATTTCGTTCTTCATATGCGCTACCGCTTTCTTTTCCTATATCTAACGTAAAAATATCTTTTAATTGACTATAAAATTCATTTTCAATTTCTACCCATTTAACATTTGAGCAGTTACTTAAAAGATTTCTCAACAAAGAAGAATTTAGTCTGATATTAAACGGATTTGCAAATGTGCTGAAGTCCCCTGCAACTTGTAAAGATTTGCTTTCGAAATCATTAAAGTTAGTTTTATAAAAATGTTCAATGAATCCATCTATGTTTTTTAGTGACCCAAACCCATATCCTCTATTTTCAACTATTTGAATTAATTTATCACTATAAGAACCTTTTCTATAGGCCTCCTCAAAACACTTCTTCAAATACCACAGAATAAAATCGTTATAACTCGTTTTCATGCCGTGGGCTAGATCAAAGCCATTTCCAATCAGTATCAATCTGTTCATAACTATTTCATTTCCTTCAATCTATCCAACTCCAATTTTGATAGGCTAAAAACAGTACCATGCCTAATCCCTTTTGGCAAACTGATCTGCTCGGAAATATCCTTCCAACTTTTTAAATCCGCAGAAGTAATTGCTCCATATTTATGTTCCGTGTATTTATCAAAATAAACCACCCATTTACCGTTAACTTTTAACGTAGTTGGTCCTTCTGCCCAATATTTACCGGTAATTGCTGCGCCGACTTTGGTGTACGGACCAGTTAAATGATCACTGTAAGCAATTTTCAGGTTTTTTTGGGCGATCGGTTCGCGCGTTTCATCTTTCATAAACAGCACGAAACGCTTTCCATCGGGCACAATCGTGGCATCAATCACATTAAAACCCGGATCATACAGCAATTTGGTTTCGCTGTAAGTTTTAAAATCTTTGGTGGTGCTGTAATACAAACGATGATTGTAGCCTGCTTCTGCTTTGGAAGCTGTTTCTGCAAACTTCCCGGTAATGGTGGTGCTCCAGTAAATCATGTACGTTTTGCTTCTTTTATCGTAGGTGATTTCGGGTGCCCAGCAATTGCGCGCGTTTGGTTCTTGGGCCATCACCGGTAAAAACTGCTGTGCCGACCAGTGAATTAAATCCGCAGAAGTAGCGTAACCAATGCCTTTATCCTGCCAGGAAACCGTCCAAACCATGTGGAAAACGCCATCGGCACCACGAATTATACAAGGATCGCGCATCAGTTTGTCTTTGCTAACCACTGGTTTTAAAACGGCTAAATCGTTGTTGATCGCCTGCCAGTGCAAACCATCCGTGCTGGTGGCCAGGTGCAAACCATCTTCGCCGTTATTTTTAAAATAAGCAAAAGCATAAGGCGGTTTGCCAGCCGGATGCTGCACGGCGCAACTGCAAAAGCACAGGCAAATCAGGTAGAATGCTTTTTTTATCATGTGTTTTTGGGTTGATGTATGATAGCTGGGACTCGGTTTAGCATTCAATCTTAGCCAAATTATGCAGCAGTTGCAAACCTGTTCTGTCATGCTAATTTTTACCGGCTAATTTTTAGGCTGATAAAAGAAGCATCACATTTAAATAACAGCACAAAAAAAGGTTGATAAAAGAAGCATTGAATGAATGATGCTTCTTTTATCAACCTAAATTTCCGCAGAAACTATGCTGATTTAGTATTCCAGTTCTACCGGTTTTTCCAAACCTAAAACTTTATCTAAAGTGATTGGCAGCTGGCGCACGCGTTTGCCCGTTGCATGAAAAACAGCGTTGGTTACTGCGCCGGCCACGCCAACAATTCCGATTTCTCCCAAACCTTTGATGCCTAAAGAATTGATGATATCGTCTTTTTCTTCTACAAAAATCACGTCAATTTCATTGATGTCTTTATTTACGGCAACGTGATATTCGGACAAATTGTGGTTCATAAAACGGCCGAAGTTGTTATCTAAAACCGATTCTTCTTCCAAAGCTGCGCTGATGCCCCAAACTACGGCACCTAAAATCTGACTACGGGCCGTTTTCGGGTTGAGGATTTTTCCGCCCGCAATGGCACTTACCACGCGCGAAACTACAACGGTTCCCAAATCTTCATCAACCCTAACTTCCACAAAAACAGCACTATGTGAATTGAAAGCATATTCGAGCTGATGCAGCATGTTTGGCGCAGTGGTAGCTTCTTCTTCAATGCTCACTTCGCCGCTTTGCTTCATCACGCTAACAATTTCCAGTGTTTTGGTTGGATCAAGTTTGTGGGTGATGTAGCCTCCATCAAAACTTACCTGCAACAAATCTGCATCTGCAAAAGGCGAATTTTTGAGTTTTTGGGCAAGTTTGTAAACTTTTTCTTTAATAGCAACACATGCTGCCTGCACGGCTGTACCAACAGAAGCAGCCGTCCACGAGCCACCTTCCAGTGGAGCTTCCGGCAATGCGGTATCGCCCAGTTTAGAGGTTACATCTTTTAGCGGAATGCCAAGCGTTTCGGCCGCAATCTGCGTCATGATGGTATAAGTTCCGGTGCCAATATCGGATGTTCCGCTGCCCACAATCAGCTTTCCATCCGAAGTTAAAGTAGCTTTTGCAGAAGCTTTCATTTGCCCGGCATCCCAGGAACCGGTAGCCATTCCCCAGCCAATTAAAACGTTTCCATCGCGCATAGAACGTGGTTCCATGCTTCTTTTATCCCATCCAAATTTGGCTGCACCTTCTTCATAACAAGCGCGCAACGCTTTGCTGGTAAACGGTTTTTTATCGTTCTGATCTCGTTCAGCATAATTTTTTATTCGCAATGCTAACGGGTCCATTTTCAGCGCGTAAGCCAGTTCATCCATCGCAGATTCTAAAACCGGAATACCTGATGCCGCGCCTGGCGCACGCATATCCAGCGGCGTGTAGGTATTGAGTTTTACCAGATCATATTCCTGCTTTACGTTTTCGCATTGATACAGCAAGCCCGACCAGTTAACTATCACTTCTGTATAATCCTCAAACATGGAAGTTTCGCCATAAGCTTTGTGGTAAATGGATTGCAACGTGCCATCTGCATCAGCGCTCAAAGCAATTTTTTGCACGTTTGCCGGCCGATGCCCAAACGAAAACATTTGCTGCCGCGTTAACGAAACGCGGACAGAACGTTTAAGATTCAGCGAAGCCATAACCGCCATAAACAACTGATATTGAGGCCGCAAACCAGAACCAAAACCGCCGCCCATATAAGGCGACATTACGCGGACTTCTTTTTGCGACAGGCCAAAAACTTTGGTTACATAAGTTAAAACGTTGGTTACACCCTGCGTTTTATCGTAGATTATTAGTTTGCCGTCTGGCTCCACTTCCACCGTGGTTGCATAAATTTCCATCGGGTTATGGTGCTCTGCGCTGTGGATGTATTCGGCTTCAATTTTAACCGGTGCTTTTGCAAAAGCGGCATCTGCATCACCTCTAGAAACCGGCGGTTTAAAACCTGTTTTACCTTTTGATGCGGTTTTGGATTTGGAAAGATTTTTTTCCAGCGAAGTATTATGCGCATCAATTTCATACTCAACTTTGATGATAGACGCAGCATAACGTGCCAGCTCAAAAGTTTCGGCCACAACCAAAGCCACCGGCTGCATACTGTACCTGATTTTGGCATCATGAAACGGCCTGAACGGCGATCCGCCTACAGAATCTTCATCTTTATAACTTCTGTCAAACCAAGCCAGTCCGCTTACGTTTTCATGCGTAAAAACCTGCAAAACGCCATCCAGGGCCAATGCTTCGTTTACCGCTATATTTTTGATGGTGCCATTAGCAATTGTGCTGGAAACAACATAACCGTAAGTTAAGCCATCAACAGCATGCTCTGCTGCGTATTTTGCCTGTCCGGTTACCTTCAGCGGCCCGTCAACACGGTCGGTTGGTTTTCCTATATAATCGGTTTTCATTTTTTAATTTTTTTGGGTGATACTTCTTTTATCAGCTAAATTTTCACTTAAACCATTTTGGCAGCTTCGGTAAAAGCACGCACAATGGCACGTTTGGCCAGTTCAATTTTAAACGTGTTATCGCCAAAACCTTTTGCACCAGCCAACACAGTTTCGGCCAGCATTTTAAAGTTTTCTGCGGAAGCTGGTTTACCAATCAGCTGATTTTCAGCTTCTTTATCTCTCCAGGGTTTATGTGCCACGCCGCCCAAAGCCAAACGGATATCTTTAATCGTATCGCCTTCCAGCTCCAAAGCTGCCGCAACAGAAACCAGCGCAAAAGCATACGATTGCCGGTCGCGCAGTTTCAAATAATTAACATGTTTGGTCAGGTTATTTTTTGGAAGATCGATAGACGTAACCACATCATCCGGATGCAGCGTGTTGTCAAACTGCGGCTCATTTCCTGGCAGGCGATGAAAATCTGCAAAATCTACCACCCGATCACCGTTTTTACCGGTTACATTTACTTTTGCATCCAGCGCAGCCAAAGCCACACACATATCAGACGGATGCGTGGCGATACAAGCTTCACTCGTACCTAAAATAGCATGAATACGGTTGTAACCACCAATGGCCGAACAGCCGCTGCCCGGTTCGCGCTTGTTGCAGGGCGTTGCCAGATCGTAAAAATAATAGCAGCGCGTGCGCTGAAACAAATTGCCTCCGTTGGTAGCCATGTTACGCAGCTGCGGAGAAGCACCGGCCAGAATTGCTTTGGAAAGTAGAGGATAACGCGTTTCTACCTGCTCATTCCAAGCCGTAGTTGCGTTGGTTGCCAGCGCGCCCAAACGCAGGCCGTTATCTTCTGTATCTTCAATTTTTGTTAACGTGATGCGACTTAAATCAACTAAATGATCCGGTCGTTCTACGTTTTCTTTCATTAAATCCAGCAGGTTAGTGCCGCCGGCAATAAACTTGGAATTGGTATTTTGGCTGATGTCTGCCACTGCTTCGGCTACATCGCCTGCTCTTTTGTAGGAAAAACTATTCATGTGATGCTCCTTTCACGTCTAAAATGGCTGCATTGATGTTAGTGTAAGCACCGCAGCGGCAAATGTTTCCGCTCATCATTTCTTTAATATCATCCAAAGTGTTGGCTTTACCTTCATTCAGCATGCCTACGGCCGAACAAATCTGGCCCGGTGTGCAATATCCGCACTGGAAAGCATCATGCTGGATAAAAGCTTTTTGCATCGGGTGCAGTTCCTGGCTGTGCGACAAACCTTCAATTGTGGTAATTTCCTGTCCATCTCGCATCACAGCAAGCGTCATGCAAGAGTTGATTCTCACACCATCAACCAAAACCGTACACGCGCCGCATTGGCCGTGATCGCAGCCTTTTTTAGTTCCTGTAAAGCCAACGTACTCGCGCAGCGCGTCCAGCAAACTTACCCAGGGCGCAATTTTAAGTACGTGTTCTTGTCCGTTTATTTTTAAACGAACTTCCATCGTTTCTGCAGGTGCTGGTGCCAGTGCAGTAGCATGGCTGCCAGAACCTTGTTTAAAAACTTCTATCATATTTTCTATTAATTGTTAATCGTTTAATCATCGGTTTCAAGATAAAAGTTAAAATAGAAGTTGTGCCATCTATGTTTGCAATAAAGCTTATTTAGAAAAAGTCCAGTTAGAAATTTATCCCAGTAAAAACAGCATCCCTTTCAACTTTAATTAAGCTCCAATTTAATAAAAACTATCTTTTTAAAACCAACTAAAAGCTATTAAGTTAATGATTAAACCATTATTGCAATGAACAAACCCATCACCCGGAAAGCACATGGCTTTACCGATTATAGCTATATTCCGTTAGCCTTAACTTCCCCCATATTATTTGATTTTGAGGATGAAGAAAAAGCCAGATTAGTGAGCAAAATACAGGCCGGAAGCATTTTAATTTCCAGTTTATTTACCCGCGCCGAGTGGGGATTATTTAAAGTAATGCCCTACAAAACGCATTTGCTTTTAGATGTTGCCACAGGTGCTTTCTCGGTAGCTGCGCCGTGGTTATTTGGTTTTTCTAAAAACCGTAAAGCACGAAACGCGTTTTTGCTAATGGGCATGTTTGGCATTTCTGCCGGATTATTATCTAAACCAGAAGAAATGACCACCATCGATCTAATTAAAAACAAAATTTAACCTATAAAAACAGTATGTCAACCAATCAAAAATATGCGCTGATTACCGGCGCAACCAGCGGTATCGGATACGAGCTGGCCAAATTATTTGCAAGAGATCAATACAATTTAGTGATCGTTGCAAGAAATACAGAAGAACTGGAAAAAGCTTCCGACGAACTTAAAAAATCTGGTATTGAAGTGATTACCATTTCCAAAGATTTATTTAAAGTTGAAGCTCCATTTGAGATTTACGACGAGATCAAATCAAAAGGCATCCAAGTTGATGTTTTGGTAAACGATGCCGGACAAGGCCAATATGGTTTATTCTCCGAAACTGATATTAACCGCGAGTTGGATATTATCCAACTGAACATCGGTGCAACTATTTCTTTAACCAAATGCTTTTTGCCGGAAATGATTGCCCGCAAGGCTGGAAAAATATTGAATCTGTCTTCAATTGCCGGTAAAACGCCTGGTCCGTACCAATCCGTTTATCATGGCACAAAGGCTTTTATTCAATCTTTTACAGAAGCAATTCGTTCAGAAAACAAAGATAACGGCGTTACCATTACCGCTTTGTTGCCGGGTGCTACCGAAACTGACTTTTTTAACAAAGCAGATATGAACGATTCTAAAATTGTGCAAAACGGCGGCATGGCAACTGCTGCGGATGTGGCCAAAGATGGTTACGAAGCCCTAATGTCTGGCGATGATATGGTAATTTCCGGATTGAAAAATAAAGCCATGATTGGTATGACTAACATTACACCAGATCATCTGGTTGCGGATATGATGAAATCACAGCAGGAACCGGTGGATAAAAATAAATAGCAATACTGTTTTTATCGACTAAAAAACCCTGAACTTATATCCAAGTTCAGGGTTTTTATTTGAGGTTAACTGCTCTTTTTTATTTCGATAAAAAACTTGCTGCCTTTATTTTCTTCACTTTCAAACCAGATTTTGCCTTCGTGCCAATCAATAATGGTTTTGATGATCGACATGCCCACACCGACCGACGGTTCTCCTTTTAAACCGGTTCTGCGCGCGTTGTTAAATTTATCAAACAAACCCGAATGAAACTTTTGCGGAATACCAATTCCCGTATCTGCAATCATTATCATAACTGATTCCTGTTTGTCTTCTGAGAAAGTATGTTTAAAACAGAAATTTTTTTATTAGAATACTCGTTTACCTTGTTGGCATGATCTTGTTCAACCGTAAAATCTTCTAAATAACTGGTTAATATTTGTTCTGAATTTTGTGGTTCAGGCTGTTTACTATAAAAAAAACTCAGCCCAAAAAATATTCTTTTAAATCCGGCAGTTGCATCCTGAATTCTACATTGTTTTTAAAATTTCCGAGCTTTAAGTTGATGAAATTTTCGGTTAAATAATCAAAATCCTGTGGATTAAACATTGCCAGAAGCGATTTAACAGAAGCTTTTAAAAAACTCATTTCAAAAAAAGCTTCAAAAGCCGGATTTGCATAAACGAACTTTTTGCTGTAAATATCAAAAGCAAACCAAAGCCGAGGGTCATGCTCTGTCAGTTTTAACAATAAAGACGAAGGATTTATTATAAATAATCATTTTGATAAAATGCATAATCCATTTAAAAATCAAGAGATTACCTTTTAACCAAATGCTGTTGATGAAATACCAAAAATAGTGATCGTAAAAACCGCCATTTAAGTATTAATACTGAATTTTGAAGTAGATAAATACGTGTTTATGCCAAAACAGAAACTATGCGTGCTACCAGTTAAACTTTATGTTTTTACAGCTGTGTTAAAGGTTGATAAATGATAAATTATGAAACCTATTTTCATCACCGTTGGCGCAACGCATCCATTAATGATTATCCCGGACAGCCAGGCGCATGCAAACGGGCACCCGGTTTTAACTTATACGTACAGCATTTACGGATACAGGCAACCTATTGATCAAGAGCAGATTGACAGCAAAACAAGTGAGCTTTTGTTAAAAAAGAAACACGACCCTGATTACGTTGGAACCATTACTTTTGAGTTGCCTGGAAGAATATTTAACTATGAATCAGCCGAAGGACAGGAATTGTCTGCAGATGAAGTGGAAGAAGCCATTGAACAAATAACACTTTACCGGGAAACGCCCGGCATGTGGCAGCTTTAGCTTGAATAGAGATTTTAATTATTAGCGATGCTTCTTTTATCGCCTAAAATCTGGTTTGCTATTTTAGAATTAGATCATACTGTTTTTACCGCATAAAAAACCCCCTGAACTTTTATAAACAGTTAAGGGGATTTTTGTGAATGAAATGATTTACAATTAAGGTGTCAATACCACTTTTACACAATCATCTTCTTTATTTTTGAAAATATCATACGCATGGGCAACCTCGCTTAATGGCATACGATGCGAAATAATATCATCTAAAACCACTTTTTCTGTAGTTACCAGCTCAATTAAATGATCAATATAATTTAAAACCGGTGCCTGGCCTTGTTTAATGGTGAGGCCTTTATCAAACATGCGGCCCACCGGGAAATTATCAAACGGTGTACCGTAAACACCAACAACCGTAACGGTTCCGGCACGGCGTACCGCGCGGAAACACATTTCCAGCACTTTCATCGTGCCTTTTTCAAAATTAACCGTTGCTTTTACTTTATCCAGGAAAGAACGTTCCGCTTCAAAACCTACGGCATCCACACAAACATCGGCACCGCGGCCGCCCGTCATTTCGCGGATGGCTTCTATCACATCCACATCATGCGGATTTAAGGTTTCTACTTTGTTTACTTCTTTTGCTCTTTTTAAACGATAATTTTCAGGATCAATGGCAATTACGCGACCAGCTCCCATGATCCAGGCTGCTTTTTGTGCCATCAACCCAACCGGACCAGAACCAAAAATCGCAACCGTTTCACCACCTTTTAACTGTGCCCAATCAATTGCAGACCAGCCAGTTGGAAAAATATCCGTTAAAAACAGCACTTGCTCGTCCGTCATGTTATCCGGTACTTTACGCGGACTGATATCTGCATAAGGCACGCGCACGTATTCTGCTTGTCCGCCAGAGTAACCGCCGTACAAATCCGTGTAACCAAACAAAGCTGCACCTTTTTGATCCAGCAAATCGCCGTCCGGGCCGTAATGTTCGTAGTTGGAGTTTTCGCAATGCGGCGTAGCACCGTGCGTACAGAAAAAGCAATGTCCGCAGGCAATCGGGAAAGGAACCACCACGCGATCTCCTTTTTTAAGGTTTTTTACAGATGGGCCAACTTCTTCCACAATTCCCATAAACTCGTGCCCAACAATCATATCTTTCAATTGCGGAATTCCTCCATCCAAAATATGCAAATCAGAGCCGCAAATGGCCGTGGAAGTAACTCTCAAAATTATATCGCCCGCGTCCTCAATTTTTGGATCGTCAACGGTATCGTAACTGATATCGCCAGGTTTGTGAAAAACTGCTGCTTTCATAATATTTTTAGTTGATTTATGCTGAAAACAACATCCGCTGCAAAACAATAGTTTTAGCAATTAAGAATATTACTTCATAAGTAATGATAATCCGTTTAAATACAGATTGTTGATTCGGTGGTGGATTAGTTTAAACTTGGATTAAAAAAATTCTGAGTTTAAATAGATTTAGATAAGTTTAAACTTGCCGATATTGCGTTGATTAAACCACCGATTACTTCCAGAGATTTCAAGATTTTATCATGACCAACATCTATATAATTTTGAGATTTAATAGCTGGATGCGCTTCTAAAAAAGTTTTTAAATAGGAAAAAGGCACAACCTGATCATTTTGATCATAAGCCAGCCAATGATTCAAGTCTTCCTCAAATGCATACCAATTATTAACAGTGAAATTTGATATGGAGGTTTTAAATTTAGCTTCAAAATCGTTAAAAAAGCTTTGCTGATCAGAAGCAGAAATGCCGATAGCATTCAGGCTACTTTCAAAATTCTCCTTTAAACGAATGAGCGGTGCAAGGCTGATCAGCTGTAACGGTTTGATTGCCAACTCTTTTACCGTAAAAATATTTGCCATCGCTCCCAAAGAGTGGCCAATCAAAATATCAGGCTGACCAAATTGTAAAATAACTGCTTTTAAAGCTTCAACATACAGCAAGAAATTAGACAATTCACCTTCAGAACTTCCGTTTCCAGGCGCATCAAAAGCAATGATTTCCAGATCATTTATGGCTGATAAAGCGGTAATAATTTCTATAAAATCAGCTGCTTTTGATCCCCAGCCATGAGTTAAAATTACTTTACGTGTGCCACTTCCCCATTTAAAAACATTAAAGTTTAATTCTTTTTGAGTGAAGAATTTGTCATGCACTTTCAAGCTAAACTTTTGGGCAGTGTTCAATAAATTTTCCTGCGGCAAACGCAGCGGCATTTTTGGAGCATAACAGATGTATTGCCAAAGCAAATCATCAAATTCAGGTGTTGTATGGCTTGGAACAGCTTTGATCTGCGCCACAATTTGCTTTAGTTTCTTCATTCAAATACAAATTAGCTGTTAAACTTATACCACTACACTTTCCAAACCATCCAAGTAATGCTGGTCAACATCCGCCCCGATTCCCGGCAAATCATCCAGCAAAATTTCCATTACGTTGTACCGGCAACCGCCAATCACCGGATCAGCCAGATGCCCTAACAAACAAGTATCCAAATCAAAAAAACATATATTTTTAAAAGCCATGGCAAAGTGCACGTTTGCGGTTAACGCCAGCCGACTTTCCAACATGCCGCCTTGCATACAGCGCATGTTATTTTGTTCGGCAACCTGGTTTATTTTGATGGCTTCTTTAATGCCGCCGCTTTTGGCAAACTTGATGTTGATGTATTTGGCCGCTTTATTTCTGATGATCCGTTCCGCATCGTGGTGCGTGTAAACACTTTCATCCGCCATAATTGCGATGGGCGAAAGCTGGCACAATTCGGGCAGCAATTCATCATTGTACGTGCGCATCGGTTGCTCGCAAAACTCAATGTTGTATTGCGCCAAATTTTGCAGGATAAAAACAGCATCATCAAAACTCCAACCCTGATTAGCATCCAGTTGCAGTTTAATTTCTGGTCCGGTGGCTTGCCGGATTTGCCTGATGCGTTCGATATCTTCCTGCGGCTGTTTGCCCAGTTTTACTTTTATCTTTCGATAACCTTGCGCTTTAAACTTCAAGGCCGAAGCAGCCATCGCTTCCGGCGCAGCAATGCCAATGGTGATATCAGTTTCGATTTTCCGCTTTTCTCCACCTAAAAACTGATACAAAGGTTGGTTAGCATTTTTGGCGGCCAAATCATACAAAAGCATATCAAATGCACTTTTTACCGTATAATTTTTGGCGGTGTATAAATCCAGTTCGGCTAATCTTGAGTTGATATCCAGCGCATCTTTGCCTTTCCACAAAGCGGCGAAATCTTTGGCCATTTCGTAGCAGGTGGCCTGCGTTTCGCCCACAATCATCGGGAAGGCAGAACACTCGCCAACGCCGGTTAAACCTGCATCGGTATGTGCCCGCACAAACAGGTTTTGAGCAAATACCATTGTGCCGGTGGCAATGGTGAAAGGCTCAATCGGGATGGAATATTTATAAATTTCGAAGGAAGTGAATTTCATACCAGGAAAAAAGATTTGGATGCTACAGTCAATCTCGTGTTATTATATTCATCAAACAATTAAAAACAAAAAACGCTGAAAACCAATCAGTCGCACAGAAACTGCTTTTATTTGATAGCTGAAATCATACAAAAGCAGTTACGCCGCCACGCCCTTCATCAACTGCAAAATAGAATCAACATATTCGCGGTTATTGGCCAAACGCGGTACTTTGTGCTGGCCGCCTAATTTGCCTTTTTGCTTCATCCAGTTGTAAAAAGTTCCTTCGGAAGCAAAGTGAACCAGCGGCGGTTTTAAAGCCATATCTTTAAAACGCTTGGCATCATAATCAGAGTTGATTTTGCGCAGCGTTTCATCCAGAATCAGCTTAAAACTTTCTTTGTTGTTGGGTTGCTGTTCAAACTCGATGATCCACTCATGTCCGCCGGAATTATTGCCTTCAAAATAAATCGGCGCGGCCGTATATTCGCGGATGATGGCATCGGTTTGCCGGCACGCTTCTTTTAGTGCACGTTCGCTGTTATCTACAATTACTTCTTCACCAAAAGCGTTGATAAAATGTTTGGTGCGGCCGGTAATCCTAATCCGGAACGGCGACAAATTGGTAAACTGCACCGTATCTCCAATCATGTATCGCCACAAACCAGAGTTGGTGCTGATGATTAAAGCGTAATTAATGCCGATTTCCACTTCATCCAGTAACTTGGTTTTCGGATCATCATCAAACAGGTTTTCTACCGGTAAAAACTCGTAAAAAACGCCGTAATCCAACATCAGCAACATTTCTTCAGAATCAGCTAAATCCTGAATCCCAAAAAATCCTTCCGAAGCATTATACGTTTCCATATAGTACATACCGTCTTTCGGAATCAGTTTTTTAAAATGATCGCGGTAAGGCGTAAACGAAACGGCGCCATGTACATAAAGCTCCAGGTTTGGCCAGATTTCCAGTAAGTTATCTTTTCCGGTAAGTTCCAGCAAACGTTTAGCCAGCACAATATTCCAGGTTGGCACGCCGCTGATGCCCGTAACATTTACATGCTGGGTGATTTGCGCAATTTTTTCAATCTTCTCTTCGTAATTTTCGAGCAGCGTAATGGCGAGTTCCGGCGTACGGTAAAATTCTGCCCAAAGTGGCAGATTTTTAATGAGGACGGCCGAAAGATCACCATAATAAGTATCTGGATTGAGTTGGCTGATTTGATGACTTCCGCCTAAAACCAGCGTTTTACCGGTAAAAAGCTGGGATTCCGGGCGATTGTTGCAATACAGCGTAATCATATCTTTGCCACCTTTAAAATGGCATTCTTCCATCGCTTCCGCACTTACCGGAATAAATTTGCTGCGATCGCTGGTGGTGCCGGATGATTTGGCAAACCATTTTACTTCTGAT
>JBPBQN010000180.1:0-14789 GCA_050954865.1 Janthinobacterium lividum | reverse complement strand
AGGTTTGGAAACACTTACCATCAATGGAAAATACCATTTAGAAAGTGAAGATAATAAGCTTGATTTTCATGTTAAAATGGATCAAACGGAAGCGGTAATTCTGGATCCGCTGGTAAATGATCTGGTTTCTAATTTGGGCGGACATATTTCTGCTGATTTGGACGTAACCGGAATGCCCGAAAAACCGCAGGTTAATGGCAAATTGAATTTGCAAAATGCTGCTTTTACTATCAATTATTTAAAAACGCCTTACATCATTAACGATAATTTATCGGTTAAAAACAGCGTCATTTATATTAATAACTTGCAGTTAAAAGATAACAAAAAAGGCGTGGGCATAGTTAATGGTACGGTTGATTTAAATAATTTATCTAATCCGGATATTGAAGCTACCGTTGATGCGCAAAACCTGATGGCTTTAAACACGAAGTTTAAAGATAACCGTTTGTATTACGGCAATGCTTTTGCAACAGGAAAATTTAGTTTTCAAGGTCCAACGGATAACATGCGGATTGATATTAAAGCCAGAACAGAAGAAGGCACGGTTTTTAATATTCCGCTCAATTCGTCCAGCACGGCAAGCACTTATGATTTTATAACTTATATTAATCGTGATTCATCCAAAAATGTAAAAAAAGAACGCTCTTTTAACGGCGTAACTTTGAATTTTGATTTAACCATTGATGAAAAAACACTGGTTAAAATTACCACCGATTACGGCCAACTGGAAGGAAGCGGAACAGCAAGCAATTTACTCCTGAACATCAACAGTTCCGGAGATTTTGAGATGCGCGGCGATTATTTGATCTCTAACGGTAAGTTTGAGTTTACGGCGCAGAATTTCATCAGCAAAAATTTTCAGGTGAATCAAGGTGGTACGATCCGGTGGACGGGCGATCCATCCAACGCAGAAATTAATCTGCAGGCCATTTATGAGGTGCGCACGGATGTCAACGATTTGTATCAAGCAGCGGGTTTATCCAACGCACAGGGCGGTCAGCAAAAGTTGGTTCAGGCAGAGTTATTGTTAACCAAATCATTAACACATCCGGAGATTGATTTCAACTTTAACTTCCCCAATGATCCGGCGATTAAAGATGAACTGGCAGCATATTTAAATGATGCCACCAACCGTAATCAGCAGGCTTTGAGTTTGATTGTGCGAAGAAAATTTGCGACCGGTACCGGCCAGAATCTGACAAAAGAAGTTGGTAGCACCGCGCAGGATGCCATCAGCGAATTCGCTTTTAACAAGCTGAATAACTTTATTTCGCAATCCAACATCAAAAACCTGGATCTGAATATCCGTTCTTTTAATGATGCCAGTGCTTCGCTGCGGTTGTTTAAAAATAGGTTGGTTTTGAACGGAAGTTTGTATAATAATCAGGTTGGAAATGATCTTTTCAATCAAAATGCAACCGTTTTTAGTTCCAACTTTAACAATTTTACTAAAGATTTTGAAGCGCAATATTTGATCAGCAAAGATGGCAAGTTAACGGCAAAATATTCTTACCGCGCTTTAAACAGCACCACTTTAAATACGATTAATAGTCAGCTTGGTTTGCAATATGTAAACGGTTTGGGTTTGGTTTACCAGCAGGATTTTGATTCTTTTTTTGAGTTTTGGAAGAATATTTTCAATAAAAAAAGGAATAGACGAAACCCACAACCGGCGCTTCCGGTTACAATTCCGGCTAAAACAACTTCTGCTTTAGAGTAAGTGGGAAGGCTTCTTTTATCGGGTAAAATTGATCACCAAAAAAACACCGGTAAAAGAAGCATCCGAAAATTAGTTCGGCTGTTCGTGGTTTTCCTTTAAAATAGAATGGCCCATTTTATCTCTCTTGGTTTGGAGATAAAACTCGTTATGCGGATTGGAAGAAACTTCGATCGGCACAGTTTCTACAATTTCCAATCCGTAACCAGATAAGCCAGTACGTTTTTTTGGATTATTGGTGAGTAATCTCATGTTGGTGATATGCAAATCACGGATAATCTGTGCGCCAACGCCATAATCACGCTGATCCATTTTAAAACCCAATTGCAAATTTGCGGTAACCGTATCGTAACCATTTTCCTGTAAATGATACGCTTTTAATTTGTTGATCAACCCAATTCCGCGGCCTTCCTGGTTCATATAAACAATCACGCCTTTGCCTTCTTTTTGGATAATTTCCATGGCTTTGTGCAATTGCGGACCACAATCGCAGCGGCAGGAACCAAAAATATCGCCGGTAATGCAAGAACTGTGTACGCGCACCAGCACCGGTTCATCCGGCTCCCAGGTTCCTTTTACCAACGCAATATGATGTTCGCCGGTACTTTTTTGCGTATAGGCAATCATGTCAAAGTCGCCCCATTCGGTTGGCATTTTTACAGAAATTTCTTTTGTAATCAGGCTTTCCGAATTCATTTTATGCTTGATCAGGTTTTCAATAGAAATGATTTTAAGATCATGTTCTTTCGCCAACACTTCCAGATCAGGCAAACGTGCCATTTCGCCATCTTCTTTCAAAATCTCGCAAATAACGCCCGCCGCATCAAAACCAGCCATCACAGCTAAATCCGTAGCAGCTTCTGTATGGCCCGCACGCCTGAGCACGCCGCCTTCTTTAGAAATCAGTGGGAAAATATGTCCCGGCCGGCCAAAATCTGAAGCTTGCATTTCCGGATCAACCAGCCCTAAAACCGTTTTAGAACGATCACTTGCCGAAATGCCAGTAGTGCAACCATGGCCAAGTAAATCAATAGAAACGGTAAAATTGGTTTCGTGCGAAGCCGTATTGTTGCCAACCATCAAATCCAGTTGCAAACGCTGCGCAATGTTGCGGGAAATGGGTGCACAAATTAATCCACGACCAAAACGCGCCATAAAATTGATGGCTTCCGGCGTGGCATTTTTGGCTGGAATGTAAAAATCACCTTCGTTTTCGCGGTCTTCATCATCTACAATGATGATTATTTTACCGGCTTTTATATCTTCAATTGCTTCTTTTATCGTATTTAACATAGCATAGTGATTATACAAAACAGATGATTTTTAGCGAGATTATATGCTAAAAAACTATCTGTTAAATTGCTTCGGTTGCAAAACTAAATATTAATACGATTGAAGCCGTCGGAAGATTGTCAATTCAAAACCAATACTGTTTTTACCGGTATAAATTTAGGCTGATAAAAACAGCATCAGCTAATCGTGGTACGTGGTTTTTTAAGCATTTTTGAACCCTGATCAATCAGTTTTACAAAAACCTTTTTATAAATATCCACATCAAAAATGGCAGAATCTGTGGCGGCTTTGTACGTTAAAAAAAAACCTAATGGCGTTAAAACCACGATGGCAATCCACATACCTATAACCGGCGATACATTTCCATCTTTGGCAGATTTTTCTCCGATGGTAGAAATAATATGGTAAATCAGGAAAAACACAACCGAAACCACAACTGGCAAACCCAAACCGCCTTTGCGAATGATAGCACCCAACGGCGCACCAATTAAAAATAAAACCAAGCAGGCGGCAGATAAGGTAAATTTTCGCTGAAACTCAACTTTGGTTCTGCGGATATTATTTAAGGTTTCTTTTTGGTTTTCTACTTTTGGGGTAACAATTCCTTGTAGAGACCGCACTTCTCCCAAAGCCGCGCCAACTGCACTTAAACGCTCATCTGGTTTAAAGGTATTTAATATGTTTTTGGCCAGTTTATACTTTACCTGTTGTTGATTTTTGGGGTGAGGAATGGAGAAATATTTAACATACGGACTAAAAACTTTAAATTCTATACTTAAAGCGCTGTCTAAACCATGTTGAATCTGTTTCTGTGCTCCTTTAAGCTGCTTTAAATTCATCATCTGGTAAGCACTTTTAAACTCGTTCTCGTTTGTTCTTTTAAATTTTAAGTTAGAAAGATCAAACTTTTGCTCGGTTTCTTTAAACCGCAAACGCGTTAAACGCTGCCGCGGATTGTAACCTTTATCGCCACTGGCTTCTTCGTAACGAATGCCATTTTTAAGTTTCAGCACTAAATAAGAATCATCCGGTGTGCGGTACATGCTGCCTTCTTTGGCAAAAATCACGTTGTTGTTTCCGGTTGATGTGTTTTTTTCATAAATCATCATGCCGTAAAGTCGGATGCCGTCCGGATCTTTTTTATGTACACGGATGGAATAGCCAGGGAAACTGCTGCTAAAAATTCCTTCGGGCAACAAATTGGTAGATTTTTGCTGGCGCGCATCATACAGCAGCGAATAATATTTGAGATTGGCCACCGGAAGCATGTAGTCTGAAAAGATAAACGCCGAAATACTAAGGAAAGTAACCATAATTACCATTGGGTACATGGCGCGGCTTAACGAAACGCCGGCAGATTTGATAGCTACCAACTCATAGTTTTCGCCTAAACTGCCAAAAGTCATGATGGAAGAAAGCAAAATGGAGAGCGGCAAAGCCATGGCTACATTGGTTGCTGAAGCATACATCATCAGCTCCAGGATAACGTACCATTCAAAACCTTTCCCAATCAGATCATCAATATACTTGAATAAAAAAAGCATCAGCAAAACAAACATCACAATAAAAAACGTGACGAAGAACGGCTGAATAAATGCTTTTAAAATAAGCTTGTGTATCTTTTTCAATATCTTTTTACTTGTTTGATACTGTTTTTATGCACCTAAAACGCCAATCAGGTAGGCAATCTGATTATTCCAGATTAAAGTTCGTTCGTTAATATTTTCTTCCGAAGCAAAATCTGTTATGCCTAAAGCCACATCATTCGTTAACTCATCCTGGATAATTTCCATTTCAAAATAACTCTGCGGATCATCATCCGTCCACCTGAAACGTACAAATTTGTTTTCCTTCATACTCAGCAACTTAGCGTTCTGCGTTTCATCATCCCAGGAAAAAGTATAAATCTGATCTCGGATGGTTACGTCATCTGCAAACCACTGCGCCAGCCCGTTCGGTTCGCTTAAAAAGCTGTATAAAATTTTAGGGGAAGACTTAATTTCGTACTCAATTTTAAATTTTTTCTTATCACTCATATGTTCTTATACGAAAGTTTTTAGGTAGAAAATGTAAATTTTAACAAATTTTCTTATTAAAACTAATTTCTGATATATTTGCATCCTCTTAAAACGAGGCGGGGTAGCTCAGATGGTTAGAGCGTAGGATTCATAACCCTAAGGTCGGCAGTTCGATCCTGCTCCCCGCTACACTGATGATCAGGCATTTAAATATTTATTTAGATGCCTTTTTTGTTTCAGGTAGAAAAATGGCTTAAATACTTTTAACGCTTACTTCTAAATTTTTCGGCTTTAAAGATCCTTTCTAACATTGGTTTTATCAGTTCCACTGCTGATTTATTTGTACCAAAGGAAGTTATTTGCTGAAATACACTTGCATTTTATGCCTTGTTAAAAAGCTTATTGATTCAAAAAAATTTTAAGAAAGTAAGATGAACAGTCTGCATTTCTTTAAAAAGCTGATCTTCCATCAATCATGACGACTGACAGCCAAAAAAGGAATACTGAAACATCAGGAATTTGAAATTAAAACCAAAAAGAAACTATGCAAAAAGCTTTACAGTTTTGAAAATCAGAATTTATTGAAATAGTAATGATACCGCCCAATTTATTGGCTGTATTTTAAGCTAAATATAAACAACACAATCAATATTACTTAAATAAATCATACGGTTATTTATTATGCTCCAAATCTGCATAATACTCCTGCTGCATCACTTTAGCCACTTGCGTGCTACCATCATGGCTCCAGCCCGGAGGCATCACCAGATATTTTACTTTAGCAGAAAATGTTGGTGCTTTTTTTATATCGGCAATTAACGCTTTCCATTCGTGGAAGATGATGTTTGTTACACGTGTATCTTCCGGCTGCGTGGTTAAGCCGTATTTAATTGGTTCGGGTAAATCTTCCTGAAAAGTGCCAAACATCCGGTCCCAAATGATAAAAAGCATCCCCATGTTTTTATCCAGATAAGGAACGTTAGAAGCATGGTGAATACGATGATGCGCCGGCGTTACAAAAATGTAGCTATACCAACGCGGAAAGTTGATTTCTGCCTGCGTATGTACCAGATTACCATAAAGTTGTGTCAATAAGTAAGCATACAAAATGTCCAATGCCGAAAATCCCATTAAAGCCAAAGGCAGATAAAAAAACACGCGGTACAGCGGCTCAAAAACGGTAGAGCGAAAACCGGTTGTTAAATTAAAATGTTCGGAAGAATGGTGCGTAACATGCATTGCCCAAAACATGCGACTGTAATGGCCAACGTAATGCAAAACCCAATATAAAAAATCTTGGACGGCAACCAGCACAAACCAGTATAAAATCACGTTTTTAATCTCGAAAAAACGAAACTGATAAAAGTAATTCAGCACAAAAAATGTAGCTCCTTTTACGGCCAGATTGATAAAAAACGTGATGGAAGTGAGATAAACATTCGTCCAGGTATCGCGTTTTTCGTAATGTTTACGGTCTTCACGATAGCTGAAATACATTTCTACCAGCGTTAAAATAATCAGCAGGGCAAATAATCCAGCGGCGGCTTCGTTTTTATGATCTAAACCAAACATATCAACAACTTATATAAAATTTTAAACTTTTGCAAATGTCCTCTTCGTTACAGAAATTATCAATAGCACAATGTCCAATCTGCGTCAATAATGAGCAATTGATCTGGCCGGAAGTATTCTTTTTATCGCTTTTCATAATTTCCAGCAAAGCTGGAATGGATGCTTCTTTTATCGTATGTTTTTCGTAAAAGGTTTTAAATGTGGTTACAATTTCCTGCAAATCTTTTACAGATAAACCTGTTTTTTGAGTTGATAAATACGCTTCGCAGATCATGCCGATGGCAATTGCTTCGCCGTGCGTTAAAGCAATCTGATCGTTTTGAAGCGAAAAACTTTCTACGGCATGACCAACTGTATGACCGAAATTCAAAATTTTACGCAGCCCTTTTTCTTCCGGATCCTGCAAAACCACGCTGTTTTTAAGCTGAACGGAATGATGAATCAACGCCGGATTTATATTTTGAGGCGATGCTTCTTTTAGCAGGTAAAAATAGTTGCGATCAGCAATCAAACCGTGTTTTAGCATCTCTGCAAAACCAGAAACGAGTTGTCTTTGCGGCAAAGTTTTTAGGAAATTTGTATCGATAAAAACAGCATTGGGCTGCGCAAACGTGCCGATGATATTTTTTAAGTGATCCATATCAATGCCGGTTTTGCCGCCAACAGAAGCATCAACCTGCGCAAGCAAAGTGGTTGGAACCTGCACAAAATCAACTCCGCGTTTAAAGGTAGAAGCGGCAAATCCGCCCATATCCGTAATCACGCCGCCGCCAACATTGATGAGCAAACTGTTACGATCCGCGCCAAAATCAATCAACATACGCCAAATGCCGATGCAAAAATCAATGTTTTTGTTTTCCTCGCCCGAAGTAACTTCAATCAGATCATATTCGGTAATTTTCAGGTTTTCGATCAGCAGCGGCAAACAATGTTTTTCAGTATTTTCATCCACCAGAAAAAAAACTTTGCTGTATTTTTTCTCCTGCAAAAGTTGGTTTAATGCGGCAAAACCATCATTAAAAACCACCGGATAGGAAATGTTTTGTATCGTTTCCATCATCAGATAACCTGAATTTTTTGCCCTTGAAACGTAATGATATCGCCAACGCGCACTTTCAATCTTTTCCTAAAATCCACTTCGCCGTTGTATTTTACTTTGCCTTCGGTTACCATTATCTGCGCTTCGCCGCCGGTTTGCACCAATCCGGCCGCTTTTAGCAGCTGGATCATCGTGATAAATTCGCCTTGTAATTTAAATTCAATCATGTTGCTGCAAAAATATAAAATTGGATCGAGCAGACGTTATTCCATCATTCAATAGCTAATTTTGTCAGATGGAAATCCGCCCAAAAACTTTAAACACCATACCATTATCTTTTGAAAATACCGAAATTGCTTTCCGCCATGAAAGCAATGCCGATTTGCGCCGCGCTTACTGGTTGTTTAAAATCATCAATTTGAATTTTTTAGTGAAGATTGGTCCGCCAATCACCAATTTTGCTTTTAAAATTGGTTTGCCAATCAAATCGCTGGTAAAATCAACTATTTTCAATCATTTCTGCGGAGGCGAAACGATTGCCGAATGTGCGCCAACGATCCGCAATCTGCAATCCGGAAAAGTTGGAACGATCCTGGATTATTCAGTTGAAGGCGAAATTGACGAAGCCGTTTTTGATGATACACGCGATCAGATTATTGCTACGATCAAGCGCGCAAAAGGCGATGCGGCCATTCCGTTAACCGTTTTTAAAATTACCGGCGTGGGCAGTTTTGAAATTTTGGAAAAAGCAGATGCCGGTTTAAGTTTTTCCTCTGAAGAAGAAGCGGCCTGGCAAAAAATATTTGATCGCGTGGATATGATCTGCAAAACCGCTTATGATCTCGCTGTTCCGGTGATGATTGATGCGGAGGAAACGTGGATACAGCGCACCATTGATTTGCTGGCGCTAAACATGATGCGGCAATACAATCAGCAAAAAGTGATCGTTTACAATACTTATCAGTTGTATCGGCATGATAAATTAGCTTCGTTAAAAGTAGATTTTAAAGCGGCGAAGGAAGAAAACTTTCTGCTCGGAGCCAAATTGGTTCGCGGCGCCTATATGGAAAAAGAAAATAAACGCGCTGCCGAAAAAGGTTATCCAACGCTGATTCAGCCGGACAAAACCGCTACCGATCGCGATTATAACCTGGCTTTGCGCTTTTGCGTGGAACATTTAAATCGCATTGCTTTTGTTTGCGGCACACACAATGAACAAAGCTGCAAACTGCTGGCTGATTTGCTGAACGAGCATGAAATCAACTATAATCATCCGCATGTGCACTTTTCGCAGTTGCTGGGCATGAGTGATAATTTGAGTTTTAACCTTTCCAACGCTGGTTATAATGTAGCCAAATATGTGCCTTTCGGTCCGGTGAAAGCCGTTTTACCCTATTTATTTAGAAGAGCGCAGGAAAACACAGCCATTGCCGGGCAAACCAGCAGAGAGTTGGGTTTGATTAGTAAAGAAAAAAACCGGCGCAAAATTTAGGCTGAATATTGGATACTGTTTTTATCGCCTAAAAAATGTACTGTTCAAATAATTATCTTTGCCGCTCATGATCAGGTAAAAATGGCCGAAATTCTGGCTCAGCATAAAAAACTTTCGGAGAAAACGATTCGGTATTTCCTGTTAATTGAGGCAATCGTAAATTTCCTGCAAAGCTATTTTACCGAACTTCATCCGGACGAAGCTTATTACTGGATCTACTCTAAATTTTTGGATTGGGGTTATTTTGATCATCCGCCGATGGTTGCGCTGTTCATCAAATTTGGCGATACGCTGTTTCATAATGAGCTGAGTTTACGCTTGCTCACCGTTTTAAGCAGCACATTTTCCTGGTGGATTTTATGGCAGATCCTAAAAAAATATCAGGTAGAAGCCAAGTGGTTTGTGCTGGTAATCAGTTCGATTTCCATTTTTCACATCTTTGGATTTACCACCACGCCGGATGCGCCGCTGTTTTTTTTCGGCACCTTGTTTTACTTCTTTTATCAGCAATATTTAGAAAAAGACAAATTCGGAATTGCTTTTTTGCTGAGTTTGGCACTTGCCGGCGCGTTGTACAGCAAATATCACGCAATATTATTAGTTGTTTTTACGCTGATTGCCAACCCAAAATTACTTCGCCGGAAATCTTTCTGGATGATCGCTGCATTAACGCTGATACTGTTTTTACCGCATATTTTTTGGCAGTTTAACCATGATTTTCCGTCCATAAAATACCATTTGGTAGAACGTGAAACAGATCATTATCAGTTTCAGTTTACGTACCTGTTTTTAATCGGACAGCTTTTTATGGCCGGGCCGCTGGTTGGCTGGTTTTGGTTTTATCAGATAGCGCGTTTTCGTTCCAAAGATATTTTCACCCGAACGCTGCTGTTTAATTTTGTTGGAACAATTATTTTTTTCCTGTTGAACACGCTAAAAGTTGCCGTGCAGCCACACTGGACGCTGATTGGTTTCTTACCGATGGTAATGCTGGTTTTAATTTCGATTCAACATCAGCCTAAACCAAAATGGCTGCAACCTGTGCTTTTTTTAAACCTGTTTTTATTATTGCTGATGCGTTTGGGTTTGATAGTTAAAAATCCAGTCAGCATGAAAATCGGCGTTATAAAAAGCTATTTCGGTAACTTGCAGTGGACAAATTCTATTCAGCAAAAAGCGGGAAATGCTTATGTAATTTTTCCGGATCAATTTCAAAATCCGGCCTGGTACAGCTATTACTCCAATTCGCTGAAAGGATTTGCTTATGATTCGCGTTTTTACCGCCGCACGCAATTTGATATTTGGCCGATTGAAGACAGTTTGCAGCAAAAACGCATTTATTATGTTACCGATGCGCCTTTAAGAGAGATTTCTGCGGATAAATTAAATACGGCTAAAGGCATTTTTTATGGACACTGGATTAATCAAATGCGTTCGTATCAGAAAATGCTGGTGGGTATTGATTCAAGCCAAATCCGTACTTTGGTTGGAAAAATGGTTCCGCTTCAGCTTAAAATCAAAAATCCATACTTAAAAACAGTAGATTTTAGCAACACAGATCAGCAGCTTCCTACAGTTTTGCGCGCGTATGTGATGCAAGGCGATTCGATGATCAGCAACCAAATGGCCGAACCGGATTTTAATCAGCTTCAATTTAAACCCGGCGAAATCAAAACTTATTCTTTTAACCTTAAAACGCCAATTAAAAAAGGCAAATACACGTTGTTATTTTCCATCAAATCGCCGCCGTTTGCCGGTCCGCGAAGCAGTTCAATTATCAATTTAAACATTCAATAAAATATGAAATACACTTTACGTAGTCTATGTTTTTTTACGTTAATGCTTCTTTTAGGCACTAAAAATAGCATCGCCCAAAACAATAATCTCGACATTCATTTTCAAGGCTACGGCTTTTTTGATAATCGTGAATATCGAGCTTTTGAAGACCGTTCGCATACGTTTTCGGGTGCACGTGCCGAAGTAGATTTGGGGCGAATGGAATACATGAATTTGGCGCAGGTCCGTTTTTTGGAAAAGTTGATCCGGTGATTTACTATAATTTTAGCGGTAAAAAAGGCTGGCAGTTTTTTGTTGGTGCTTTCCCGCGGGAAGGTTTGATCAGCGATTATCCGTTGGCTTTGCTAAATGATACGCTGCAATATTACCGGCCAAATATTCAGGGTTTGCTCACCAGTTACGAAAGCCCGTGGGGAAAAGAAACGATTTGGATTGATTGGGTGAGCAGGCAAACTGCAACCGATCGTGAACAGTTTATTTTTGGAGCTTCCGGAAAATATTTGCCAAACCCGTACGGCCCGTTTTTTTTATCACATTATTTTTTGTTGCTGCATGATGCTGGTGCGGCCATTTTGCTGCCGAACGATCATATCAATGATAATGGCGGCGGACAGGTACGTGTTGGTTTGGATTTCAGTCATAAAACTTCCCTGGATTCTCTAAATATTTCTGCCGGAGGAATGATCTCTTTAGAAAGAACGCGTGGCATAGATGGTTTTCAGATTCCAAAAGGCTTTGTGGCCGAAATTTTCCTGCAAAAAAGGCACTTTGGTTTGCGCGATAATTTTTATGCCGGTAAAGGAAGCAACATTGTTTACGGTGATTCTTTTTACAGCAAAAAAAGGTACAACCGATTGGATTTGATTTATACACCTTTTATTTACAACCAAATACGCGGAAGTTTTATTTTGAGCTTTCATCAAACACCGGGAAATTTGGGCGATAGTCAGCAGGCTTTCAGGCTAACTTATGATATTGGAAGGAAGAATTTGGTGCGGTTTAAAGATTGAATTTTACTCCATTTTGTTTGAAGCAAATACGTTATTGAATTTCAATCACATTTTCTAATTTGCCTTGTTTAAGTCTTTTAAACAACTTCGGTATTAGTAATTGTAATGTTTATCTTCTGTTGTTGCGGGCGCAAAGAACGAATATTGTTAAAGGAAGCCGATTAAGATTTTGTTGATAAGGTAAGTTATGATCTACAGTTTTACAAATATGTCAAACTTTTCTTCTATCATCAGTTTCAATAATTCACCATTCTTTTTTCCTAGCCAAAATTTATCTCTAACAGTAAAACTTCATGCGCTGTTCCAAAATCATGACGAAGTTTTCTCGGCAGACTTTCATCAAGCAAAATTTTCATGCAGCAGCTTTTCTGTTGTGATTGTTTTTTTTGCCATTTCCAAGACCTTTAAAGCATCTTCTTTTGAAACAGAAGGAAAATCATCTAAAAATTCTGCTAAATCTTCTCCGCCTTCAATATAATCGAATAAATTTTGGATAGGAACACGTGTACCGCCAAATACGGCAGCACCACTCATTATTTCCGGGTCGATACTTATTTTACCGTACTGCATAAGAATAGATTTAGTAATCTAAGCTAACAAAAAAAGCGATGATCTAAACCATCGCTTTTTTTATGCCGATAAAAACAGTATCGCTTATGATCCGGAAATATCGCCGGAACCGTGTGCAGATTTGGAAACGCTTTTTGGATGACCGCCATAATGCACATCACCAGAGCCATTTACTACGGCATCCAGTTTTTCGCTGGCATAAACATTGGCATCTCCCGAACCGGAAACGCGGATTGCGGTAGATTTTGTCATCAAATTACCAGCATTAAAATCGCCAGAGCCGGAAATGCCAACCGTAGATTCTTCTGCTTTGCCGGAAATTTTAAAATCGCCAGAACCGGAAATCGAAACGGCAACTGTTTTTGCATTGATTGCGCCGTTAAAATCTCCTGATCCGCTGAGGCGCAACTCTAAATCGTTTGCGTTTAATTGATCTTCAATCCTGATATCGCCAGAACCGCTTAAAGCAATGCTATTCAGGTTTTTTGCGGTAACATAAATTCTTATCTGACGGTTATTCCAAAAGTTGCCCCAATTGTGTGTGTTTTTGGAGTGAATTTCCAACGTTCCGCCCTTTACTTCGGTTACAATTTCGTTAATCACTTCCGCATCTGCTTCAACTTTTACCGCTTCGGTGTTGCCTTGTTTCAGCACGATATCGAAAGAACCGGAAGACGAAATGCCATGGAAACCGGAAACGTTGCGGTTTTGAGTTTCGATACGAGCTGCACGATGCGGACGATTTAATTCTGCATAAGTAAACGTGCCGAAAGCCATCAGCACAAAAGCCATTAAAGAGAAATTACGAATTGGTTTCATGGTTAAGTTTTTTGATAAGATGCTAATTCATAACAAAACGTTACACCTAAAATAAAATTAATCTACCAAAACTCCGATGTAATAATTAAAAGTATCTATTTCCAAATTATCTTTTGCGGCCGATGGCAAATTTACAGGGCTAAAAGAAGTACCTAAATTAAAAAACTGGTATTCGCCACCTTTCGTTCGGATTCTGGCTGGCATCGAAAATCCGTTTACATCCGAAATCCATCTGCCTAAAAGCTGTTTATCCTGAAAGCGAAACTCTAACGTTGGTATGTTTTTGTAGTGAAGATACTGATCAAAAACCGAACTGAAATTGATGCCTGACTGCTGGCTGATGTAGCCTGTAATATCATCATAAGTTACGGTTTTATGATAGAAGGTTTTGTTTAAACCACGCAAAATATCCCGCCATTTTTCATCATTATTGATGATGGTACGAATCATGTTGAGCATGTTTCCACCTTTATAATACATATCACCAGAACCTTCTTTGTTTACATTATAAGGCGCAACGATAGGTTCATCGTTTTGTATGGCTCTACGCGTTCCGTGCACGTAATCCTGTCCGGCTTGCTTACCAAATTGTTGCTCCACAAACAACGATTCGGAATAATTAGTAAAACTTTCATGAATCCACATATCTGCCAAATCCTTGGAAGTAATATTATTGCCAAACCATTCATGGCCGCTTTCATGCACAATGATGAAATCCCACTTTAAACCCCAACCTGTGCCAGACAAATCTCGACCTAAATAACCGTTCTGAAAATGATTGCCATAAGCTGTGCCGCTTTGATGTTCCATGCCTAAATGTGGTGCTTCAATCAGTTTATAACCATCTTCGTAAAAAGGGTAGGGGCCAAACCAGTGCTCGAAAGCGGTAAGCATCGGTTTTACATTTTCGCCGAATTGTTTTTTGGCCTTGTCTAAATCCTGCGGCAAAACCCAAAAACCTAAAGTCAGCTTGCCTTTTTCGCCGTTAAAAACATCATCAAAATGCACATAATTGCCAATGTTGGCTTCCACGTCATAATTGTTGATCGGGTTTTTTACAATCCAGTCGAATTTGGTATAACCATCTGCCAGCTCAGTAACTTTGCGTAATCTTCCGTTCGATGCATCTTTTAAACCTTTGGGCACACTGATGCTGATGAGTATACTGTCCACTTCATCAGATTGGTGGTCTTTTGTTGGCCACCAAACACTCGCACCCAAACCCTGGCAAGCCGTAGCCACCCAGGGTTTGCCTTCGCTGTCTTTGGTAAAAACGAAGCCGCCATCCCAGGGCGCACGTTTGGCCACGCGCGGATTACCAGAATAATAAACGGTGAATGCTTCTTTTACACCCTTTTTTATGGTGTTCGGGAAGTTGAGAAAAACGGCATTGCTATCACGAGAATAGTTAAGGCTTTTGCCATGAAAAACTACTTTTTCAATTTTTAGATTGGCAAAAAGA
>JBPBQN010000179.1:0-16385 GCA_050954865.1 Janthinobacterium lividum | reverse complement strand
TGCATATATATTGTTTGAACAGGATGATTTCATGTTTATGAGATTCTCAGAGCTTCAAACTACCCAGAAATTCTTCGTTTAAAATGATGGGGTTGTTGTGCAACAGTCACGAAGGAATATTGACTGTAGGCGCAATAGCTAACTATTAGCAATTTTTTAAAATTAAACAGTATTTATAAGTAGAACTAATCAGCAAAAGTGAGTACATAACCATTGCAGTCTTTGATCACAAATTCGGTTGCCCCGTAAAACGTCTTTTCCAGTCCTTGTAAAACGGTGACCTGGCCTTTGAGTGATTCAAATAAACTACTGATGTTTTTAACTTTGATGTACAGCAGTAACGAGCCGCCTTGCTGCCTGCTGATCTCAGGTAATCTGCCTTCAATATTTTTAAAAGATTCAAACATCAACGTAACGTTCCCTTGCTGCATCATTGCCCAAACAGGCTCTTCGCCGGTGTCAGGCACGGTCATAACTGGTGCAAAGCCTAATTTGCTGTAAAACTCCATAGTGCGGCTTACGTCATGGACATAAATATTAGGTGACAGTGATTCCATATTTTTCTTTTTCTGAATATTTTGCCAAATCTATAGCTGTCTGACTGGAATGCATTGGAAAAATCCGGCAACTTATAACTGGGCAGGCGTAAGTCCGGTATAGCCCTTAACTTCATTACACAGATGTGCCTGGTCGTAATAGCCTGCACGATAAGCAATCTGAGACAAACTTTGTCCTGTAGCATTGTTTTGAATAACCTTAACCGTATGGGTAAACCGGATCAAGCGGATCATTCCTTTGATGCTAACCCCGACATCTTTTTTAAACAGCCTTTCGAGCTTCCTTTCGCTCATGGCGTGCCGTTTAATAAGTTCAGCACTTTGATACGTCCCGTGCTGCTGCTAATTTCAGCGATTACTGCTGCAACTGGCAGAGGGTGTAAAGGAAGCTTTTTGCGAAAATACAGGTTCAGATCAGCTAATAGATCTGGGCTTTGATAAACAAGTTCTCTCAGCTCGTTATCCTGGTAAGGAACAGCTAAATCAGTTATTTCATGAACGTTCAACCGGTAGAAAGCAGCTATGCCACCGGCTTTGAAGCGGATTCCCAAGAGGGAGTTTTCAGCTGCTAACAGTGTTTCACTAAAAGTAGTCATCATACCTATTAGGTAGCTCTGATCAGCTAACAGCACCTTCCGGTGACCCGGTCCGTAAACGGTATTTCCTTTATTAAAAATTAGATCGGTACACCCATCCGGCAGTATGCGGTTCAGTTCAAGCCGGGCAGTATCATCAGTTCTGATCGTCCAATAAGCATCAATATAAGGCAGTAATGCCGGATGTGGCAGGTATTCATGGTAACTCATGAGGGAAAAATAACAACAGATAACTTAAGATGTAATGTACAAATTTCCTTCAACTAATACTTATTAGCGGTTTGATGTCCCCCACACTTCATATTTTTGCCTTGGAAGCTTTAAGCCACATAACTTTCATCCCATAATGTAACACCTCCTTAAAGCAAGGCTGCACAAGAAGCGAAAAATTCTTAGAAATAGGTCGTTTCTCGGAAGGGGTCTTCACCTGTTAGAGTGTTTTCAGTAAAAAGCTGTATGATCCAGTAAGCATCTATACAAAACGGTGATGTGGATGTGGCTAGGATTCATAAAAATCATGAAGGAAAGATAACTACACCAAAATTAAGATGCTGCACACACATTACCTTCAACTAAGATAACCGTCAGATGCAGTACACCTACCTTTCCTGCTTCGCTGAATTTTGATGAGTGCAATAACTTCAAACATTAAACCCAATCCGATTATAAATCCTTTCAGGAAATCAGGTACCGGGAAGTAACGATTAATTACAGGCGTAAGGCTTGTTGTTATCAATAGCCCCCACAATGAGTAGTATAAGAGCTAGTTTTGGAATGGGGTTACGTTTCATATTATTTGAGTTGATTAGAGATTTTTTCCAGTCGCTGCCGGGTTGCGTTTAGTTTTTCCTGGCCTTTTTTAAAAGTGCGTGGACGTACCACAAACCACATGATAGCCAGATAAGCCGAAATCACGGTGTAAGTACTGATCAACCACACTGGGTGCTGATGAGTAGGCTCGTACGTATATAATGCCCAACCTACCGTGCACAGCAAAATAATCACAGCGTGTGTTTTTTTATAGTAGTATATCTGGTTCTGACGCGTTTGCTCAATAAAATCTAAGAACTCCCGGTTACTACAGTCCTCTAACTGGTAAAAACGCTTTAGCGATCTGATATTGGTTGCAGCCAGTAACAATGCTGAAGCAGCCATTAACCCACCGCCGATATAAGTACTTACAAGGTGGAAACGAAAAGTAAACAATACGATAACAATCAGCAAGGACAACAGGCAGGAGCATATGATCACCAGCCATTTGTTTCTCAGCTTCTGAGCGCGAAACTTTCTGATGATCTCCAACATTTCTTTGGAGCTAGGCAAGCTGTCTGTATTTGCGGTATGCCAGATGGCTTTCAGATCATCTAAATTGTCCATTTGCTTTAAATTTTTGAGCCAGTTTTTCCTTTATCCGGTAAATCTTCACCCGTACATTTCCGTTACTGAGTCCTACAATGCCTGCAATTTCAGCTTGCGGCAATCCTTCCAGTTCCAGCGAGATGATAATCCGCTCAGTTTCTTCCAGTTCAGCAATACACTGATATAAAAAGTTTAGTTTTTCTTCCGGCGACTCATCAGCTGACTCCGCCAGATCGAATGGCAGTTCTGCAACAGGCATCCTTTTAGCAACTTCTACGGCCCTGAGGCAATTGTTCGTCGCTATTCTGAATATCCAGGTGCTGATGTGTGACTGATTACGGAAGCCCGGCAGATTTTTCCAGACCGCTATAAAGGTTTCCTGTACCAGATCTTTAGCCTGCTCTGCATCATTAGTATAGCCCAGGCATACCCTGAATATTTGTGGAGCATACCGGTTATACAGTTCCTCAAACGTTGTCATACTGGCCAGACTGGTACAAAATGCTTTTTCATTTATGCCGTTTTAGATACAGCACTTTGTCAAATGTTACAGCCGATAATAATTCCCATTAGAGAATTTTAGTGATTATCCATAAACCAATCACTTTATCAGAAAACTAAGGAATTTCAAGAACCCAATATTGATGGCTTTCAATATTTATTGCTCTTAAAAATCTCTGTTGAGTCCGTTCTTTAATGCTTCGAAATATTTTTCTTTATTGAAAGAATACAGATAAGGTGCTTTATGTGCTGCACCTGAATAAAACTTTTCCTTTTTTTCCAGAACACCGTACCCCAGGATTTTCCGGTTGAAATTGCCTCGGTCCAGCTTCCGACCTATAATAGTTTCATAAATGGCCTGTAGATTTTTCAGCGTAAATTCTTCCGGTAATAGGTTAAAACCGATGGGTTGGTAGTTTAGTTGCAGGCGCAGAGTACGAAGGGCTTTTTCAATAATTTGTTGATGATCAAAAATTAAATCCGGCAGCATATTTAAATCATGCCAGGAACATTGGCTCGAAAATTCATCGGGCTGAGGCAAAACCTTGGCGTATTCTACCAAAGAATAATAACCAATTGATACAAACCGCTGCATAAGCCAGCTGTCAGCTGAAAGCTCAGGTGCAAAATCTCTAAACACTTCCCGTAATAATGCTATCTGACTTCTGTTGGTACTGCCAAAAACCTGAAACTGCTGCAGAAAAAGATCCTGCAAATTCGTACGGTCAATCAAAATACGCGCTGCAGCCTCCTCAATCTCTTCTTCTTTAAACACATAGCCGCCCGGTAAAGCCCAATGTTTCCCACTTTTAGCTTGCAGCAGCAACACTTTAAGTTCATTTTCATGAAAACCGAAGATCACATTATCGATAGAAATGGAAGGAAGAAAATGGTTATGACCGTTTAATAAAAGATCAGTTACAGGTATTTGTTGGCGCATCAGGCAAAAGAAAAAAAAGATTCTTTAAATCTCAAAATTTAAGTTTATTATTGAGTAATAATAACTCAATAAACTTAAATTCAAATTATGAGATTAAATCGTTTAGGCTGGCATTTATTTGCTTGGACTATGCTGTGTGGTTTTGCCACATTTGCCCAAAACAAGACGCCAAACCTGGGTAAAAATCCTATTCCGGAAGTAATTAAGGCGATGACTTTAGAAGAAAAAGTTAAGCTCCTGGTTGGAGCCGGTTTCAACATGCCTGGCATGACCGCAAGCGGTACCGGTGTTGGCCAAACGCAGGACCGTGTACAGGGAGCTGCAGGCACTACGCATGCAATTCCTCGTTTGGGAATTCCTTCTTTAGTAACTTCCGATGGGCCTGCCGGTGTCCGAATCGATTCAACACGCAAAAGCAGTCCCGGTAAAACTTATTATGCCACTGCCTGGCCAGTAGCTACGCTGCTTGCTTCCAGCTGGGATACGGCTTTAGTAAAGAATGTAGGCATGGCGTTCGGTCGGGAGGTGAAGGATTATGGTATTGACATCATCCTGGGTCCTGCTATGAATATTCATCGTAACCCACTGGGCGGACGGAACTTCGAATATTATTCTGAAGATCCTTTGGTAACGGGTAAAATAGCGGCAGCAATGGTAAACGGGATAGAAGCCAACGGCGTTGGTACTTCCATCAAACATTTTGCAGCTAATAATCAGGAAACAGACCGTAACTCGGTTAATACAATTGTAAGTGAACGGGCTTTAAGAGAAATTTATTTAAAAGGATTTGAAATCGCGGTAAAGCAATCTCAGCCCTGGACGGTGATGAGTTCTTACAATCTGATAAACGGCACTTATACTTCAGAAAGTCCCGATCTGTTAAACACCATATTGCGGGAAGAATGGGGATTTAAAGGTATTGTCATGACGGATTGGTTTGGCGGCAAAAACGCAGTAGCGCAAATGAAAGTTATAAATAATCTCCTGATGCCCGGTACACCTGCACAAAGCGATATGATAATTGCAGCAGTAAAGAGTGGCCAGCTCTCGGAAAAGGTACTGGATGAAAATGTAGCCGGAATGTTAAATGTCATCCTTCAGTCTCCTTCATTTAAGGGGAATAAATATTCGGATCAGCCGGATTTAAAAAGAAATGCACAAATAGCAAGAGTTGCTGCTACTGAAGGTATGGTTTTATTAAAAAATGATGGCCAGGCACTGCCTTTTAACAAATCAACTAAGAATATTGCTGTATTTGGGTACAATGGTTATGAACTGATTGCCGGTGGCACCGGTAGTGGAGACGTTAATAAAGCGTACAAAATTTCACTGGTTCAAGGCTTAGGTAATGCCGGATATACTGTAGATCCTGAGGTTCAAAACATCTACACTGCTTATTTAGCGGATTACAAGGCAAAGCACCCGAACAAAGGTTTCATGCAGGAATTTATGAACCCCACACCGCCTGCCCCGGAATTGGTTACAGAAAAAGATTTAATCAATAAAAAAGCTGCAGCAACAGATTTGGCCATTGTTGTTATCGGTAGAAATGCCGGCGAAGGCAAAGACCGAAAAGTTGAAGACGATTATGAACTAAGTAACAATGAAAAAGAAGTTATCAAAAACGTAACCGAAGCTTACCATGCCAAACAAAAAAAGGTAATTGTGGTACTGAATATCGGTGGCGTGATCAATGTTACCGGCTGGAAAGATAACCCGGATGCTATTCTACTGGCCTGGCAGCCGGGACTTGAAGGCGGTAACGCGATGGCTGATATATTGAGCGGTAAAGTAAACCCTTCCGGAAAACTGGCTACAACTTTTCCTGCTTCTTATGCAGATGTACCTTCCGCTAAAACTTTTCCCGGAAAAGAGTTTCCGGAAAAAGCAACAACCGGTATGCTTGGCATGAAAGCCATTCCTGCAGAAGTAACTTACGAAGAAGGCATTTACGTAGGCTACAGATATTACAATACTTTCAATATAAAACCGGCTTACGAATTTGGTTATGGTTTGTCTTACACGGATTTTAGTTACAGCAATTTGAAATTAAGTTCGACTTCTTTTAATGGTAAATTAACTGCTGCAATTACAGTAACAAATACAGGTACCGTGGCAGGTAAAGAAGTCGTACAATTGTACTTGAGCGCACCGGTAAATAAACTTGATAAACCGGCCGAAGAGCTAAAGGCGTTTACCAAAACCGGATTGCTGCAACCCGGACAATCTCAAACTTTAACTTTTACCTTGGCCGCTGCTGATCTGGCTTCATTCAATACTGCTTCTTCGTCCTGGATAGCGGATGCCGGAAAGTATACGGTTAAAATCGGTGCTTCTTCCTTAAATATCAAACAAACTGCTTCGTTTACCTTAGCAAAAGATACGATAGTGGAAAAAGAACATAAAGTACTTGTACCGCAAGTTCAAATTACTGAATTGAAGAAATAGATTTGGAGGTTAAAAATCAACGCATTTCCAGCTATACTCTCTTAATGATAGTTTACCTTGATTTATATTCTTTATTTTAAATCAAGGTAAATCCTTTTTTTAAAAGAACATGCTAAGAAAGGCTAAAAGATTTTTTCAGTACTTGACTTGCAACATTGAAATGGACATGCTATTAAGCTACCCTTTGAATTGCTAATCATCAAAATTCCGCCGTTTTACGGAGGGGAGCCAATTTATAATTGCTGCTTGTCTTAGCGAGTAGAAAGCCTTCCTTTAAACAGTTTGAAATACAGAGCAGCTTAGTCTTAACCGGTAACACCGGCTGTTTAATTACTTGCAGTACTTATCTTCCAGTTCTTTCAGACGTCTATTTTTGATGGCGTTTTTTGTAAGGTAATTAAAAAGCGGTGCTGCAATTTTCTGCAGTCCAACCATTTTAGAGTTGTTCAAATGAACGAATAAAGCAAGGTCGGCTAATTTTTTGGGTGTTCCTGCGGCACTGGCCAGGCCATCTTTTGCAAGTCCTTTTGAGATCAGCAGCGCATTTTCAAAATTCTTATTGCCCGGACTTACGGTTATCTGTATCAAACATTCCTCACTGGAAATGTTGTGAAAATAGTGCTTCTCATTCGGCTTAATCGTTACCGTGTCACCTTTTTTCAACTGATGAACCTGGTCGTTTAGTCCTACTTCCAGTGTACCTTCCAGCACCTCGAAAGTTTCTGAGAAAAGGGTGTGGTAATGCCAAGGTGTCTTTTCATCTGCAATAATACTGAACTCGATAACGCTTTCTTTACCAGTAGCAGCTGAACGGATCAGCTTGATATATCCTTGGGTTTTCATAAAGCTTTGTTTGTGGTTTTAGACGTTAATAAAATTGTTCCCACTGCAGCGCAAACAATAATGGCAGATATATGAGGAATAGCCTGCGCGATGCCGTTATAATTTTTGCTCAAAACAATCAGCATATCGGCCGTTGGGATAATGGTTCCCACGGCCAGCGTGATACCCAATGCTTTTGTTTGCTTGGTTAGTACGAGGATACAAATCACTAAACCCGAAAACACGTCACGGATGCCTTTGATGTAGTGAAAAGAGTAGTCGCCCTTATTGTTAAAGTGTATGCCGTAACCAGCTTCTGCCACTTCGGGCGATAGTAGAAATCTGGTCCCGATGAAAACCATTCCTAACCCTGTCAGGAAAGCAATTGCAATAGAAATTTTTCGTGTCATCATGATATGTTTTAAATGATGACTCAAAAGTATACGCCCTACTCCCTAGAGCTGTGCACCTGGGTTAACAAATCATTTTTCAGTGAAAATTCTTTTGCGGATACGGCTAAGCGACTGCGGTTTCACGCCTACATATGAAGCAATATGATACTGGGAAATTCTTTGCTGCAGATTAGGGTGCTTTTTTAGAAATTTCTCATAGCGAAGTTCAGGCGAATCAGTATAAAATGAACTAAGGTCTTGTAGTGTCTGTAAAAAGACCTGTTCAATGATCAGCCTGCCAAACCTCTCTGCCCCTTTTACAGACCTATAAAATGTTTGTAAGTCTGTATAAGATATGACCAGCATCTCACAGTCCTCTAATGCCTGAATGATTTTTGTAGAGGGCGACTGTGGTAGAAAACTTTCATAGTTGCAGACAAAATTGTTTTCCTGTGCGAAGTCGTAAGTTTTGTCTTCCCCGTCGTGATTGATATAGTATCGCAGCAGTCCCTTTGCAACAAAGCCAACCTGCTTGCAAATTTGTCCGCCTGCTAAAAAGAAGTCTCCTTTTTTGTAGCTTTTTTCTTTGAATAAGGCTGATACCAGGTCCTGCTCTGCGTGACTTAGCGTTATTACATTTTGTATGCTTTCAAGTAAGTTACTTATCATTATAGGGGGTGTCGCTTTAAAATTGCTACTGACCCATAAATAGATGCAAGTCTAGCGGGTAGCACGTAAAGCTAATCCAATCGTTAGCAACTTGCAATAATCAAATTAAACTCGTATAAATAAGTCTAACCAAAAATCTTACAGTTAAACCAGAACTTACTAATTGAAGGACTGCCTGAATTCCAAGGGTGTAAGTTTGGTTTTTGTCTTGAACAACTTGCTGAAGGACTGCAGATGTTCAAAGCCTAACTGGTAGGCAATTTCACTGACAGACAGATCAGTTGCCGATAACTTTTCTTTGGCTTTTGCGATTAGTTTTTCGTGGATATATTGCTGGGTGTTTTGTCCGGTGAGCATTTTGAGCAGGCTGCTCAGATATTTCGGCGATAAGTTTAGAGCTTCAGCAATGAACCCAACTGTGGGCAGCCCTTTGTTAATTAGATCGTTGCTGTCAAAGTACCCACTGACCAATTTTTCTAAACGGTCCAGGATCTGGTGATTCGATTTTTCGCGCGTAATGAACTGGCGGTGGTAAAACCTGTCAGCATAACTCAGCAGGCTTTCAATCTGTGAAATGATGATCTGCTTGCTGAACTTATCGATATTAGACCGGTATTCCTGCTGAATATTTTGAATGATATGATCAATTGTTGCTTCTTCTTTTTCAGAAAGGAACAACGCTTCGTTTACCGAATAATCCCAGAAATCGTATTGCCCAATCGTACTGGCCAATGGTGTATTCCATAAAAAATCAGGATGGATGTTTAATACCCATCCTGACTGTTTAATTTCTTCATCTTTTTTGCTGGGCGCAATACCAAAAACCTGATTGGGGGCCATGAAAGACATTAAACCTTCATTAAAATCAAAAGCTTGTTGCCCGTATTTCATCCCAGCACCCGAAACCTTTTTCAGAGCGATGACATAAAAATCCAGTAGCAAAGCTGCCGGTTCATCACTACCCGGTTGCTTAACGCTTGCCACATCAATCACGCTGATCAGCGGATGTTCCGGTTTTGGAAGCTCCCTGAACTGATGAAATTCGCTGATCGTTTTAATGTGCTTCATGCCTTTTCAGTTTCTTTTCGTATTTCCAGCACCAGTTTACCACGGACGTGTCCGGTTACACTTTCTTCGTGCGCCTGGGTAACCTGTTCCAAAGGATAAATTTTGCTGATGATCACTTTCACTTTGCCTTCATCAATCAGCTTAGCCACTTTTGCCAGATTTTCGTGTTTCTGACCGGTAACCATTTCGCCTTTGATATGCTTGCGGGCAAAAGCTTCGTTCACCTCATCATCAAATGGAAAATCAACATTCACGCTTACAAATATTCCTCCATGTTTTAATACACTTACGCCTTTTAACCGCTCACTGTTATCGCGAAGAGATGAAGCGTCGAACACAACGTCAAGACCCTGCAGCAGCTCTTCAAATTTCTGCGTTTTGTAATCAATTACTTCATCAGCGCCGATCTGCTTCAAAAACTCAATATTGCCTGCCGAGCTCGTTCCAATAACATACGCACCTTTCGCTTTTGCAAGCTGCACGGCGAAGCTACCGATACCACCTGAGGCTCCGTGAATAAGAATATGCTGCCCTGCTTGCAGCTCTCCGAGTTCGAAAAGGCCCGACCAGGCAACAAGTGCGGCCAGTGGCACTCCTGCAGCTTCATTAAAAGAGATATTTTTCGGTTTTAAGGCAAACTGAACCGCTTTTGCGGCACAATATTCTGCATAACTGCCATCACCCGGGAAGTTTGGACAGCCATACACCTGGTCGCCTTTTTTGAAGTTTTTGACCTCACTGCCTAACTCTTCTACCGTGCCTGCCGCGTCACAACCTAAAATTAACGGCAACTTTAAAAATGACTTGAAGGCTTCATTCGTGCCAGCACGAATTGTACAATCCACAAGATTTACGCCGCTTGCAAATACTTTTACCAGGATCTCATCCGGTGCAGGCACCGGGCGTTCTGCTTCTACCAATTTCAGAACTTCCGTCCCACCAAATTCATTAATTTTTACTGCTTTCATCGTTATGTTTTTCTTGGTGTAAAGATAGAGGCTGATCTCATAACGGATTTAGCCGTAATACGTTTTGGTTTAGCCAAAATGCCGATTAAGTTTTTATGCCGACAATCCTTCTAAAGCACTACTGCCGATTATGATTCACTATAAATTAATACTGAGCTCTCCAACAATTAGAAAAAGGTACACTAAGCATTCTATCAGAAAACGAACAAAAACACAGAAAACGGCATTCTGCCGCTTTCTGTGTTTACTGAACCAATAGTTATTACGATTTTATTTCAGTGCGTAGTTGATGTAGCCTCCATCAACTAATAACTCTGTTCCTGTAATAAAACTTGCATCGTCAGAAGCCAGGAACAATACCGCTTTTGCAATTTCATCAGCATTACCCAGTCGTTGCATCGCTGTAGCAGCAGCTAAAGATGCCTTCGCTTCCGCAGGCACAGCGTTTTCCAATCCGGGCGTTTGAACTGGTCCGGGACTGATGATGTTCACGCGGATTTTTTTGTCCGCCAGTTCGTTTGCAGCAATTAGCGCAATTTTATTTAATGCTCCCTTGGTTGCAGAATATACGCTGGCTCCCAGATTTGCAGCCGTTGCAACCGTTGAGGAAGTAAACACAACTGACGATCCGTTTGCCAGATGGGGAATGAGCTTTTGCAAGGTGAAGAAATGACCTTTGACATTGGTGTTAAAGTGTGCATCAAAATCCGCTTCCGTTACCTGTTCAATTGGTGAAAAAACTGCTATGCCTGCATTCAAAAAAAGCACATCTATCTTGTTTCCGCTTTCTGTGGCTGCTTTTTCCAAAACCGCAATACCTGCCAGATTAGAAGTGTCTGAAATTACCGTTTTCAATTTCGGGCTGCTAATCTCTTCAGCTGCTTTTTGCAGGTTTTCAGCACTTCTGCCTGTAATCCAAACGTTTGCTCCGGCACTAATAAATGCTTTGGCGGTTGCAAGGCCTATTCCTGTGGTTCCGCCTGTTATCACTACATTTTTGCTTGTAAAATCCATGTGTTATTTTTTATCGTTTACAGTGCAAATTTAAAACACAAATATTTATTTTAGTAACTTTGTAACTGATAGTAACAGTAACCTTTGCGTAACCAAGTAACTTATGACTGATGGCGAGTGTAAACTAGGACACAAAAAAGAGATCATGGCCGTCCATGATGCCATGGACGTGCTACACGGAAAATGGAAGATTTCTATTATTTCGTCCATCTGCTATTACAACGAGAGAAGATTTTCTGATATTTTAAGTGACGTAGACGGCATATCGAACAAAATGCTCAGCCAGGAACTAAAAGAGCTGGAAATAAATAAACTGGTCAAACGAACTGTAATAGACACACGGCCCATAACTGTTCAGTATCAGCTAACGGAATATGGCAGGACGCTACAGACCATCATCGATAACCTTTCTGACTGGGGAACAGCGCACCGAAAAGTAATTACTGGTAAATAATAAGTAATTATCATTTTTCGTCGTTAAATGGACGAGTATAACTGAAGCAAAATTCATAGTTAAAACCTTGCTTGTAATCCGGGGTTGATCATGTTTTGAAAAAAGCGCAGACCTGAATTATGCAAACCGGCACCCAAATCTACTACCAAACCTTCAAGACCCTCAATCCAAAAATGACAGACGAGGAATGGGCTTATTTTGAAAGCGGCTTAACGGTTCGTGAGTTTAAAGCACGGGATTATTTCATCGAAGCAAACAAGAAAAACCAGTTGCTTGGTTTTGTAACCAGTGGACTGATCAGAGGGTTTTATGTAAACCATTTGGGTGAAGATATCACGACTGCCTTTATCAAAGAGTACGAATGGGTAACCGATTACCCCTCGCTGCTGAGCCATAAACCAAGCCGGTATAACTTTCAGTGCCTGGAACCTTCGACCATCATCGCCATTGGTTTTGATCACATCCGAAGCGGCTACGACAAGTTTACGGGCTTTGAGCGAAACGGCAGGCTGATTGCCGAAGAAATCCTGAAAAGCCAGCAGAAGCGGATCGAAAGTTTCCAGTTTGATAACGCCGAGCAGCGCTACCTGGATTTTGTAAAGGAGAACCCGGAGCTGTTTAACCGCATTTCGCTGACGCATCTTTCCTCTTACCTAGGCATTGAGCGGCCATCACTCAGCCGTATCCGCAAAAAAATTGTGGGCCTGTAACGCTTTGTAACATAGGTTACAGGTACATGCTTCTTTTACAACCTACTTTTGGGTACACCAAAACACAAAAATCATGTACCACTACATTGTAAAGCAACTCGTAAAAAAATCATTTGGACTGGTAAACGAACGCCGGTTTGACGAGCTGGTAAAAGGCACCGTTTTAAACGTAAAACATTCTTTTGCCGGCGATCATGCCATGGGTGGCGTGCGCAACGATCAGGCAGCTTTCAAAGCTTGGCTGGAACGGTTAGCGCGCGTAACGCCGAACCTGTTCATTACCGTTAACAAGATCAATGTTGAAGGCTGGCCGAATAATACCCTTGCCATTGTACGCTGGACAGCTACAGCAACAATGGAGAACGGCGACCCGTATCTGAACAAAGGCGTACACTTTATCACCCTAAAATGGGGCAAGGTAACCGAGATCGATGTTTATGAGGATACACTTGTTGTTTATCGTGGCCTGGAAAAACAGTATGCTTTCGGCATTAAAGAAGCACGGGCACCGCAAATTATCAGTTAATATGATTTCCTTAAAGATGCATGTACATCTTCTAATTCTACCAGGCTTTTTTAGTTAGAACTACAAATATTTAGTTAACAAAATGCATACGAAAATGAAAGTTTGTGTTAAAGTATTTTATCGAAATTCCGTCGTATCTCGGAGATGTAAGTTGTAATAGCTTATCAACTTGGCAAATAAGAAAGTCTACTTCTGATTAGTACGAATTTTAGGGAAGATACAGTTAGGTTCACTTAAGAATGGGATCTTGACTCAACTCAAGTATCATGTATAGTCCATCCTCCGAAAGCCCTGTGCCACAGTTACAAAAACCTCTTCTTTGGTAAAATTCAGCTGCTTTTACATTTTTTTCCAAGCATTTTAACCTGATAGGGAATTTTAGTAGGACAATAGCAGCGTTCAACAGTTCACTTCCAGCATTTTGGTGCTGATATTTGCCATCGACATATAAATGGTGAATGAAATTATCCTCCATCCACAAAGAAATAAACCCAATCACACAACCTTCAAAGACAGCTACAAGGATACGTTCATCCTTGGCCTGGTCATCAAAGTCAGTAAGCTTGTAATATGTTGTATTTAACCAGGTATAGGTCTTGAGCCGGGTTTGTAAAAAAATTGTTCGCAGAGCATTCAAGTCGTCTGGTCTTTTTTCTCTAATACTTACCATCAATTATTATTCATGAGTTAATTTGCATCTTTCTACTGCCTTAACAATAATCATTAGTAACCTACCAATAAATTTTATAGAAAAAATAAAAAAATCTTAAAAATTGAAATGACATAGAACTTTTCCTACTTAACATACCCGTCATTATGAAACAAGTAAAGTTTCGTAGAAAAAAATTATGTGTTACACTTTTATCAGAATTAATTGGTCTTATCATTTAACGAAGGTGGCTGTTGCACAACTACCCTATCATTTTAGATGAGCGATCTTTGTATGGTTTGAAGTCCTGAGAATTGGATAATTACGAAGCAAGTCTGTTCAAATAGCATTTGTGCAAATCTCAGGCAGTTACCAGGCCATATTTACAAGCCTTTTTATTTCCCAGGAGTTGTGCAACAGCCACGAAGGTTAGTGATAAGATTCGTGCTGAATGCCATGATCTGATTAGTATTCAAAAATTAAAATACCTATCATTTATTGATTTTAAGGGAAGTGATGATCAGGGATTTTGTACCATTGGCATTATTAGTATCAAACTTTGAAGTAACCGTTACACTAATTGGGAAATTGGACGTTGTGGTAATACCGAACGGCGTTAAATCATTACCGATACGGTAAGGAATACTATCGTTTGTGAATACCATATCATACGGACCACCTGGGCAACCCATGCAATTATATAAGAAGCCATCAAGATTAATAATACCTGTTTTTTCAATGTTTTGGCTTTTTCTACATGCAGTGAAAGCCACACTTAATAAGAGTATGCTCACTATACTTCTCAGATGCAGTAATTTCATCGTTTAGTTTATTAGCTATACGAAAATAAGATTAACAATGCTACATAGGTGCATTCCTTTTCATCTTTAACTGGCCGGCCAGCTCTATTGGAATGAACAGCACTTTGTTTTTTTAAACAACCAACAGATAAATGATTAAATGGAAAAATTCAACTGCGTTTTAGTATTTCTATCTTCATTCCAGCAAAGATCCCGCCGGCGAAAAAGCAAAAATCTTTTTAAACGAAGAGCTTAAACAGACGAGCATAGCTTGCCTCTTTTTTCACTTTTTTATTCTAAGTCCAGTAGCGTTTGTATCATTAACTTCGTACTGCCTTATAGTAACCTACTATTCAGCTTAACGATAATCTTAGTCTGATACCAACATGAAGAATTTGACTAAATCCGGATTAGTTTTGATCCTTGTGGTTGTCCTGCTTTCGTGCAGGAAGAATCCGCAGGAAACCATGACCATTTGCCCTGAACCAATTGGTTCAACGGCAACGGTCATTGGAAAATGGAAAATTGTTACTGACTCGAACTTTGTTGGAGCCGGCTTTACTAACCATGAGCTGAATTATGCCGGGCAAGCAGGTGATTATTTCGAGTTTAGCTCCGATGGTAAGCTTTACAGCAAGGAAGGCATCAAAATGGATACCTCTGTGTACCAGTTAACTTCAGATACCACGATCTTAATTCCATCTTTTGGCGTTACTGCAAATGGTGTAACCCAGACCAGCCGCCTGACGAACTTCACAGCAACTCACCTTACAATAACTGCACATACTGTAAATACTCCCGGAGGATTGTTTGGCAGAAAAGTGAACTTAAGCAGATAGGGTATTTACTAAATCTGATTTACTACAACTTTCAAATTATATCTAAATAACTATTAGATTTGATATCGGTAGTTAATTGCTGTCAAACACGTAGGAACAAAGTAAATTTGGTTAACCTTACCTCAATTAACCAACGCCAGGAAAAAGAACGGATATTTAACTGTTTTAATCGCTATCGTAGATTTGCCTTCTAATAACAAAAGTTAGGATACACTAAGTGGTTTATCATTAAAGGAAGGGATTTCGGAATAACTTACCTATTAAAACAACACTTTTGTTCAATCGAAGATCTTTTATATCCAATACTACCTCACACATTCAGTTTTTCAGCCGGATTGAAACGAACAGCACTTGCTACCTGCAGGCAAACGGTCAGCAGCACGATCATAACGGAAACGGCAGTTGCCAGAATGAACGGCATGAGAGAAAGCTGTACCCGGTAGGCAAACGTTTCGAGCCACTTTTGTGCTATGAGAAAGGATACCGGCCAGGCAACCAGGTTAGCCAGCAGCACGGTATAAAAGAACGGTTTGCTGAGCGTGACCAGGAGCTGCTCTCCTTTTGCGCCCAGCACCTTGCGGATTGCAATTTCCCTCATGCGCAGGGCAATCGCGTATGCTGCCGAAGAAAAAAGGCCCAATCCTGCAATGAATATGGCTAACAGCGAAAAACAGGTCAGTACCGTTTGCAGCTGCTCCTGCCCCACAAACAGCTGCCCGTACAGTTCGTCCAGGAAATGATAGCTGAAACTGTCCCCGTCAAGCTTGTTGATGCTGCTCCACTGGTTTTTTAATGATGCCAACATGGCCGGGATAGCTCCGCCTTCGGCACTGATCATGATTTGTATCTTTGAAAGGCCACTATAGTCCTTCATCAGGTAAATCGTCGGTTGCACGTTCTGCTCAAACCCGTAAGCTTTCACATCTTTTACCACGCCTACGATTCGGTAGTTCCCTGTTTGTCCGTTTACGTTTTTTCCTATTGGTTTCTTCAGGTCCATTACCCTTGCAGCAGCTTCGTTGATAACCGCATTTACAGAATCTCCAGGGAAAGAGGTAGAAAAAACATGGCCT
>JBPBQN010000178.1:0-16579 GCA_050954865.1 Janthinobacterium lividum | reverse complement strand
AACCCCGAATCTGTTTTTCCAGCAACTCATCCTGCCAAACACGATACAAATTGGTGTAAGCTTCCAGAATATGCAAATGCGTATTCATGGTTTTTTTCTCATTAAAATCTTTATCGCTTAAACGCAAATCCGGCAGTTCTTTCCAGTTTCGGGAAAAAGCTTCCAGGTAACCGCCTTTTTCCTGATCAAAACTGTATTTTTCAATATCTGAAAAAAGCTTCTGAGCTAAAGCCAGCGCCAATACATCTTCGCAGGCGCGATAGTATTCTGTGAGGCCGTAAAGGGCAAAAGCCAGTGCATAAATCTGTTTCTTTGTATCCAGCGGATGGCCTAAATAATCTACTGTCCAGTAAACGCCACCATAAATTTCATCAATAAAATAATTGCGGATATAATCAAAACTACGTTTGGCCAATTCTAAATATTCCGGGTTTTGGTTATGATTATAAGCCGCCGAAAAACTCCACAATATCCTTGCATTTAACACCGAACCTTTGGGCGCCTGCGTATAAACGTGATTTTCGTGATCAATTTTACCGAAAAAACCTCCGTACCTGTTATCCACTGTATGTGTTGACCAGTAATTTAAAATGCTGGTCAGCTCGTTTTCAAAATCAATAATTTTAGGTTTTGGCATTACAGTTTTTGGGTATAGATGGAAGCTTTTAATTTATTTTGGAAGATCAATTTCGGATCAGCATAAAACTTTTTAAAATCTGCTGCACTTGCCTGGCCCGGATATGGCGCAAAATAATGTTCGGTTTTCCAGTTTCTCCAGGTTAATACGTAAGCTGTTTTATACTGTTTCAGTGCCGGAAGCAAAACCTTTGTCCACCAGGTTGGATCAGGAATCAGCATGTATCCGGTTTCTGTTAAAGCCGGAAGTTTATGGTGCATTGCAGCCACTTTTTCCAGAATCTGGTAACGGTTGTTTAAATCTTTTTTAAAAAAATCTGCATCTTGGGCCATGTAAGCATCAAAACCGATGATATCTACAAAATTATCTCCGGGATAACGCTCCAGATACTCCTGTTCTGTTTTATAATCTGCCGCAGAATAGGCAATAACCAGATTATGTAATTTTTTGGTATTGCGAAGGTAATCTACCGTAAAACGCCAAAGTGCCATGTATTCTTCGGGCGTGCATTCTTTGTTTCCCCACCAAAACCAGCCGCCGGTATGCTCATGCAGCGGACGAAAAATGACCGGAATCATCTCTCCTTTTGGCCCTTTTAGCTGGTTATCAAATTCGGCAAATTTGTCTAAATATTCTACATAAGCAGAGTGATGCTCGCCACCCGGAATAATCTGTTTTACGGTAGTAGTTGGCGTGCTCCATGCTGTTGCGCCGGTTACCGGATCATCAAAATGCCAGCTAAACTCGTTAATGCCGCCACGGGCATATACTGTTTTTACATAGGAAATTATGTTTTTAAATGGCACACCATCCAGATTTTTAGTGCTATCCAGTTCTAAATGTCCGAGTTCCCAACCATAAACGCCCGGATATGATCCTGCTACACTTTTAATATCAGACCGGCCTTTATCATAAGCCCAGCCTACACCGTAAGCCAAATCATCCTGATGACCGAAAATTACTTTGCTTTGCGCCAGTTTTTGCATATTGGCGTACAAAAGCTGTGTTTCTCTGGTGGCTGCTTGATCGCTAGACAAAATATTTTGCGCGGATATTATTTCGGTAAAAGCAGTTATTTGCATCAATAATAAACTGCCGATAACTGTTTGCTTTAGTACGTTCATATTGTTTAAGCTATACGTTTTATCAGGTCTAATTAGATTTCAGGTGCAAAAATATATTCCATTTGGTAGTACAGTTAATGTCTTTTTAACATTTTTTAAACCTAAACTATTTTTTTAAACTAAAATTAAATTTGAATCGTATATAACTAATACTATTTTAACGAAGTTATAAGCATTTTTCAACACCCATTATTATAAAAAGTATCGATGCATTTAAATGTTATCCGGGAAATAACACCACTTACGCAAAATGATTGCTTCACTTTATTTTCGAGAGTAAAGAAGAAGTTTGATTTTCCGCTTCATTATCATGAAGAATACGAACTGAATTTAATCCTGAATGCCAAAGGTGCTAAACGGATTGTGGGTGATCACATTGATCTGATTGATGATCTGGAACTGGTATTTATCGGCCCAAATCAATACCATGCCTGGTTTACACATCAATGCGAAAGTGAAGAAATTACCGAAGTAACCATTCAGTTCAATAAAGATTTGTTTTCTGATAACTTGTTTAAAAAGAACCAGTTAAGTTTTATCAGAAATATGTTTGAACGTTCTCCGCGCGGTATTTTGTTTTCAAAAAGCACCATCCAACGGTTAAAACCCCGCATCATCGGCTTAACACAAAAAAGTGGTTTCGATTCTGTGCTCGAGTTGTTTTCTATTTTGCATGATCTTTCTACTTCCAGAAACATGCAAACGCTATCGGATGCTACTTTTAACAATGAAAAATCGCATTACAACAGCCGCCGCATTGAGAAGGCTTTTGAGTATATGAACGCTAATTTTAACCGGGAAATCAGCCTGGCCGAAGTGTCAAAAATTGCCAATATGCCCGAAGCTTCTTTCAGCCGTTTTATTAAAAAACGTACTGGCATCACTTTTATTGATAGTTTGAACGAAATCCGGCTGGGCCACGCGTCGCGTATGCTGATCGATACTACACACACCATTGCAGAAATTGCTTACAAGTGCGGATTTAATAATATTTCGCATTTTAACCGCATTTTTAAGCGCAAAAAAATGTGTACGCCTAAAGAATTTCGGGAAAATTATTCGGGCAACCGCATTTTCGTTTAACAAATTTAGGCCGATAAAAACAGCATCAGCTTAAAACCAATACTTTTTTGTTTAATAAATTTAGGTCGATAAAAAAAAACATCCGCTTAAAACCAATACATTTCTGTTTAACAAATTTAGGTCGATAAAAAAAAACATCCGCTTAAAACCAATACATTTCTGTTTAACAAATTTAGGTCGATAAAAACAGCATCAACTTAAAACCAATATGTTTTTGTCCAGCATATTTAGGTCGATAAAAACAGCATTAGCTTAAAACTGCTGCTTCAAAGAAATGCCATAAGTTCTGGGATTGCCCAAATGCGCGGCACCAAAATCATAAGCATAATCAATGTATTTTTTGCCGCTGATATTCCGTTCCCAAAAACTGATACTCAACTTTTTAAGGGCAATGCCAACCGTTCCATTAAAAAGCTGATATGGTTTCTGTTCGATGGTATTGGCTAGATCAAAAAACTGATCACCGATAAACTGCCATTCGCCCCGTAAAATCAATTGTAATTTTTGATTAGTGCTGATTAATCTGTTGTATTGAACAGCCGTCATCGAAGTTGCATTTGGCGAAAAAACCGGCCGGTTCTGATCGCTGTTTACCGCTTCTCCGTTAAGTGGCAAAACCAGTTCCGTGTATCTGGCATGTGTTAAACCTGTGCTGTTGCTAATTTCAAGTCCAGTAAAAGGTTTCGCAGCAAGTTCAATCTCCACACCTTTGCTATGCAGTTTTCCAACATTTTTGGTGATCGTAATGGCATCTGGCAAAACCAAAGTTGGCACCTGCGCATGATTAACCAGCGTGTAAAATGCAGCTAAATTAACACGCAAACGGTTATTAAAAAAAGTGTTTTTACTGCCGATTTCGTAGTTATTACTGTATTCCGGCTGATAAGCAACCAACGGTGGCTGTGATGGATCTGAAGAAAGCTGACTGATGCCGCCCGTTCTGAAACCGCGGCTATAAGTTGCATACAGCATTTGCGCTTCATTCAAATTATAATTCAGCCCAATTTTTGGCGAAAAAGCATGAAATGCAATCGTTGCAGCCGTATCTGCCTGCGTTACAATTGCAGCCTGGCCGTCTGCTTGAAACTCGCCTTTGATACTTTGCTTTCTGTGCTCGTAATCATAGCGCAAACCGGCCGTAAAAGCGAATTGGTTTGTCAGTGAGTACGTTCCCTGACCATAAAGTGCAACTCCAAAATTCTTCCCGTAATTGGTGTTGATGCTGGTAAAATTACTGATCGGCGAACCAGCTAAAGCAGCATCGTTTCCAAAATAAGTTCCCTGTTTTGACGGATTATCCTGATAAAAACCATAAATCCCGCTGGTCCACTTTAATTTTGATTTGATATTTGCGGGAGAAGTAAAGCGAAATTCCTGTGTTAAAACCTGCACTTTGTTCCAGTATCCGCCATAATTATTAACGATGGAAACAGCATCAGCAGGCGAAAAATCACCATCAATTGGTTGCTGATAGTAACGACGGTTGGATTGATAAGCCGTTTGCGAAGAAAAATTGAACTGATTTCCGGAATAATTTATAGATAACGAAGTGTTGAATACATTGTCAATCATGCGGCTAACGGCATTTTGATTGAGTTTATACGGATTAGCAAAAGCATCTTCCACACTTAAAGCTAGCGGAAACGTGCCGTTGTTCCGGTTTTCATTGTGCTTTGCATTCAGGGTGATTTGCCAGTTTTTTCCGGCTAAATATTTCAAAAAATAATTGCCTTCAAAAGTGTTTTGCCGATCAAATTTTTGGTTGTTAAAAAGGTTTTCGTAATAACCATCCAGATGCGAATACAAACCGGAAATACCGAAAAATAATTTATCTTTTATCAGTGGCGTGCGCAAACCAAAAGTATAGCGTTGTTCGCCATAATTTCCAAATTCTATTCCGCCAAAACCACTGGTTTGATTGGTTGGTTCTTTGGTGATGATATTGATTACGCCGCCCATCGCATTTCTTCCATACAAGGTTCCCTGCGGACCGCGTAAAACTTCAATTCGCTCAACATCAAGTAATTGTGCAGTGTAAGTATCTAAACTAAACTGCGAAACACCATCAATATAAGTGCTTACGGCCGGATCATACGAAGTGGTAGAAATGCCGCGGATGGAAGTAACATTGCGGTTGTCGCCCGGATTGGCCGAATACAAATTAGGAACAATTGCTGTTAAATCTTTGCTGTTTTGCAACCGAAACGCATCAATGTTTTTTGCGGAAATTGCCGTAATGCTCAGCGGAGATTTCTGTTCGTTTTCGGCCCGCTTTTGTGCCGTAACCACTACTTCGTTTAGCTGTCTTTTTTCGTCAGTCAGACTGATTTTCAGGTTTTGTACCGATTGATTCAGGTTGATTTTTTGCGTTTGAATGGCAAAGTTTAAAGCCTTGATTTGCAAAATATATTCGCCCGGAAATTTGATCTGAATCTGGAAATTTCCTTCTGCATTACTGCTTGTGGAAATAGTTGAATTTAATAAAGAAATGCTCGCATGTTCAATCGGTTTTGAAGATGCATCTACAACATGTCCCTGTAAAATAATGCTGTTTTGTGATTTTGCTGCTACTGTTAAAAACGTAAAAACCGAACATAATAAAAACCTAAACCAAACACTTTTTATCTGTATCATATCCGCCAAAGATATTGCAGTGCTGCACATTTCAACTATGTGCAGCAAAAAAAAGTCCGAAATTTTAGTTCCGGACTTTCCTATGATTTAACTGAATTTTATGCCGATAAAAGAAGCATGCTGTTTTTACCCTATAAAAATTGCTGATTTTGCTGAACCAGTTTTGTAATGGATTTCACAGTTTCTGCGGAAGTAAATTTATCTTCCGGAGAATTGATCACGTAATCAACCAACTGCTTAATTGTACTGGTGGCCACATGCATCCGCGTATCCGAAGAAGCGTAATAGATGAAAACTTTGCCATCGTCATCCGCAATCCAGCCGTTGCTAAAAACCACGTTAGATACATCGCCGATACGCTCCTCACCTTCCGGCGCAATAAAATAACCGTTTGGTTTGTGCGTGACTTTGGTTAAATCCTGCAAATCCGTCATGAACATATATAAAACGTAACGCAAACCGGCAGCCGTATTTCGCACACCGTGCGCCAAATGCAACCAGCCTTTTTCAGTTTTAACCGGAGCTGGGCCTAAGCCGTTTTTAGCTTCATAAACGGTGTGGTACATCTTTTTATCAACCACAATTTCCTGGGCCACTATAGCCGGATTCATGGAATCTGAAACGCCGTAGCCAATTCCGCCGCCGCTTCCAGCTTCAATAAAGCTATCCTGCGGACGCGTGTAAAACGCATATTTTCCATCCACAAATTCTGGGTGCAAAACCACGTTGCGTTGCTGAGGAGAAGGCGTTTTTAAATCAGGCAAACGTTCCCAGGTTTTTAAATCATGTGTACGAACGATTCCGCATTGTGCCACGGCAGAAGATTGATCGCCAGGCGTAGCAGTTGGATCGCGGCGTTCGGTACAAAACAAACCGTAAACCCAGCCGTCTTCATGCTGCACCAAACGCATATCGTAAACGTTGGTATCCACCGGATTTTCTCCTTGTGGCAACGTTACCGGATAATCCCAGAAACGAAAATTATCCACACCGTTTTCGCTTTCGGCAATCGCAAAAAATGATTTACGATCGGCACCTTCTACCCGAACGGCCAAAACGTATTTTCCTTCAAATTTAATTGCACCTGCATTAAAAGCAGCGTTGATTCCGATTCTTTCCATCAGGAAAGGGTTTGTTTCGGGATTCAAATCATATTTCCAGAAATATGGCGCGTGTGCAGCTGTTAAAACCGGAAACTTATATCGGTCAAAAATGCCGTTTCCATTTTCGGCTTTTTCATTTTTGCGGGCGATCAGTTGCTCGTAACTGTTTTTTACAGTTGATAGTCTTGCGTCAAAATCTGTTGTCATTTCTAACATATTGGTACTTATAATAATGTTTTTAATTTTCTAATTTATCCCACCAGGTTTTTTTTAGGATCAGCATAATCACGGCAATCAAAGCAATGGTAATCAGCAGCGGCAGCTTCATCCACAAAATAAAATACATCGGCAAAATGGTAAAACACAGTTGCGCGATAACGCCCAAAACCACATTAAACATATCCAGCCTGAACCTTTTATTACCGATAAAAGAAGCATCATCTGCCACAACCAAAGCGTGTATCGGTTTCCAGAAACCCCAAGGCCGCACGGTGCGATAGAACTTTTTAAGCACTTCGGTATCTGTTGGCGGCGCAGCATACGTGCCGGCAATACAACCAATAATAGAGATGACAAACAGCATCGGCCAGTTGTATAAATCAAGGTTGAAAAAGATAGATGGAAACCAGACTTTTACATACGGCAACAGCAAAGCCGCTGCAATACCACTGGCCATTCCCCAGAAAAAACCGTTGGCATTAAAGCGCCACCAATACCATTTCAGCACGTTGGCCGCAATGTATCCGCCGTATAATCCGCCTACAATCCACTGCAAAATACTGTTGACATCTTTAGCGAAAAAACCAAGTGTAACACCTAAAATTACAACTACAACACCAACCACATAATTCATGGAAATAATCGTTTTGGTTGGCGCGTTCGGGTTGATGTATTTCAGATAGATGTCGTTCACTACGTAAGCTTGTGCAGCGTTTAGCGTTCCGGAGAAAGTACCCATAAAAGCACCAAGCAAACCGGTTAATACAATTCCTAAAATCCCGGCAGGCAAAAACTGGTTGATGGCTCCGGGCAAAATCCGTTCAAAATCTGTTCCGCCGCCGGGCGCGGCCAGATCCAAATGATTGTAATAAAGCAACGCCAAAACTGTTAATCCTATTACCATAGAATAACGTATAGGCAGCAGCATGATCGATACAAACCCCGTCATTTTAGAAGCATCTTTGGGCGATTGCGTGGACAGCATTTTTTGCATATCATAATTTGGTGCCGGACCAGCCCAGCTCGCAAAAACGCCTTTAAATAACATCATCATGAAGAAAATGCCGAACAAACCGAAACCATCGTCTGCAATTTTTTGATTGGCTGCCGGGACAATGTGCGACCAATCCATGTTTAAATGCACACCAAAAAACGGATCAGCCCAACCATGTGGAACGTGAAGTAATTTGCCGCCGTTTCCATGCAAGTTCATCATCGCAATAATGGCAATGGCAATACAGCCAACCGTCATGATCACGTACTTAATCACATCACCCAAAACGATACTGTGCATCCCGCCCAAAATGGAGTAAAACATGGCGAAAAGCGTGAAAATAATGCCGTAAAAATGCGCCACATATTCTGGTGCCACATGAAAGGGAACGTAAGCTTCTACAAGATTCCAGGGCACAAAAATCTCGATAAATTTACCTAAACCGATAAAACCATAAGCCAGAAAACCCAGACAACCGATCAGCGCAAAAGCAACCGTTACATTATGCGAAGCTTTTACGTTTTTGCCGATGGTGCCGAAGCGCGTAGCCAGCCATTCTGCACCGGTATCGGCGTTACTACGGCGCAACCATTTGGCCAGAAACATCATGTTAAAAACCTGGTTAAACACCGGCCACAACCACGGAATCCAGATAGATTTTAACCCGTAAACGAAGCATAATGCCACCATCCACATCGTGCCGCTGATGTCAAACATATCCGAAGCATCGCTTAAACCAAGCATGTACCAGGGCAAAGTTTTGCCGCCCATCAGGTAACTTTCTTTATCCCGGCTGGCTTTTTTACGCATGTACCAGCCGATCATCAGCATCAGTACCAAATAGGCAATCAGGATGGAAACATCAATTAATCTTAACTTCATCTAGTTTTTATCAGCTTTAAGTTGATTGTCAGAATATTTTTGGATGATATTCCAGGTAGAAAAATCAGTGGTAAAAACAGCATTCAAACCCTGTTCTTCTTGCGGCGGATCGCCCATAAAATCATCGCCTGCTTTCCAGAAAACCTGACTGGCAATTGGCCGCGCCGTGCCGCCAAAAGCCCAGAAATAGCATCCGGCAATCGGCTCGGCATGGTTTTTACTTCGTTTCCATTCGTTAAAAACAGCCTGGTAATATTGGTTTCTGGAAGATGTTGTTGTATTCGGATCGAAAGATTGCCTATCTCTCGGCAAGCCAAATTCTTCTAAAACCAAGGGTTTATTTAAGGTTTTGGCGATGGCCTCATGCTGTTTGATGTAATCAACAGATTTTGAAATTACCTGCGGCAAATCAGCTACAATGCTGGTATCTTTAAACCAGCTCCAGTTTTTTGGCCAGATGTGAATGGTTAAATAATCAACGTTTTTGTAGGCATGAACTTCCTGAAACAGCGCTGCATAGCCATCCGTACCCTGCGTTCCTTCGGCACCGATGGTAACCAAATGTTTTTTATCCAATGATTTAATCAAATTCGCTGCGGATAAAATCCAGCTTTTATACGCTTCGTTTGCGGTCGGTCGCATTGGTCGCGGTTCGTTGGCCAGTTCCCAACTCATGATGGTTGGATCGTTTTTGTAAGCGGTTTGCTGTGTTTATTAACATGCGAAACGATCAGATTTACTTGATTATCGTAAGCCAACATGCAATCTTTGCAACTATAAAATTTACTGGTTTCGTCGCGCTGCTCGTACCAGTTCATTTTTTTACGCATGGTCGAATCGGGCAATTGTCCGTTCCAGTTCAAATACTGTAAGAAGCCGCCGCTCCACTCCCAGTTATTGCTCAGAAAAAGTACGGCGCGCATGTTTCGTTTCTGCATTTCAGACAGCAAATAATCCAGACTTTCCAAAATCTCCGGTTTAAAAACACCATGCTGCGGCTGCAACGGCGGATCAACACGCTGTGCGTCGTTTTCTCTGCCCAAACCTTCCGATCCGGCCAAAACCCGCAAATTGATAACGCCTTTTGATTTTAAAAAATCCAATTCTTGCCTCAACCTAAGACGGCCTTTTTCGCCTTTTACCGCTTGCAATAATCCGCCATACCAATAATTTGTGCCGATGTAATAGTAAGGTTTGCCGGAAATGGTAAATTGATCTCCATTGGCCTTAACAAAATTTTGTGCCGAAACCGAGAAACCGATCAGCAGAAAAGTCAGCAAAGCGATGCTGTTTTTAGCACTGTTTTTTTGGACTGAAGTAAAATTTGATTTACTGTACATATTTTTCAAAGCTAAATGCGCATGAGAAAGCTTGGTAATAGTGTTTTAACATTTATTAAAGCAATTATGCAAGACAGTAATTTTTAGGCGATAAAAACAGCATCAGCCTAAATACTGTTACCATTTCTTTAATTTTTTAATGTACAAAGCAACTTCCATAGCCATCACCTGATGCTCGGCTAAATCCGGATGTGTGCCGCAGCCGTGCATAAAACGTTTGGAAAAAAAGTATTTGCTTACGTTTTTATCGCCTGCTTTGTTCACCGCATTTACAATTCCGGTCAGGTAATTTTTGAGTGCTTTGGTCAATGTAAAATCGCCCATCGGGCTGGTTAAACATACAATTGAAGCCGTTGGATAATGGCTGCGGATATTTTTAATAAAGCTGATGTAAGCCGTAGCAAACTTAACCGAATCCTGCACGCCATCGTTCTGTCCCAAACAAATCGTAACCACATCAGGCTGATATCTGCTAAAATTCCACTTGATGGAATCCTGTCGCTGATTTACTTTATCAAAAACCTGCGGCATCACCAGCTTCATATCACAGCAGCTGTGTATCAGTCCAATACCCGAAACAGCCGACAAAACCCATTGCGCATTAAGCGATCTGGCCGAAGTTGGCCCATAACTCAGGTAAGCGTTATGCTGATCGTACCACTGGCCTTTATCGCAATCTACGGTTGATAAATCGCTGCCCGTTCCGCAGGTAATTGAATCACCAATGTACTCAATTTTGTGTTTCGGCTTTGCCGGAAGTGGAAGCAAATCATCACAAATCAAACCTGAAAATTGCAGGTAACCAATGCCGCTTTCGGTGTCTTTACAAATCGTTAAAATATGCGTACCAGCAGTCAGATTTTTGGAGATATTGATGGTATCCGTTTTACCTTTTAGCTGCAAACGGTACGGTTTCTGGTTATCCACCGCTACTTCAATATAGTTGTGGTTGTTGCCGTACAAAACTTCATCATGCAAAATCACTTTACAATTATTGCCCTTAAATTTAGCCTGAACGTAAACGCCCGCAGCCCAGTATTTTGGCAACATCGGATTAGAAAAATCAATTCTGCCGGTGTATTGAATATTGGCATTATCCGCAGCAAAAAACTTCGGGCCGATGCTGTTTTTAGCACCTGAAATTTGGGCTAAAAATAGCATTGAAATAAAAAAGCAAGCCTTGATTAGTTTCATCGACTTTAATTTTTACGGTGTAAACGAAGCATCAGCACATCATGCACCGGCACTTCTACTTTTAACGGCGATTTTGTTGTTCCGGCATCTTTCATCATTTCCAGGTTTCTGATGGAATACGTTTGATTTTGCGCATTTAAAACCGCTTTGGAAAGTGTATCGGTAATCACTTCTCTTTTCCAGTCGAAATCAACTTTTTGCACTTTGCTTCCGCGATTTAAAAAGCAAACTGCCCAATCGCCGCCCTGCAAAGGTTTCAGCCAGGTTTCCAAACTGTCTTTTACCGAATATTGATAACCTTGCACGCCCAGCGCATCCTGATCAACTGCGATCACTTCTTTATTGCTGAGGATATTTTTGATTGCAGCAGACATATTCCGGATATCATTTCCGGCAATCAGCGGAGCCGCAATCATGCACCACATGGCAAAATGTGCGCGGTCTTCATTTATCGTCATGCCGTTGCCAACTTCCAGCATATCAGGGTCATTCCAATGCCCAGGACCGGCATATTGGCGTAAACCCTTTTGCATATCCAAAATCTTCATCACACCATTGGCGTGCCAGCTGCCGTTATCTTTAATGCAGTCAAAACAGCCGAAAATATCGCCGGTAGTGCGCCATAGTTCGCCAACTTGCGGTCCCCAAATCCAGGGTTTATCAGTTCCCCATTCGCAAATACTCAAAACCATTGGCCGGCCAGCTTTTTTTAAAGCCGCAGCAATGGTTTTATATGCGCCTTCGCCATGCAAACCTTCTGTATTGCACCAATCGTATTTTAAATAATCAACGCCCCATTTAGCATACGTCATAGCATCCTGAAACTCGTAACCGCGGCTTCCGGGCCGGCCGCCGCAGGTTTGCGAACCGGCATCAGAATAAATGCCCATTTTTAAACCTTTAGAATGAATATAATCCGCCAGAGCCTTCATTCCCGAAGGAAAACGTTTCGGATCTGGATGAATAAAACCCAAACTATCCCGATCGCCGTGCCAGCAATCATCGATATTAATATACTCATAACCAGCAGCTTTCATTCCGGAAGAAACCATTGCATCAGCCGTTTGCTTAATCAGGTTTTCATCAACGTTGCAGGCAAATTTGTTCCAGCTGTTCCAGCCCATCGGCGGCGTTAAAGCCAAACCTTTAAATTTGGTATAATCCTGGGTGTAATTGTTACCCTGACTGTATGCCGAAGCCGCAAAGCACAAAGCAGCAACTATTAATTTTATTTTTTTCATAATTTAAGTTGAAGTATTTTTCTTTATTTCCATTGATCCGTACGGAACGGAAAAGCAGGCAAGTTTGCACTGTTAATTAAGTTGGCATCACCCGGATTATCTTCCCAAGCATAGCGCACCGCTTCCGGGTTGGGTACTTCTTTTGCCGATACTTTTATCGAATTTTTATTGATGATTTCTGCTTTAGCCCAATGGAAAACATGATCCGATCCGGCAATCTGAAAACCAACCAGTGTAAAACGATCATTGATTTTTAAGCCCGTTCCAACTTCAGAAAAATGCACGATAAAAGAAGCATCCTGTTTTTGTGCCGATTCAAAATGCGGCCCAACGCCCACAAGCGGCAAATTATAAACCTTTTCTTCGGTAGCTAAAGCCAATCTTCTGCCAACTTCCTGTTTGTTTTTAGGGTGAATGTTAGCCGAATCGCCTAAATCAGTTGCCGTAACCATTGCGGTATTTTTTAAACTCAAAGCCAAATCCTGCGCTTCCCGCAACTCTGCCCAACTTGAATTTGCTTGTGGCTGTTTCAGTTTTTTGTTCAATCCGGCCAGTTGCACGTATAAAAACGGAAAATCGCCTTCGTTAAATTTACTGCGCCAATCGGTAATCAACCGTTTAAATAAATCCTGATACTGCAAACCTCTGCCTACGTTGGATTCGCCCTGATACCAAATCACACCTTTAATGGTCGAATTGATAATCGGGTTAATCATTGAATTGTATAAAACCGACGGTGCCGTATTTGGACCAAATTCTTTTTCCGGCCGATCAAAAGTGGTTAAGCGATAACCAATTTTATACAACCAGGTGCCAGCCAAAGAAACCTGACGGGCGGCTGTTTGCAGGAAAAACTCATTCGGTTTTGCCCGAAAACCAGCGTCGCCGCCATAATTGCTGATGCGTACGGTGATGCTGTTTTTACCGACCTTAAATTGAGATGCCGGAATCTGGTAAGTACGAAATTTCCAGATATCAGGCGTAAAACCCACTTCTACGCCGTTTACAAAAACATGATCACTGTTTTGGATGATGCCTAAACTCAACGTCAGGTTACCGTTCAAATCTGTCTGATTCAGTTCTACTTCTTTGCGAAAATAAACAATTCCGTTCATCTGCCAAAACTCATCAATGCCGGTAAAACCCCAAACTTTGGGCATTTCCACCGGTTTAAAATCTTTGGTATCCAAATTATTTGCCGCCCATAAATATTTTCCATCTTTCAAACCGGCATCCGAATTTTCAAATTTATTGATCCAGGCTGTGGCTTGCGGACGATGATTTTGGTTGAAACTCAGCGTATCAAAAATTGGCGTTTGCTTTGCTTTTTCGCCAAAAGTTTCTTCTCCGGATAAACCATCTGCACTGATCCAGGTCTCGGCAACCGTTCCGCCCCAGCTTGCACTAATCAATCCAATCGGAACATGCAGTTTCTGGTTCAAATCTCTCCCGAAAAAATAACCAACTGCGCTAAAATATTGCGCGGTTTGCGGCGAGCAACTGGTCCAGCTTCCTTTGGTATCGGTTTGCGGTTGTAGATATACTTTTTTCTCTACCGAAAACAACCTGATCTGCGGATAATCGGCATTTTTGATTTCCGTTTCAGAATTTAGGGCATCATTCAACGCAAATTCCATGTTGGATTGCCCGGAGCAAAGCCAAACATCTCCCAGCAAAATATCATCCAGCGTGATGCTGTTTTTACCATGCAAAATCATTTGGTACGGTCCGCCGGCTTTCATTTTTGGAATTTCTGCCTTCCATTTTCCTTCCGCATCCGCTTTTGTTTTAATGGTTTTGTGGTTGAAAATAATCGTAACTATTTCGTCCGCATCCGCATAACCCCAAATCCGGATCGGTTGATCGCGCTGCAAAACCATGTGGCTGCCAACCAGCGCAGGCAAACGAATATCTGCCTGCGCAATTATAGTCAGTAAAACCAAATATGAAAACAAAATTATTTTCTTCATGAACATTTCTTAGCTAAAAAAACACCGGTAAAAACAGCATCAGGCAAAAACGTTTTGCGTTGATGCACCGATTTTAATATTGAAAATTAACGCCTAAATCGCCGATGGCAACTTTAAACTCGCCTGGTTCGGTTACGCGTTTCAAATCGTAATTGATGAAAGAAAGTTTCTCTTTGCTGATCTGGAAAGTAACGGTTTTGGTTTGATTTGGCTGCAAATCGATCTTTTCAAAACCGCGCAAACGTTTAAATTCCGGTGTGATTGTTGCAACTAAATCGCTTACATACATCAATACAGATTCTTTTCCGGCCACTTTGCCCGTGTTGGTTACATCAACCGAAACGCTGATGTTGCCAGTTTCCGGCAGTTTGCTGCTGCTGATTTTTAAGTTGCTGTATTTGAAAGTAGTATAACTTAAACCGGTACCAAACTCCCACTGCGGATCGTAACCGGCAACTTCGCTGGATTCTTTATTTTCGGTGTATTTGCGGTAATAATTAAGCAAACTGTTGGTGTAACGCGGATAAGTGTACGGCAAACGGCCGCTTGGATTGATTTTGCCGATCATCGCATCAGCCACCACATTTCCACCTTCATTACCCAATAAATACGTGTGCAAAACGGAAGTTACGCCAGGCTCGATAGCAGAAATAACGCGCGGCCGACCTTCTGCCAAAACTAAAACAATTGGTTTTCCGGTTTTTGCCAAAGCGGTTGCCAAAGCAATTTGCGGTGCAGAAATAGTTAAATCATTGATGTTTCCGGGTGTTTCGGTATAGCTATTTTCGCCTAAACAAAGCACAATTACATCTGCACGGGTAGCTTTATCAACGGTTTCTTCAATGTTGATTTGTTTATCAAATGTTACGCCTTCGCTGTAATCAACTTTACTTTTTCCGTAAACATTCTGGATGGCTTCTAAAATCGTGTTCTTGTCTTTTTCGGTTTCGTTGCTATTATCGCCCTGCCAGTTACGGCTCCAGCCACCATCCAACGAACGCATGGTGTTGGCCGTTGGGCCGGTTACCAATAGTTTTTTTCCTGCGGAGATTGGCAGCAGGTTATTGGTATTTTTTAACAAAGTGATACATTCTGCTGCGGCATCATAATTTACTTTATTGTGTGCATCGCTGTTAAAATCAGGATAATCCGCAGTATTGCCGATTGGATGATCGAACAAATCAACTTCGTATTTTACCTTTAAAATCCGGCTCACGGCATCATTGATGCGCGCCATCGAAACTTTGCCGTTTTTTACATCCCACAACAAATCATCAACAAATGTATAATCCGTTGGCACCATGCTCATATCAATTCCAGCGTTGATAGCAATGGCTACGGCATCTTTATCATCTTTTGCAACGTGATGGCGCAGGTACAAATACTGAATGTCCTGCCAATCGCTAATGGCAAAACCTTTGAAACCAAGTTCACCTTTTAAAATATCTGTTAGAATGTGATGGCTTGCATGAACGGGTACACCATTGATTTCGGAACTGTTTACCATTACTGTTTTTGCACCTGCTTTTACAGCGGCGGCAAATTGTGGTAAAAAGTATTCGCGCATTTCGCGTTCCGGAATCCAGGCTGGCGTGCGATCATGTCCGCTTAACGGATTGCTATAGCCCATGTAGTGTTTTAAGCAAGCGGCTACGTGGTATTTATCTTCAATTAGGTTTTTTCCTTGGAAACCATCAATAGTGGCTAATCCCATTTGCGTGCCGAGGTAAGGATCTTCTCCGAAAGTTTCCCAAATACGCGGCCACATTGGCTGGCGGCCTAAATCCAACACCGGACTAAAAGTCCAGGGAATAAAAGAAGCACGCGTTTCGTAAGCAGAAATTTGTGCCGCTTTACGTGAAATTTCAGGGTTGAAAGAAGCAGCTTGGGCAATTTCCTGTGGAAACAGTACCGTGCTCAACGTGTAATTGTTACCGCGGATGGCATCAATCCCATACAAAACCGGAATTTTTAAGTGTTCCTGCAAAGCCATTTTTTGCACAGCTTCAATCAGAGCATGCCAGTTTTCGCGGGTTTGAGCATTTCCGCCAACATTTAGCAAAGAACCAACTTTATATTTTTTGATGCAGGTTACCAGCTTGTCCATATCGATCTGGTGCGGCTCGATGACGTTTCCATTTTCCTGTTTCAGCAAAAA
>JBPBQN010000177.1:0-16720 GCA_050954865.1 Janthinobacterium lividum | reverse complement strand
CATCCAGAAGTTTGGGAAATTGAAGATATACCAGAAAATGAATTACCCGAATCTTTGTTATTGGAGCTTTTAGGAAGTCGTAAAAATATTCTTTTTTGTGAAGGTGAAAAAGGAAGTATCGATGAAAAAGTTTATAATATCCTTTTTCCTGATTTCACTATTACTCCTGTAGGAACTTGTTTTCAAGTAATTAATCATACTAAAGCATTTAATAAAATCCCCAAATTATTAACTTATGCTTTTGGATTAGTAGATACAGATCATCATTTACCAGAAAGATTAGAAAAGTTGAAGGGTGATAATATTTTTAGCTTTTCAGTTAGTGAAGTAGAAAATCTATTTCTTGACGAAGAGTTTTTAAAATATCTTGCAAAAAATATTTTAATTGATGATTCCTCAATAATAGATAAAATAAAATTTGATATAATAGATGAGTTAAATAAGCATAAAGTAACTCAAGCTGCTAATTTCGTTTCAAATCGAATTGATTATTACTTCAAAGATTCGAATATTAAAAAAGGAAATTCAGTAGAAGAAATTGAATCAAATTATAAAATATTCACCGAAGAAATTGATATAAATGAATTTTTCAAAAATAGGCTGAATGAAATTGAAGCAATTATTTTAGGTAAAGACTACTGTAAAGCAATATCAGTTTATAATAATAAAGGATTAAAAGGAGTAGCAAGTAAATATTTAAAAATTACAGACTTTACAGACAGAGCAATTAAGCTACTACAATTTCATTCAGTTACACACAAAATGTTATTAAGATTTTTTCCAAAAGAACTAACTTTTAAAAGTATAATTTAAAGCAGTATTGTATTTTTTATCAAACCCGTTCCACAACCGGTTTAAAAAATGTGGAATTCCAGGTAGTTTGCCAAACCATTTTTATAAATGGCCAGCGGTCGGCTTTTCTGGTGATGGCAATACGCAGCGGCAACAAAAACATGCGGTGTGCCCAGGTGGCCCAAAAGCTAAATTCACCATCGTGCAAACGTTTGGTGTACATTTCATTCCTGAAACCGTGGTTAAATTTCCAAATGGAAGATTTTGGATCAAAAAATACATTGCTTGGATTGTTGGTAGGCGAGTGGTGAATTACCACACTTTTTTCTACCAGTAAACCCGCTAAACCGTTAGCTATGATACGTTTAGAGTATTCTATATCATCACACCAGATAAAATATTCTTTAATTGGTAAGCCTACTTTTTCTACTGCTTTGGCAGAAAGCAACATGGAAACAAATGTGGCAAACTGTACAAACGGTAAATTGGCTTGGGCAGGTAACGTCAGTTTATTGAGCTTTTCCTGATCTTCCAGTACATACGTTTTATTCATTTCGTGTACGCTGTTATCTGCCCAAAACACTTTGCTGGCTAAAAAACCTACTTTTTCCTGTTGATTGCCTAACTCATCCAAAGCATGCACCAGTTGCTGTAAAGCATTGTTTTCCGGAATTACATCGTCATCCATCAGCCAAATCCAATCGGTGCCGCTGTGATATGCTGTTTTTATCCCATAAGAAAAACCACCTGCGCCGCCATTATTTTCTTTTGTATAAGTGGTTACGCTTTGTGTAGATAACCATTCTTTGGTATTGTCGGTAGAGCCATTGTCGATTACAATGATTTTATCAGGCTTTCTTGATTGTTCCTGAACCGATTGCAGACAACTTTTAAGCAATTCAAGTCGGTTATAAGTAACAATAACAGCAGTTATTTTCATAAATTGTATTTGTAGTTAATTTTCAACTTCTCTAAAATTATTCCTGCACAAATTTCGTATAGATATATACTTTGATATTACGGGAAATGAACAACTGCGGATTGATCATTATTATTTATAAATCCAGTTGATCATTTATTATAAGTAAAATGATTTAATTGCAAATTTTGGTTCTTATTTGTTTTACAAATATTTAATATACAAATTTTAAAAAATATCACGTAATATTTATCAAAATTCACAATAAAATATGTTAATTTTTGAAAAACTATTTACGAAAGTTTTTCTTTCTTAAATAATACTTGATTGCTGGTTTAAAAGATATTTACAATTAAGGTTTAAAGCCTTTAGTAACACAATTTATAGCTCTGCTTAATAATGGTACAAGCTTTTTCCTACACCAAAATTGCATTCCGATTAAACATTAGGTATTGTAAATTCTAATCAACGTAAACTTCTTTTTTAATGCTGTATTACTCAATAAAGCGATTTAAAAAAGTGCATATCACAATCTGATAATTTTTAAAAAAATATTACAAATGGAAAAAGCTTATTTAATCATGGTTCACAAAAGCCCAAGCCAGGTTTACCGGTTAGTTTCAAAGTTGAATGACGGTGCTTCAGAATTTTTTATACACATCGATAAAAAAGTAGCTATTTCTCAGTTTCAAAATTTAAAGCAAATTGGTGATGTGGTGCATTTTACTGAACGCTTTGATGCAACTTGGGGCGGTTACGGTTTGATCAAACCTTATTTAAGTGCGCTAAAAACAGTAAGAGATTCGGCCAAAAAATTTGATCGAATCATGTTGCTAAGTGGTCAGGATTATCCAATTAAAAGCAACCAATACATCAACGAGTTTTTTGAAAATTCGCCTTATTCTAATTTCGTTAACTGCTTTGCGATACCAAATTTGCAAAAATGGCCAGGCAGTGATCGTGGCGGATTATATCGAGTAGATAAATATTATTTCGGTGCCAAATGGTATCAATCATTCTGTTCAAGAGGTTTAAATTTATTGGCTACTTATTTGCCTTTTTTACGGCGGAAAACGCCCGATGGCATGAAGCCTTACACTGGCCAAACCTGGTGGAATTTGGATATGTATGCCGTAAATTACATTTTAGATTATGTAGATCAGCATCCGGAATACATGGCTTTTCATCGAAATACTTTTGTTGCTGATGAACTGTTTATCCAGATGATTATTGGCAACAGCAAAGATGAAAAGCTGCTTAAGAGTATCGAAAATTCCGAAAAACGGTTTACCATCTGGCCAAAACCGGATAGTGCGCATCCAAAAATGCTGGGCAAAGCTGATTTAAAAGCTATTATGGCTTCGGATGATTTGTTTGCCCGGAAGTTTGATGAAAATGTGGATACCGAAATTTTTGATCTGATAGATGATCAGATACTCAATGTTAGCCACCAGCCAAGCCCATCAGCTCAGCTGGTTTCGTAACTTATTAAATGTTGCTTCCCCACAATATTTTCGATGCTGTTTTTATCGGTATATTTTTGGTGAAAATTACCGGTTTGTTTTTAGTTTGAAACAGAATCCGATTGCATAGATCTAAGTATTATCCGGAAAATGGTGTTCACCGTTTTCCGGAATTTTAATTATCATTTCCCATCGTAGTTTTTCTTCCCCAAAAAATTGGAAGAATGGAAAATTTTGCCTCGTTTTTTTAATCAATTACACACAAAAGCATCATTTTCAAGCATAAATCAGTTTTGGAACGAGCCTTGCAAAAGCCTAAGTATATCACACTTAAAAACTTTTGCACTCATGAAAAAATTTATCCTTATCGCAGCTTTAGGTTTCACTTTGGCAACTTCAGTTTCTTCTTGCTCCAGCACACGTCATGCCCGCACTTCGCACATGAAATTTACCATGTAAAAGAAGCATATCGCTTATAAAAGCGCAACCAATCCCGTCCAGCCGGTTTGATGACTTGCACCCAAACCTTTGCCGGTATCGCCATGAAAATACTCGTGAAACAAGATGTAATCTTTAAAATTCGGATCATGGTTGAGTTTTTCGTAACCGCCAAAAACCGGTCGTTCGCCTTTATCGTTCCGCAAAAAAATGCTTTTTAAACGATTGCCCAAACCATTGGCAATTTCGGCGAGCGAATGGTAACTGCCGGAGTTGGTTGGATATTCTACCTTGAAATCGTCGGTATAATATTCGTGAAAAACATACAACGAGCGGATTAACAGATAATTAACAGGCATCCAAATCGGGCCGCGCCAATTGCTGTTTCCGCCAAACATGCCGGTATCGCTCTCGGCAGGGTTGTAGCGCACCTGGTAATCCGAACCGTTTAAATAATAATTATACGGATGTTCCTGGTATTCTTTGGAGATGGAACGGATGCCGTAATCTGATAAAAATTCATTCGGATCCAGCATCCGGTGCAGCAACAATTTCATTCGATGACCGCGTAGCAGCGAAAATAAATGCTGTTCGGTGCCTTTGGTATCTTTCCAGAAACTGATGAGTTTGACCAGATCCGGCCGCTGAACCATAAACCAATCCAGCTTTTCTTTTAACTCTGGCAGTTTGTTCCACTTGTTTTCATCAAACACAATCACGGCAAACATTGGTATCAGGCCAACTAATGTTCGCAGGCGCAAACGGTCGTTTTCGCCATCCGGTTTCTGCAGTAAATCATAATAAAATCCATCTTGATCGTCCCAAAGGCCCAGCGAATCACCGCCCATATCTGCAATAGAACCGGCGATGTATAAAAAATGCTCAGAAAATTTAATCGCCATGTGCTCATAAACAGGATTGTTCAGCGCAAGTTCCAGGCTGATTTGCATCATGTTAACTGCATACATCGCCATCCAACTGGTGCCATCGGCCTGCTCTAAAACGCCGCCACCAGGCACAGGTGCGCTGCGGTTAAAAACGCCTATATTATCTAATCCCAAAAAACCACCTTCAAAAATATTATTGCCTTCACTGTCTTTCTGATTCACCCACCAGGTAAAATTGAGCAGCAATTTCTGAAAAATACCTTCTAAAAACCGGATATCTTCCTTGCCGTTCATTTCCTTATCTAACTGGTACAGTTGCCAGGCCGCCAGCGCGTGCACCGGCGGATTGGCATCTCCAAAATCCCATTCGTAAGCCGGAAGTTGTCCGTTGGGATGCATATAATTTGCCCCAACCAAAATTCGGAGCTGCTTTTTGGCAAAATCAGGATCAATTTTAGCAAAAGTGAGGCAATGAAAAGCCAAATCCCAGGAAGCAAACCACGGATATTCCCATTTATCAGGCATTGATAAAATGTTATCCGCAATAAAATGCTTCCAGTTATGGTTGCGTAGTTTAAATCGATTTTCTGGTGGCGCAATTTGTCCGGGATCACCGTTCAGCCAAGAATTAATGTCGTAAAAATAGTATTGCTTGCTCCAAAGCATTCCGGCAAAAGCCTGCCGCTGCACCATTTTTTCATCATCATTGCTGATGGCTTGCTGTTTTTGTGCGTAAAAATCATTTGCTTCTTTAATCCGGTTGCTGATAATTCCGTCAAAATTATCAAAAGGATCGGACTGATGATCCGCAGAAAGACGCAGCCTGATTTCCATGCTTTTTCTGGCCGGAACATTCAGCTTATAATGCAATGCTGTTTTTGTGCCTGTTTTTTCAGGGTTGATGGCGGCCTGATTTCCATTCACCACATAATCATTGATGCCATCTTTTACAAAAGCCGAAGTATTGGCCGAATGATAAAGCCGTTCGTTGTTGGTTTCATTCTCCGTAAAAAGCAGTTCCGCATCGCCTTGTAAATGGCAGTAATAAGTTCCGGCTTCGGATTGCAGCTGCAACGTGTTTTTATCCAGATGCATAATTTGTGGTTTGGCTGATCCCGGCTGCCAGCTCCAGGTATTTCTGAACCACATTTGCGGCAGCACATGCAGTTCAGCATCTTCATTGCTGCGGTTGTAAATGGTGTATTTGATCAGCAAATCATCTTCTGTATTTTTTGTGAATTCTGTAAAAATATCAAAATATTTATCCTCGTTTAGCAAACCGGTATCAATCAACTCAAATTCCGGATCCAGCTTGCCGCGACGGCCATTTTCATTAATCAGCCATTGATATGGATAAGCCGACTGCACATATTTATACAGCATTTTCATGTAACTGTGCGTTGGTGTGCTATCCAGGTAATAATAAAGCTCTTTTACGTCCTCACCGTGGTTGCCTTCGCCATTAGTTAAACCGAAAAGCCGCTCTTTCAAAATCGCATCTTTGCCGTTCCACAAAGCAAGCGATAAACAAAGCAGCTGCTTGTCATCACTAAAACCGGCAATTCCTTCCTCACCCCAACGGTAAGCTTTGCTGCGGGCCATATCATGCGTAATATAATTCCAGGCATCACCGTTTGCGCTGTAATCTTCGCGCACCGTTCCCCATTGGCGTTCGGATAAATACGGTCCCCATTTCAGCCAGTTTTTAGTTTCGGCATAATGTTCGGTTAATCGGCTTTGTTCGGCGTTGCTGTTCATGTTCGGTTAAAGATTTTGAGTAGAGAAATTGTTTGATTTACGAACCATTTCTGATCGTTAAAATTGATTAAGAGCTTGTTTAAATTTCATTCAAGATTATTCCTATGCTTCTTTTATCACCTAAAATTTTGTGAGTTTCTATGGATTCTTCTATCCATATCAATTACAAAAGCAAAATTTAATGGCATAAAAGAAGCATTATAAATGTTACTGATCCAAATTTAAACAAGCTCTAAGTTTTTAACCTAAAAATATTGTTTTTTGCGAAGCCCAATATGTAAACAGATTAACCAAAATTTAAAGTTTAAAAAGTTGATAATGCTTCTTTTATCAATATAAATCTGTCAAATTAATAAATTTTATACTTAAAAGTTAAAAAATGATTTAAATCTTGTTTTAAATCATATAAATAATTAAAAAAATACTAAAAATTTGATAATTAATATATTTTATATCATAATCCATTATTATTGTATAAAAGAATTTAACTTTTTAAATAATTGATTTGAAAAGCGGTTCTTTTTTTAAATTTAATCAGCAAAAATGATGGAAAACGGATTTGGTAAGCAAGTAATTATCGTAGTGGGCAACGGAATGGTTGGATACAAGTTTTGCGAGAAACTGATTAAAAAAACCGATGCTTTTCAAGTAATTGTTTTTGGTGAAGAGCCGCGCCGGGCTTACGACCGTGTACATCTGAGCGAATATTTTAATGGTAAAACGGCTGATGATCTGTCCATGTCTTCCGAAACCTGGTATGAAGAAAACGGTATTCAGCTGCATTTAAGCGATCCGGTTCAGGAAATCAGCCTGGCTGAAAAAAAGATTCATTCCAGAAATGGTATTGAAATTAATTATGATTATTTGGTAATGGCAACCGGTTCCGGTGCTTTTGTGCCGAATATTCCGGGCGTGGAAAAGGAAGGTGTGTTTGTGTACCGCACCATCGAAGATTTGGATATGATGAAGGATTATGCCAGCAAATCTCAAAACGGCGCCGTGATGGGCGGTGGCCTTTTGGGTTTGGAAGCCGCCAAAGCATTGATGGATTTGGGTATTAAAGAAGCGCACGTGATAGAATTTGCGCCACGCCTGATGCCTCGGCAAATTGATTCTGCAGGAAGTAATCTACTTCAAACTAAATTAAAAGAGTTAGGACTGCAAATTCATCTCGGTAAAAACACTTCAGAAATTGCAGGCGAACATAAAATAGAATCACTAAAATTCAACGATGAAACGGAGCTGAAAATTGATATGTTGGTGATTTCTGCTGGTATTCGTCCGCGTGATGAACTGGCCAAATTAGCCGGCTTGCAGGTTGGTACACGCGGCGGCATTTTGGTGAACGAAAAGATGCAAACCAGCAACGAATTTGTGTATGCCATCGGCGAATGCGCGTTGTATGATAACATGATTTATGGTTTGGTTGCGCCAGGTTATGAAATGGCCGATGTGGCCGTTAACCAGATTGTGGAAGGTGCCAAAGCATTTTACGGCTTTGATATGAGCACCAAATTAAAGCTGATTGGCGTAGATGTGGCCAGTTTCGGTGATAACTTTATTACCGAGCCGGATTGCCGCACCATCATTTTTGAGGATACGCATAAAGGTGTTTACAAGCGCATCAACATCAGCAATGATGGCAAATATTTGCTGGGCGGCATTTTGATTGGCGATGCAGATGCGTATAGCATGTTGCTGCAAACAGTTAACAACAAACTGGTTTTGCCGCCAAACCCGGAAGATTTAATTTTAGGTTCTCGTGGTGGAGAAGAAAATGCCGGTGCAGGCGTAATGTCTTTACCGGATGAAGCTTTGATTTGTTCCTGTGAGGCAGTTAATAAAATCGACATTTGCAACGCTGTAAATCTGCAAGGTGTAGATACGGTTGATGGCATTAAAAAATGTACCAAAGCCGGAACTGGGTGCGGCGGTTGTGTGCCTCTAATTAAAGATTTGGTAAACGGAACGCTAAAAGAAAACGGCGTTTACGTCAAAAACGTGCTTTGTGAGCATTTTGATTATTCGCGCCAGGAATTGCTGGATTTGATTCGGTTGCATAAAATTAAAAGTTACGATCTGGCTTTAGATCTTTTGGGCCGTGGCGATGGCTGCGAAGTGTGCAAGCCAGCCGTAGCCAATATTTTATCTGGTGTTTGGAATGATTTGATTGTGAAACAGGATACGATTCAGGATACGAACGATCGCTATCTGGCCAATATCCAGAAAAACGGAACCTATTCAGTAATGCCGAGAATTGCCGGTGGAGAAATTTCTCCTGATAATTTAATTGTTATTGGAAACGTAGCCAAAAAATACGGTTTGTACACTAAAATTACAGGCGGCCAGCGCATTGATATGTTTGGCGCGCACGTAAATGATTTGCCGGATATCTGGGAAGAATTGATGAACGCAGGCATGGAAAGCGGTCATGCTTACGGCAAATCGCTGCGTACCATAAAAAGCTGCGTGGGTAGCACCTGGTGCCGTTATGGTTTGCACGACAGCGTTTCTTTTGCCATCGAACTGGAAAACCGTTATAAAGGAATCCGTTCTCCGCATAAATTAAAAAGCGGCGTAAGTGGTTGCGTACGTGAATGTGCGGAAGCGCAGGCCAAAGATTTCGGAATTATTGCAACAGAAAAAGGCTGGAACTTATACGTTTGCGGCAACGGCGGCTCCAAACCGCAGCACGCGCAATTGCTGGCCAGCGATATCGATAAAGAAACCTGCATCAAATACTTGGATCGTTTCCTAATGTTTTATATCAAAACAGCCGATCCGTTAACGCGTACGGCAACCTGGCTGAACAAGATGGAAGGCGGCATGGCTTATCTTAAAAATGTGGTGATTAACGATAGCTTGGGCATTGCTGATCAGTTGGAGGCGGAATTGCAGCATTTGCGCGAAACGTATCATTGCGAGTGGAGCGAAGTGGTGAACGATCCGCAGCTGCGGAAAAAGTTTGTGCATTTTGTGAACGCGCCGGAAGTGAAAGATCCAACGGTTGCTTTTGAACCTTTGCGCGACCAGGTGAGGGCGAAAGAATGGTAGGCGTTTTGCCGCGTGAGGGATTGCAGCGGAAAGCCCACAGCGAGGCACGAGCGAGGACTTGCAGCGGAAAGCCCGACCCGCAGGGGCACGCCCAAATGTTGAAAAATGCGAGGAATTTGAAGCGGGAAGCAAAAAATTCAGATTATAAAAATTGCTAAAGATTACATAATATAAAAGATATTTATGCTGAAGGCTAAAAGCTGATAACCAATGGCTTTCCTGATGCTTCTTTTATCGACTAAAAATCATCAACCTAAAAAACACCGGTAAAAACAGTATGGCGATGGAAACGGAAATATTGACAACAAATTGGTTTTTGGCCTGCAGCACTTCGGATGTGCCGGAAAATGGCGGTGCCTGCGTGAAATATAACGACGAACAAATTGCGGTTTTTAATTTCAGCAGACGGAATGAGTGGTTTGCCACGCAAAATTTATGTCCGCACAAACAGCAAATGATTTTATCACGCGGAATGATTGGTAGCGCTGGCGATTTATCGGAGCCGAAAGTGGCTTGTCCGTATCATAAAAAAACGTTTTCGCTGATTACCGGCGAATGTTTGAATGCGGAAGAATGCGCCATCAAAACTTATCCGGTGAAGGTGCAGGACGGCCGCGTGTATATCGGCGTGAGTTAAGCGATGCTGTTTTTATCGGCCTAAATTTGACCTGAACAATTTCTACCAAAATGAAAAGAACTGAAGCCACCGAAATTATTATCGAAACCGTTTTAAAAAGCAAAATTACATATCAGCAAATTGCGGATGCGGTTGGCCGGAGTTTGATCTGGACGACTTTGGCGCTGCATGGACAAGCAACAATGGATCAAATCGAAGCCACTAAAGCAACCGAAGTTTTGGGTTTGGGTGATGCTATTTGCCAGTGTTTACAGCAGTTTCCGGAAAATCGTGGTTCGATCGAAATGCCGCCAACAGATCCGACGGCTTATCGTTTTCACGAGCTGATCCAGATTTACGGAACGACTTTGAAAGCGGTGATCAACGAAAAATTTGGCGACGGAATTATGAGTGCAATCGATTTTACGATGGATATTGACAAAGTGGAAAACCCAAACGGCGACCGGATTAAAATTACAATGGAAGGTAAGTTTTTGCCCTATAAAAAATGGTGATAAAAACAGTATAGGTTTAATTATACTACCGGAATTTCTAAACTTAAATCTTGTGTAAGTTGCTGTAATCCAGTTAGATTATTGATAAAGATATTTTTGTTTTTCAGGATAATCAGGTTCTCCAGCACCAGTTCGTTTACGGTTTTAAAAACGGTTTCGTAAGTGGCACCGGCATAAGCAGCCAAATCTTGTCGGGTTAAATCAATACCAATATTTCCTTCGGCAGAAACACCAAATTGTTGTTGCAGCGCAAGCAAAGCCTGGGCAACGCGTCCTTTTACGGGCATGTGCGCCAGGTTTCGCATTTTATGTTCAGATTCCTGCAATTCATCTGCAAAAAACAGCATCAGTTTCAGCAGAAAGTCTTGGTTTACTTTCAGGCTCGCCATAAAAAACTCCAGCGGAATAAAACAAACCGTTGCGTTTTCTAAAGCCGTGGCCGAAATTGGATAAATAGCTTTAGTTGTGCCCAAACCACGATGACCAAAAATGGCTCCTTTTTTTGCAAACCTGATAATCAACTCTTTTTCGCCCCACTTTTTATGAATTTTAAAATTTCCTTCATAAACAAAGTACACGCCGGTAACTGCTTCGCCTTCACGCAAAATAACTTCGCCTTTTTTTACCTGAAAAGTTTGCCGTTGCGCATCAATGGCCGGCAACCATTCATGCAAACAGCATTTGCACATAAAGCAGGTATTTAGATCGCATTTGTATTTACTATTCTTCATTACACCAGCCAAATTTACAGGTTACAATATTAATTAATATTAATAATGATTGTGAATGGCTTTTGTAAATTAACTAATACGATATAATTAGGCTTTTGTACTGATATTTACCCTTGAGTTGATGCAAATCATGTCTTAATTGGATGTTAAAGTTAATTTATTTTTAAATCACTTACGTTTTTTATAATTTATCTTAAAAATTATAATAAAATAAAATTTTTAAGCCTTTTTTATATTATAAATTATAAAAATTATTAAAAATTAAGATTTTTATGATTTAAAGTATGATTAATAATATATTTAGGAAATTAAAATTACTTCTTTAGTGATAGAAAAGGCTTAAATGATAAAAGCTATGGTTTAGGAAAAAGAAGATATATTTTGCGCTGAATATTGTTGTTCAAAACCATCTAAATTAACCTGCTTATTCTAAAATTTTTTACCTAAAAAACATGTTATCAAAAAAACTTAAACTTTTATTGGCTATTTTGCCGGTTGCGTTTATTGCACAACAAAGCAAGGCGCAATTTACGTTAAACGGCCAGCTTCGGGATCGTGGAGAAATACGTGAAGGCGTAGGAAATCTGGTTCCGTTAGGATCAAAACCGGCGGCCTTTATTTCCCAACGAACCCGTTTAAACTTTGGTTATCAATGGGATCGGCTCACCTTTGGCGTAAGTGTGCAGGATGTTCGGGTTTGGGGCCAGGATGCATCTACCATATCCAACATTGATGTAGGCAGCCGGTTGATGTTGCACGAAGGCTGGGCAGATATTTTGCTGGTTAATAAAGATGATCCAAGCATTGGGTTTAAACCGATTGATCGGTTATCATTAAAAGTTGGCAGGCAGGAACTGATTTATGATGATGCGCGCCTGTTGGGTAACCTGGATTGGCTGCAACAAGGCCGTAGTTTTGATATGGCTTTGTTAAAAGCTGAGCATAAAGGTTTTCAGGTTGATGTTGGTTATGCATTTAACCAAAATACGGATGCTTTTAATGTAACCAATACTTTTTACGTTCCGGGAAACGTTCCGGCTTATATCAAAGATTCTAAAGGAGCAACCGTGCCAACGCCGGGCGGCATTGTGCCTTTGGCTGCGGCCGGAAGTATCAATAATAACAGCTCAAAAACCGGTACGCCCATTTACATCACACCACCCAACACCAATGGCGGCACGCAGGATTATAAATCTTTTACCAGTGTTCACATTCAAAAAAAGTTTGATCAAACTAAAATTTCCGGACTGTTTTTTAATGATAATTTTGGTAAATATCAGCTTGATTCTGTGGCTACAACTAACAGCAGCTACGTTTACGGCAGAAGATTTAACAGTAGCGGAACAAACAGCAGATATACTTATGGATTGATAGCCAGTCAGCTATTGGGTGCAAAAGCAAGCTGGGGCAATGTGGCTTTGCAAGGTTCTGTTTACGGCCAAAGCGGTTCTAACCGTGATGGTGCAAATCTTAAAGCACATTATTATTCTGTGATGGGCATTTATACCAAAGCCAAAATTAGTGTTGGGCCGGGTTATGATGTTTTGTCGGGTAATAATGCCAATACCATTGCGGCCGGGCAGGATAACCGTTTTGATCCGCTTTATGGCACGGCACATAAATTTAATGGTTATATGGATTATTTTTATGCAGGAACAGGCTCTCCGGCGGGTGGTTTGGATGATGCTTATTTCAAATTCAAATACACCAATCAAAACTTTTTCTTCGCCGCAGATTACCATTATTTCGCCCTAAATCAGCCTATGAAACAGGCAAATGGCGCACAAATTGGTAATTATTTAGGTTCTGAAATTAACCTGACTGCAAATTACAACCTCAGCAAATTAACCAATGTAGAACTGGGTTATGGGCTGATGAAAGCTTCCAACAGCATGTCTATCGCCAAAGGCCAGGCACAAAACACTATTTATAACCGCACCGGCAACTGGTTTTATCTGATGCTTAACATTCACCCGGATTTTTTCGCCACTAAAACCAAATCCTAATCAGTCCAAATTTATATCGATAAAAACAGCATCTACATCATACAAAATATTAACCGTTTTACATTCATTTCTTCAAAACCCAAAATGTTATGCAAACATCCTTACAACCGCTTACTAAACTGAATATTTTTTCGGGAAAAGGTATCCAGATGCGCACGTTTCACATCACGTGGCTCATGTTTTTCGTCTGCTTTTTTGGCTGGTTCGGTTTGGCGCCGCTCATGCCAACCATTCGGGCAGAACTTGGATTAACCAAAGCGCAGGTTGGCAACACCATTATTGCATCGGTTGCTTCCACCATTTTTTTCAGGCTGATTGTAGGAAAATTGTGCGATAGCTGGGGTCCGCGAAAAACGGCTGTTACGCTATTGCTGGTAGGTTGTTTGCCGGTTTTTCTGGTTGGATTAGCGCATGATTACACCACATTTTTACTGTTCCGTTTAGCCATCGGGATGATTGGCGCATCGTTCGTTATCACCCAATACCACACGTCTATGATGTTTGCTCCGAACATAAAAGGCACGGCAAACGCGGTAACCGGCGGCTGGGGAAATCTGGGCGGCGGCGTAACCAACATGGTGATGCCACTGATTTTTGCAGCCATCGTGGGTTTCGGTTATACCAAACCGGAAGCCTGGCGTTATGCCATGATTGTACCCGGCGTGATGATGCTGATTATGGCTTTTTTATACTGGAAATACACGAAAGATACGCCCAATGGCAACTTCGATGAAATTGGGCATGTAAAAACAGCATCAACTAAAACCGACTGGTCTATTTTGGGCGACTGGCGCATTTGGGCACTCGTTTTGGCTTATGCCATGAGTTTCGGGATGGAAATTACGTTTGATAACGTGGCCTCGCTGCACTTTGTAGATACTTTCCACCTGTCGCAAAGCAACGCCGGTTTTTGGGCCGGGATTTTTGGTTTCATGAATATTTTTGCCCGTGCGCTGGGCGGTTTTGTATCTGATAAAGTAGGTTTCAGCTTTGGCATGAAAGGAAAAGGCTTGCTGCTGGCCGGCATGTTGCTGCTGGAAGGTTTAGGTTTAATTTTGTTTGCGCAGGCCGGAACGCTGCTCATTGCTATTTTAACGATGCTCACATTTGCGCTGTTCCTCAAAATGTCCAACGGTGCAACTTACGGCATCGTGCCGTTTATCAACACTAAAAATGTGGGTATGGTAAGCGGAATTGTTGGCGCCGGCGGCAATCTGGGCGGTATGCTGTTTGGCTTTTTGTTTAAATCAGAAACGATCACTTACGTGCAGGCTTTCACTTATATCGGCATTACGGTAGTGGTGGTTTCGCTGATTGTGCTAATTACACGCTTTGCAAAACCGGCATCTTCTTACGAAACCGACATGGATTTTACATCGATAAAAACAGCATAGTGATTAATAAATCGCTATAAATAAGTCTTAATTTACGTTTATGCCAGTGAAAGAGAAACAAAATCGTTACGCTTCCACGTGCTGTTATTGCGGTGTAGGTTGCGGGGTGATGATTGACAAGGCGAAGGACGGCACGATTACGTTGGAAGGAGATCAAACTCATCCTGTAAACCGTGGAATGCTGTGCAGCAAGGGTTTAAATCTGCATTATACCGTAAATGATAAAAGCGACCGGCTGCTGCATCCGCAAATGCGCTACAACAAAAATATGCCGTTGCAGCGCGTCAGTTGGGACGAAGCTATGGAGCGCACAGCGGCCGTTTTTAAAACTTTTATAGAGAAATATGGTCCGGATTCAGTGGCTTTTTACGCTTCCGGACAATGTTTAACGGAAGAATATTACGTGTTGAACAAGCTGATGAAAGGTTTTATCGGCAGCAACAACATCGATACCAATTCGCGTTTGTGCATGAGCAGTGCCGTGGTTGGTTATAAAATGGCTTTGGGCGAAGACATTGTACCGATTTGTTATGACGACATCGAGCTGGCCGATTGTTTTTACGTTACCGGAGCCAATCCGGCCTGGTGCCACCCGATTTTGTGGCGACGCGTGGAAGCGCACAAAGCCGCAAATCCGGGAATAAAAATTATTGTGGTTGATCCGCGCGTTACCGATACGTGCGGCCTAGCGGATTTGCACCTGCAAATTAATCCCGGAACAGATGTGATTTTAAATCATGCTATTGGCCGTTTATTGATTGAAAATGGTTTTGTAGATTCGGATTTTGTTCAGAATCACACCGAAGGATTTCAACAATATCAGGAAAGTGTTTTTGGCAGAAGTTTGGCCGAAGCCGCCGAAATTTGTGGCATAAAAGAAGCATCGATCCAGCTGGCGGCGCAATACATCGGCGAAGCCAAAGGTTTTATTTCGATGTGGACGATGGGTTTGAACCAAAGTGCTATCGGCGTAAATAAAAACCTGAGTTTAATCAACCTGAACCTCATTACAGGAAAGATTGGGAAGCCTGGTTCCGGTCCGTTTTCATTAACCGGTCAGCCTAACGCCATGGGCGGCCGCGAAGTTGGCGGAATGGCAAATATGTTGCCCGCTCACCGCGACATGAATAATCCGCTGCACCGGCAGGAAGTGCAGGATTTTTGGGGCGGAACGGTCATCTCCCCAAACTCCGGACTTACGGCCACAGAAATTTTTGAAGCTTTAAATGATGGCCGTTTGAAAGCGATCTGGATTGTGTGTACCAATCCGCTCACCAGTATGCCCAACGTGCGTTTGGCTGAAGCTGCGCTGAAAAAAGCCAAGTTTGTAGTGGTACAGGAAATCAGCAATAAACCCGAAACGCTGCAATTTGCTGATGTGGTTTTCCCTGCGGCGGCTTGGGCAGAAAAGGAAGGCACGATGACCAATTCCGAACGGCGCATCAGCTATTTATCTAAAGTTTTGGAAGCGCCGGGAGAAGCTTTGCCGGATACAGAAATCGTTTGTCGTTTTGCCCGGACAATGGGTTTTAAAGGGTTTGATTTTAAGGATGCTTCGGAGATTTTTAAAGAACATGCACGGCTTACGGCAAAAACAAATATTGATATTGCTGCGCTGGATTACAGCATTTTAAAAGAGCAGAAAACTGTGCAATGGCCGTACCGGAAAAAAGCTGCACCGCAAGGAACGCCGCGTTTATTCACCGATAATCAGTTTTATACGCTCACTAAAAAAGCATCGATAAAAACAGTATCGGAGGATTTTATCAGCGAGCAGTTAGGTCCTGATTTTCCGTTTGTGCTCACCACCGGCCGCATCCGCGATCAATGGCACACGATGAGCAAAACCGGAAAAGTAAGCAAGCTGAACAAACATATTTCCGAATCATTTCTGGAAATTCATCCTGATGATGCTAAAGTTTTAAACCTGAAAGAGCAGGATTTAACGGTAATTAAATCGCGCAGGGGAGAAGTTCGCGTTAAAGCAAAAGTTACTTCTGCTATTAAACAAGGCGTAGTTTTTTTGCCGATGCACTGGGGCAAAATCCTTAATAGTGATCTTAATCGCGCCAATAACGTGACCAATAACCTGGTTGATCCGATTTCCAAAGAGCCCGATTTTAAATATTGTGCGGTTTCTGTAGAAA
>JBPBQN010000176.1:0-17076 GCA_050954865.1 Janthinobacterium lividum | reverse complement strand
TTACATCACCACAAATGGTTAGCAAACTGTTATTCGGCACATAATATTTATCCTTGATGATCATCATTTTTTCGGGCGTTGCCGTATTGATGATTTCATGGATACCAATTGCATTTTTTCGCGTAATCTGATCGCCCCAAAGCAACTTTTGTGATTCGTACCAGATTTGAAACCATGGATCGCTTTCTGCCCGCTGAAACTCGCCATCTACAACTGGCCTCTCCTTTTTCATGTCTTCTTCGCGATAAATCGGGAAACGTATAGCCGAATTCATAAAATGTAAACCGGCATTTAAACTGTCTTTATCAAACGTAAAATAATAGTTTACGCGTTCAACACCCGTTGTACCATTCCAAATGGCGCCCAATTCTTGCGTGCGTTTTAAAAATTTTTCCTGCGTTGGATAATCTTTATTGGCCTTAAAAAACATGTGCTCAAACAGATGCGAAAGTCCGCTGTATTCCGGCCCTTCCGTGTAAGCACCGTTTTTTACGGCAATTTCGATGGTTGTTAATGGTACTTTGTGGTTTTCAATCACCAATACTTGTAATCCATTGGGAAGTTTTTTCCAGAAATAACCTTCAGGCAACCGCGGATCGCTGGCAAAACAGGCAGCAGTTTGCACCAGGCAAAACAGCAGCAAGCATAAAATAGGTACAGGTTTTGATTTCATTGGAGCTGGTTTTTTTTAATTGAAATTATCGAAATTTTATTAAAGCACAAAAAATATTTTTTGATTTATTTAACTTCAATATCAATTCATTATCAATAACTTAAAAAATATAATTTAGGTTATTTTTAGTCGATAAAAACAGTATCACCAAAATGTCAGCTTATGAAAAGTGTATGGATTTTGCTTTTTGAGCCGTAACCATCTGCAAAAAGCAACCGTATAAAAATGGTACAGCAAGCACAATGAAAAAATCAGACTATTTATATTCCGTTTTCTTTTTAGGAATTGCTGCGCTTATTATTTATGGATTTATAAACTTTTTTTGGATGATGGCCGGTTTAATCGCTTTTTCAAGCACCTTCAGTTTTGTTGTTTTCTTGATCCAGACACATGTAAAATTGCCTGTTGCTGATGTTAAAACTACAGAAACGCCGATTGAATTTTACAAACCCGAAAGCACGCTTACTTACTACCAAATGCGCTCCAATTCGGAAGAATTGAAGCAGGCGAACGGTGCCAATTAGTTTCATTTGATTATTTTTTTCAGCTAATCAGATAAAATCTTAATTGATTTTCTAATTAAGTATACTGTTTTTATCGACCTAAAATCGGTCTGCATGCCTATATAATCTGCTCAACAAACATTTTTACTTTTGACCGATACTGTTTTTATCGGTATTTTTTTTCTTATTCATAAATCCTTGTACTTTTAAGCCGCCAATAATTTCCTTTATGCGTTTGATTTTTAGTTGTGACCGATAACCTGCTTTTTATTGATACAGAAGCTTCCGGATTACCTAAAAAATGGAACGCACCAATTAACAAAACCCGTAACTGGCCGTTTTCTGTACAGATTTCCTGGCTGATTTATGATCCACAAGGGCGATTAATCAAGCAGGAAGATCATTTAATCAGTGATAATGATTTTAAAATTGAGCCTGCCGCACAGCAAATTCATGGTTTTACACCCGAATATTTAAAGTGCCACGGCGAGCCGCGTTTTAAAGTGATGCAGCTTTTGGCAAACGATATGCTCGAATACCAGCCGCTGTTAGTCGGGCATTTTATGGAACTGGATTATCGCGTAATCAGTGCAGATTTTTTCCGTTCGGGTGTGCAAAATCCGGCCTTAAACCTCAAAACGTTTTGCACCATGCTGGCCACTAAATATTTGATTTATCATCCGCAGAACAAATATTTACGCCTGGGCGATTTATACCAGATGCTTTTTAACGCGCCTTTGCAACATCAGCATAACGCTTTAAATGATGCCACAGCCACTGCCGAAAGTTTTTTTGAGTTATGGAAAAGAGGCGAAATTAACGACGAATTTATCCTGAAACAGCAATCTTATAAAAAATATGAGCCACCTTTTAACCGTTTTATAGGCTGGGTTGTTGTACTGTTGATACTTCTTTTAGCAATCATTTTATTTACTTACCGTGGAAATACTTGAGTTTCTGAAAAAAACAGCGCCATTTAGTTTGCTGCCGGCAGAAGTGCTGGAAACTTTGCCGCAGCAAATGCAAATGCTGACCTACAGCCATGAAACGGTTATTTATCAGCAGGAAATCAGTAAAATGAAAGGTGTGGATTTAATTATTTCCGGCAGCTACGAATCTTTTATTTACGATAATCTGCATAACATGCGGCTGGTGGAAAATCATTCGGCCGGTTTTTGTTTCGGCGGACAATCCATTTTGCTTAACCGAAATCGCTCTTTGCGCACGGTTGTGGCCAGAGAAGGAACAGAAATTTATTTTCTTCCACGCAAAAATTTTAAAGCACTTTGCCAAACGTTTGAAGCTTTTTTTCAGTTTTTTGTGATTGATTTTGGCCGGAGAATGATGAATGAGGATTTTGCAAACTTCTTTAAAAATCCTTCTTCTTTTGCCGAAAATAACGGCGCCACGGATCAAATTTATTCTAAAAAAATCATCGATATAGAACAGCGGGACATCATTTCCTGCAGTTATGATACGCCGATTTATCAGGCCGCCGCACAAATGGCGCAGGCCAAAGTAAGCTGCCTTTTTGTAAAAGATGAACAAGGCAAAATTTATGGCTACGTAACTGATATTACCATCCGCAATAATGTGGTGGCCAAACAGATTGATGCGGCCGGCCCGATTAGCGGCGTGATGGATAATCCGGTTGTTTCCATCAGCATACAAGCTTATGTTTATGAAGCTTTGCTGATGATGTTCCGTACCAAAACACGCTATTTACTAACGGAAGAAAACGGTGAATACATCGGTTTTTTAAGCCGGAACAAACTGCTGAGCGAGCAGGCGCAATCGCCATTGGTTTTTATTCAGTCGGTAAAATCAGCTTTATCTGTGCCAGAACTGAAGCAGAAATGGCAACGTGTGCCTATGTTTGTTATCCAGTTGCTGGATCGTGGTGTAAATGCAGAAATTGTAAATCAGGTAATTACCACCATTGCGGATACGATTGCGCTGAAAGTGATCGAATCGGTAATTGATGAACTTGGACCGCCGCCGGCAAAGTTTGTTTTCATGACATTGGGGAGTGAAGGCCGGAAAGAACAATCACTCAAAACCGATCAGGATAATGCCATTGTTTATGAAGATAAAGCCAACGAGCAGCGCGAACTGGTGCGCGACTACTTTTTAACTTTTGCCGATATCGTTTCCGAACGCTTAAATACGATTGGATTTGTTTTTTGCAGCGGCGGTTTTATGGCGAAGAATCCGAAATGGACGCATTCTTTATCGCACTGGAAACGCAATTATACCGAGTGGATGGAAGAATCTGTGCCGGAAACGATCATCAATTTTTCTACTTTTTTTGATTGCCGTTTTATTTATGGCGATGCTTCCATCATGAATGATCTGAAATCTTTTCTGGATGAAGCTTTGAAAAAACCGATGGAAAAAGTATTTTTTCACATGGCCAACAACGCTTTGCAGTACGAACCGCCGCTTACTTTTTTCCGGAACATTCGCACCATTACCAAAGACAAACAGGAAGTTTTCGACATTAAAAAAGCGATGACACCGATTGTTGATCTGGTACGGATTTATGCTCTGAAAAACCGTGTTTTTGAAGTAAACACCGGCGAACGTTTAAAAGCTTTACAACAAAAAGGCGTTTTTACGGAACCCGAAGTGCAGGAATTGTCGCAATCATATTATTTTTTGATGAGTATGCGGCTTAAAAATCAGGCTAATCAGATCATTCATGATAAAACTGATCCGGATAATTACATTCATCTGGATAAACTCACCACAATTGAAGAAGCTACTTTAAAAGAGATTTTTAAGATTATCAAAAATTTTCAGTTGGGTATTAAAGTGCGTTTTACCAATCGTTTGTTAGGCTGATTGGTTTCCAGTTGTAATTTGCCAGTTTCAGATTTTGCAGGAACAATCTTTGAAAACCACCTGTACTTTTTTTATCGGCCTAAAATGTGGCAACTTACAACTGGCAGCTTCCTCCTCATGCTTCTTTTATCAGCATAAATTTGTCAGCTAATTTCAAACTTCCATATTCGTTCAAACTTGAAGCCGTAAAATTGTTTATCAGGCATGAACGAAACAAACTCAGCCCAAGCAAATACCGGTTTAAGCAAAGTAACTTTATGGGTGATGACGGTTGCAACTGGTTTGGTTGTAGCCAATTTATATTACAGTCAGCCGCTGCTGGATGATATTGCGCGCTCTTTCCACATAAGCAACGGCGCAGCCGGCTACATTGCCATGCTTACCCAAATTGGTTACGCCACAGGCATGTTGTTTTTGATTCCGCTAGGCGATATGCTGAAGCGCAAAAAACTGATCATGGTAGATTTTGCGTTGATTGTGGTTTCCCTCCTGTTAGCTGCTTTTGCGCCCAATTATCCGGTGATGATGATTGCCAGCTTTTTAATCGGTTTTACTTCCATCGTGCCACAACTGATTATTCCGATGGCGGCACATCTATCCAAACCCGAAGAGCGCGGCAAAACCGTTGGCCAGGTAATGAGCGGTTTGCTGATCGGAATTTTACTGTCGCGCACTATTAGCGGTTACGTTGGCGCGCACTTTGGCTGGCAGCTGATGTTTATGATTGCCGCCGGGATGATGCTTCTTTTATGGCTGATAATTTACTTTTTGTTCCCGGAAATAGAACCGCAATACCAGGGAAATTATGCTGAATTGATGCGCTCGCTCATCACCTTAATCAAAACTGAACCGTTGTTGCGACTGGCTTCCATACGCGGATTTTTGTGCTATGCCTGCTTCGGTGCTTTCTGGACTACGCTGATTTTTTTACTTAGGGAGCCACAATTTAATATGGGAAGCCAGGCGGCCGGTTTATTCGGTTTGGTTGGTGCTTTCGGCGCGCTTGGTGCTGCATTTATGGGCAGAATCAGCGATAAAAGTAATCCTTATACGGTAACAACATTTTCTGTCATATTAGTTATAGTTTCTTACGCCGTGTTTTTTGTTTCTGATAAAAGCTTAACCGGCTTAATCATCGGCGTAATTTTGCTTGATCTGGGCGTGCAGGCCACACATATTTCCAACCAAACCATGATTTTTACACTTTCTGCGGAGGCAAGGAACCGGTTGAATACTGTTTACATGGTTTCTTACTTTGCTGGCGGTGCAACCGGAACATTTCTGGCCAGCCGCATCTGGAATTCTTATCAATGGCAAGGTGTAACGGTTATCGGCTTGATTTTATCGGTTGCAGCTTTATTAGTACACCTGCTTTACCGGAAAACTGTACAGTTGCAGATGAAGTAATTTAAATCGGTTGGTATCGGTTGTAAAAAAGTTGTTTTATTTCTGTCTAACAAAAAATACACTTGCTGTAAGAAAGTTTTTAGCATTGATTTTCAGTATTTTATAAATAAAAAACATTTATATCATTTTTTTTACTTCCGAAGAAAATCCCTGGCATAAAGTTAGACCTATATCTTTTAGAAAAACAGAATTATGATTACTGAAAACAGCATTCCTGATAAAAATTCTGAAGAAAAAGACTGGGAAGATCCATCAAATCCGGAAAAACCAGCTGATAGCAGAGACGAGGAACAGTTTACCAGACAAGTAAATGAGGCGAAAAGAAGGAAAAATAATTTAACCGAAAAAGATCACATTGATAAACCCAAAAATAAGCCATTATAAAATATTGTCATGAAAAGCAACATATCTTCAATCAAAAAAATTATTAAAAACTTCGATAAATAACTTAAATCATTATTAATGAACGACTTGAAAATCAACAAAACCAATATAAAAAATAACGGTACACTTAGTTTTTCAAATCAGAATAAACTAAGATTAGCATAAATTAATTGGTTCGAATAAAAAGCTCCTATCTTATTAACAGGAGCTTTTTTGTTATCAGCTCAATTTTTTAAAGCTGATTATCAAAAAGTTGCAATGCTTCTTTTAGCACTGTTTTTTGGGGCGATTATTTTTGAAGATAACCAATCATCAATTCTGCGGTTTTTGCAGAAGCACCTGCTTTTCCCATTTTTTCATCCAGAATTAAATAATTATCCAGCATGGTTTTGCGGTAATTTTGATCGTACAACAACTGTTTAAGTTCGATGCTGATTTTTTGCGGCGTGCAGTTTTCCTGAATTAGTTCTTTCACAATCTCGCGATCCATAATTAAATTCACCAGCGAAATAAAACGGATTTTGATGAGCGCGCGAGCAATCCCAATCGTAATTGCATTTCCTTTGTAAAGCACCACTTGCGGTACATGAAACAAAGCCGTTTCCAGCGTTGCCGTACCCGAAGCCACCAATGCCGCGCTGGCGTGTTCCAGCAAATCATAGGTTTGGTTAAAAATAACCGGCACTGATTTTTGACCGATAAAAGAAGCATAATCCTCCGCAGCAAACGAAGGCGCACCGGCAATTATAAATTGATGATTCGGAAACTGATCGGTTATGTGCAGCATATCGGGCAAAATCCCTTTCAGTTCCTGCCTGCGGCTGCCCGGCAACAAAGCTATAATTGGCTTTTGGCTGAGGTTATTCTGACTGAGAAAATCGTTGTTTTTTTGGTGGATAAAAACAGCATCCAGCAGCGGGTTGCCAATGTAATCCACTTCCATGCCCCAGGATTTATAAAAATCAACTTCAAACGGCAAAATGCAGAACATTTTATCAACCACTTTTTTGATTTTCAGAACGCGTTTCTGGTTCCAGGCCCAAACTTTTGGCGAGATGTAATAAAAAACCGGCAGAGCTTTTTCTTTACAATAAGCTGCAATTTTTAAGTTGAAGCCAGGGAAATCAATCAAAATAACCACATCCGGTTGCCAGGCCCAAATATCTTCCTTGCAGGTTTTCATGTTTTTTAAGATGGTGCGCAGGTTCAAAGCCACTTCCACAAAACCCATAAAAGCCATATCGGCATAATGTTTTACCAGCGTTCCGCCTTCAGCTTTCATTAAATCTCCGCCAAAAAACCGGAATTCGGCCTGCGGATCTCTGACTTTTAAAGCAGCCATTAAGTTTGCGCCATGCAAATCTCCCGAAGCTTCACCGGCAACCAAATAATATTTCATCGAAGTTTTATTTTGAAGATGAACGTAAGCACGATCACCAGAAAGGTAACAACCATTATTCCTGTTGCCGTTTTGTCGATTTTTGCCTTGTAAAGAAAACGCATCAAAACCAAATTTAAACTAACGGCAATTAAATATGGTACAGCAGGTTTGGCCGGAAAAAGCTGATTTTTAAAAATTGCTTCAGCCAAAAAAAAGGCCAGTAAAGGAAGTATCAAACCAAAAAGCATTCCAACAACAACATTGTTTTTCACCTGCATCAGCCAAAATTAAAATATTAGGAGAAACTGTTGATAATACTGTTTTTATCACCCTAAATTCATCAACGCTAAACATCAAATTTCCAGCTATTTAACATACCAATAGCGTGATGAGCTGTCATATCAAACTGTATCGGAACAACGGAAACGTAATCGTGCTCCAAGGCCCAAACATCGGTATCTTCTCCCAAATCATTCACCTGGAAAACGCCGGTAAGCCAGTAATATTTTCTTTTCTGCGGATCAGATCTTTCATCAAATTCTTCTGCCCATTTGGCGTTGGCCTGCCGGCAAATTTTAATGCCTTTTAAATCTTTGGTATTCGGGAAATTTACGTTCAGCAACGTTGCCTGTGGTAAACCATTATATAAAACTTGTACTGCAATTTGTTTGATGTATTTTTTTGCCGCGGAAAAATCAGCTTCCTGCGTGTAATCATCCAGCGAAAAACCGATGGAAGGAATGCTTTCGATCGCACCTTCTACGGCGGCCGACATCGTACCAGAATACAAAACGTTAATAGAATTATTCAGTCCGTGGTTGATGCCCGAAACGCACAAATCAGGTTTCTTTCCCTGAAAAATAACGTTTACAGCCAGTTTTACGCAATCTACCGGCGTGCCGGAGCATTTATACATTTCTACGCCTTCATACAAATCAACTTTATCCAAACGCAGCGGTTTGCCAATGGTGATGGCGTGGCCCATGCCGGACTGCGGACTATCTGGTGCCACCACAATTACGTGCCCGATTTCCTGCATTACTTCCAGCAAAGCTTTGATGCCGGGCGCGGTAATGCCATCATCATTTACCACTAAAATGGTTGGTTTTGTTGTATCTGCCATGTGGCGAAATTATAAATTCAATTTGTTATATTTGGTATATGCTCGCTGCTGAAAACAAAACCCGCTATACGGTTAAAGATTATATACTTTTGGAGGAAGGTGCGCCTTTTCAGTTGATAAATTATGATTTGATTATGTCGCCATCACCAAATCCATTTCACCAAAGAATATCTTTTGAGCTATCTATTTTGCTTGGTAATTTCTTAAAATCAACCAAAAATAAAGGATTTGCAGTAGCGGCGCCGATGGATGTTCGGTTGGATGATGGAAATGTTTATCAACCAGACTTCTTATTTATTTCTGCAAGTCGAGTAAACAAACTTGTTAAAGGTATTATTGAAGGTGCGCCAGATTTGGTAATTGAAATCCTTTCACCTTCAAATGGTTATTATGATTTGCGGCAGAAGAAGGACATTTATGAAAAATATGGCGTTCAAGAATATATCATCATCGATCCGCTTCAGCAAAGTGCAGAAGTTTACGTTTTAAAGAACAATGCTTTTTTTATCGACCAAAAAGTGCAATCGCCAGGAACCTTCCATTCTAACGTTTTAGAAGGTTTTTCGGTTGATCTGCAGGAAATATTTGTGCAATAAAAAAGGAAGCCTGTAAACCAGACTTCCTTAAATTTTGTACAATAAAAGAAGTATTATAAGCTTTCTAACCAGCTAACTACTTCATCGCGGGTTTTGCCGGTTTTGGTTTGCAGCTTACCCAATAATTCATCGTCTTTACCTTCTTCGTGTGTTAAATCATCATCAGTTAATTCGCCGTAAGCTTGTTTTACTTTGCCTTTTAACTGGTTCCAGTCGCCTTTTAAATCTAGTCCCATAATAATTATTGTTTAAGTATCGTAATAATCACAGTAAATATAAATATATTTTTGGTTTGAGGTTAAATTTAGGTTGATAAAAGAAGCATCTATTTACAATGCGCCTTCTTTAATTTCCTCTACAACTGCCGGATCCAACAAAGTTGAGGTATCGCCTAAATTAGAAGTTTCTCCTTCTGCAATTTTCCTTAAAATCCTACGCATAATTTTACCGGAACGTGTTTTGGGCAATCCGCTTACAAACTGAATTTTATCCGGCTTGGCTATCGGCCCGATGATGCGCGAAACCGTCATGGTTATATCTTTTCGGGTGAGGTTTTCATCGTTATGAAGATTCGGACAAACCACAAAAGCATAAACACCTTGTCCTTTAATATCATGTGGATAACCAACCACAGCAGATTCGACCACATCTGAGTGCATGTTGATGGCATTTTCAACTTCGGCAGTACCGATTCTGTGCCCGGAAACATTCAGCACATCATCTACACGGCCGGTTATTTTATAATAGCCATCTTCATCTCTCAGGCAGCCATCACCTGTAAAATACATGTTCTCATAAGTAGCAAAATAGGTAGTTCTGCAACGCTCATGATCGCCGTAAGTAGTGCGCAACATGCCCGGCCACGGAAATTTGATACACAGGTTTCCACTCACGCCGTTTCCTTCAATTGCTGCACCGTTTTCATCAACCAACACCGGCTGAATACCGGGAAGCGGCAAGGTGGCATAACCAGGTTTAGTTGGCGTAACATTGCAAATCGGCGAAATCATCAAACCACCATTTTCGGTTTGCCACCAGGTATCAGCAATCGGGCATTTGTTATGTCCGATTTTATCATCAAACCAGTGCCAGGCTTCTTCGTTAATCGGCTCTCCTACCGAACCTAATTTGGTTAATGAGCTTAAATCTTTTCCTTCCAGCGGACCATCACCAAAACTCATCAGCGAGCGGATGGCCGTTGGCGCCGTATATAAAATATTGACTTTATGTTTCTGCACAATATCCCACATGCGGCCTGCATCCGGCCAGGTTGGAATGCCTTCAAACATCAGTGCGGATGCACCTTGTGAAAGCGGACCATAAACAATGTAGGAATGGCCGGTTATCCAACCGATATCAGCCGTACAAAAATGCACTTCGCCGGTTTGATATTGAAAAACGTTGGCAAAAGTATAACCCGTGTAAACCATGTAACCGCCGCAGGTATGCACCACGCCTTTTGGTTTGCCCGTAGAGCCGGAAGTATATAGAATGAAAAGCATATCTTCCGCATCCATTTCTACTGCCGGAAAATCAGTTAAGCCATTGGTTTCTACTTTTCGGATTTCATCTTCCCACCAAACATCGCGGCCTTTCAGCATCGAAACAGGCGTGCGGCTGCGGGTTAAAACGATTACTTTTTTTACCGAACGGCATTGAACTAACGCATCATCAATTACAGATTTCATGGGTGTTTCCTTGTTTCCGCGAAAACCGCCATCTGAAGTAATTACAATAGAACATTCGGCATCATTGATCCGATCTGCAATTGATTGAGCCGAAAAGCCGCCAAAAACAACTGAATGTATGGCACCAATACGAGCGCAAGCTAAAACCGAAATGGCCAGTTCTGGCACCATTGGCATATAAATGCAAATACGATCACCTTTTTTAACACCATTGTTTTGCAGTACGTGCGCAAACTGACAAACTTTTTGATGCAGTTGTTTATATGATAAAACCCGGTGATTTTCTTCCGGATCATTTGGTTCCCAGATAATTGCAGGTTTATCGCCTAAAGTTTCTAAGTGACGATCCAAACAGTTTTCGGTGATATTTAACTTCGCCCCAGAAAACCATTTTATTTTTGGTTCTTTAAAATTCCAGTCGAGCACAGAATCCCATTTTTTCCGCCATAAAAAATTCTCGGCAATTTCTGCCCAAAATTTTTCTGGTTCGGTTACACTGTAATTATAGGTATTTTGATATTCCTCAAAAGATTTTATTTGCAGGTTCATTGAATAGATTAATTAAGCCTTCTTGCGGTAAAACTAAAAAATCTGTTTTTGAGAAAGCCCATGCAACAGATAATTATTTTGTTACGGAACCTAAAGGCCAGAAATTGCGGCCATAAACATCATTCAACAAAGTTGCTGCACCGGTGTAAATGGCAGAAAATCCGCAGATCAATCCTTCGTAACCGGCAAAATGCGTAATGGATTTATTTCCGGTTGCATCACCGGCAGCCAACAAAAAGAACAAAATAGTTAATGTTGCAAAAACGATCTGCAGCGCATGGTTTTGTTTTAAAGTGCCGATAAATAATAATCCAGTAAAAATTCCCCACATAATTAAATACGAAGCCATCGCAGTTTCTGATGCGGCCGGAATCCATCCTAATTTTGGCATTACAATCAACCCAACCAGGCTGAGCCAGAAGAAGCCGTAGGAAATAAAAGCCGTCATGCCAAAAGTGTTGTTCTTTTTTGATTCTAAAATCCCGGCGATTACCTGTGCTGTTCCTCCGTAAAAAATTCCCATGGCCAGGATCATCGAGTTTAAATCAAAAAAGCCAGCATTGTGCAGGTTGAGTAAAACGGTTGTCATACCGAATCCAAACAGGCCAAGCGGACCAGGATTGGCAGAAGAATCCCGGATAACGAGTTCGTCAATTTCTTTCATTACGATAAATTTAGGTTGGTAATTGGTTATTCAATCCTGAGATTGAGTTGGTTAAATTACTGATTTCAAGTTCAATTCATCGATTTATATTGAGATTTTTCTGAAGAAACAGATACTGTTTTTATCACCTAAAAATTATCAAACTAATTTTGAAAACACTATTGGATTTTTTGTTTGAATTGCTGATATTTGCAAACTCTTTTTCGGAAGAGAAGAAATAACAAAAGATTTCAATCATGTCTAGAATTTGCGATTTAACCGGTAAAACTTCCATGAATGGATTTAACGTTTCCAACTCGAACGCTAAAACCAAACGTAAGTTTCACCCCAACCTGAAACTGAAAAAGTTTTTCATTCCGGAAGAAGATAAATGGATTACGCTGAAAGTTTCTACTTCGGCCATTAAAACCATTAATAAAAACGGTATTTCTGCTTGCATCAGCAAGTTTGTAAAACAAGGATACATTTAAATAAAGTTACCGGTTGCCTGTTGTGAGTTGCCTGTTTAGGAAGGACTGACAACTGGAAACTGACAACTTACAACTTATAAAGCAATGGCAAAAAAAGGTAACAGAGTTCAGGTAATTTTAGAATGTACAGAGCATAAAACCAGCGGAATGCCGGGTATGTCTCGTTACATCACCACCAAGAACAAAAGAAATACAACAGAAAGACTGGAATTAAAGAAATTTAACCCGGTATTAAGAAAAGTAACTGTTCATAAAGAAATTAAATAATTTCGGTTACCGGTTGTGAGTTTCCAGTTGCCTGTTTAAGGCGTTTAAACTGGCAACTGACAACCGGAAACTGATAACTCAAAAAACAATGGCAAAGAAAGTAGTTGCAACCCTAAAAACCGGAAAAGGTAAAGAATATTCCAAAGTTATCACGATGATAAAATCTCCGAAAACTGGTGCTTATTCTTTTAAAGAAATTATTGCACATAACGATCACGTTAAAGATGCAATTACTGCGGCAAAAGCTGCTAATCAGTAATCCGGTTCTTTTAAAAATAAGAAAGCCGTTCCGATTTTACCGGAAGGGCTTTTTTTGTTATCACATAAATTGATGCAGTAAAAGAAGCATTGCTAAACCGCATCATTTCCAACATAATTTTATGGGATTATTTGATTTTTTTAAGAAGAAAGAAAATACGGTTGTAGAACAACAGGATTTAGAGAAAGGCTTAGAGAAAACCAAAGACAGCTTTTTATCGAAAATCACCAAAGCTGTTGCCGGAAAATCTACTGTTGATGAAGAAGTGCTGGATGATCTGGAAGAAATTTTGGTTACTTCGGATGTTGGCGTAACAACCACACTAAAAATCATCAAGCGGATTGAAGAACGAGTTGCACGCGATAAATATGTTGGCACTTCGGAACTGAATGGAGTTTTAAAGGAAGAGATTCAGGATTTATTAGCCGAAAACAACAGCAACGACTTCCAGAATTTTGAGTATGGCAACCATAAACCTTACGTAATCATGGTGGTTGGCGTTAATGGTGTTGGCAAAACCACTACGATTGGCAAACTGGCGTATAAATTAAAGCAAGCTGGCAGCAAAGTTGTAATTGGCGCTGCGGATACTTTTCGCGCGGCGGCTGTTTCGCAGATTCAGCTTTGGGGCGAACGGATTGATGTACGCGTAGTGGCGCAAGCAATGGGTTCTGATCCGGCTTCTGTTGCTTATGATACCGTAAAATCTGCCGTTTCTAATGGTGATGACGTGGTAATTATTGATACGGCCGGCCGTTTGCATAATAAAGTTGGTTTGATGAACGAGCTGACGAAAATCAAAAACGTGATGCAAAAAGTTATTCCGAATGCGCCACATGAAATTTTGTTAGTGCTGGATGCTTCTACTGGACAGAATGCGATTGAACAATGCAAGCAATTTACGCAGGCAACAGATGTAAATGCGCTGGCTTTAACTAAGTTAGACGGCACGGCAAAAGGCGGTGTAGTCATTGGTATTTCTGATCAATTTAAAATTCCGGTAAAATATATTGGTGTTGGCGAAGAAAAAGATCAGTTGCAATTGTTTGACCGGAAGGCTTTTGTGGAGAGTTTATTTAAACAGTAACAAATTGAGAACAAAAATTCAAGCTCAACCTAAACAGTTTCAAAAACCACGTGTAAACGTAGTTACTTTAGGTTGTTCTAAAAATATATACGATTCTGAAATTTTAATGGGCCAGTTGCAGGGCAACCGTTTTGATGTGGTGCATGAAAGCGAAAAAGTTGGCCGCAATGATATTGTAGTGATCAATACCTGCGGTTTTATTGATAACGCCAAACAGGAATCCATTGATACCATTCTGCAATACAGTGATTTAAAGGAACAGGGAAAAGTTGGAAAAGTAATTGTTACCGGTTGTCTTTCTGAACGTTACAAACCCGAACTGGAAGCTGAATTGCCCAATGTCGATGCTTTTTTTGGCACCAATAATTTGCAGGAAATTTTGCAAAATATTGGTGCCGATTATAAATATGAATTGCTTGGCGAGCGTTTTCTAACCACACCTTCGCACTTTGCTTATTTCAAAATTGCCGAAGGCTGCAATCGTCCCTGCTCCTTTTGCGCCATTCCGCTGATGCGTGGCAAACATGTTTCTACACCAATGGAGCAGCTTGTTTTACAGGCAAAAAAACTGGCTGCAAACGGAACCAAAGAACTGATTATGATTGCACAAGACTTAACTTATTATGGTTTGGATTTGTATGGAAAACGTAATCTGGACGAACTGCTGCGCCGAATTTCTGATGTGGAAGGTATTGAATGGATACGTTTACAATATGCTTATCCTTCCGGTTTCCCGATGGAAGTGCTGGATGTGATGAACGAACGCAGCAACATCTGCAATTATCTCGATATGCCTTTACAGCATATTACGGATAACATGTTGCGCTCGATGCGTCGCGGCATCACCAAGCAAAAAACAATTGATGTAGTTAACCAAATTCGTGATAAAGTTCCGGGAATTGCTTTGCGTACCACGTTAATTACTGGTTATCCCGGAGAAACCCAACAGGATTTTGAAGAAATGCAGCAATGGGTGATGGATACCAAGTTTGATCGTTTGGGCTGTTTCACTTATTCGCACGAAGAAAAAACCCATGCACATAATTTGGTTGATGATGTGCCCGAAGAGGTAAAACAGGAACGTTCTGAAGCAATTATGGAAGTACAGCAACTGATTTCGCATGAGAAAAACCATCAGAAAATCGGAGAAACTTATAAGGTTTTGATCGATAAAATTGAAGGTGATTATCTGATCGGACGGACAGAATTTGATTCGCCGGAAGTGGATAACGAAGTTTTAATCGATGCGCGAGAACAATATGCAACGCCCGGCAGTTTTGTACAGGTAAAAATTGATTCGGCAGAAGATTTTGATTTGTATGGAAAAATTATTTCCGCAGAAAATGCTTCTAACTTAGCCGAAGCCAGCTATTGCTAAAATGGATGCAACTTATATTAATTATGCTGAAACCGGAAGCTTTTCTCCAACGGTTATCAAATATTTAGAAAACAATGTCGCACTAAAACCTTTTTATGGTTTTCGGCCGGATCTGGATGGTTTTCGGCAATTGCTTCAACACAAAAAAAACATTGGTAAAAGAAGCATCCTGACAGAAACGCTTCAGGATCAATACAAAAAACTACCTGTAAAAGAAGTATCCGAACTTACGCGGCTTAATCTTGATTTGCTGAATCAGGAAAATACTTTTACGATTACCACCGGTCATCAGCTTAATATTTTTACCGGTCCGCTTTACTTTATTTTCAAGATTGTTACGGCCATTAATCTGGCAAAAGATTTAAAAGCCGAATTTCAGGATAAAAACTTTGTCCCGATTTATTGGATGGCTTCCGAAGATCATGATTTTGCAGAGATCAATCATACGCAAATCGGCGGTAAAAAAATTGCCTGGAACGAAGAAGTTTCCGGTGCAACCGGTCGTGTTGTAACCAAAGGAATCCGCGAAGCATTAAATCAATATAAGGGAATTCTGGGCATTTCAGAAAATGCTATCGAACTGGCAAACTTGGTTGAAATTGCTTATTCAAAGTTTGAAAAATTAGCTGATGCCACACGTTATTTAGTTAACGCTTTGTTTAGCAAGTTTGGTTTGATCATAATTGATGCAGATGATGCGCGCTTAAAAACGGAATTTGCGCCGATAATTGAGGCTGATATCATCAACCAAAATAGTTTCAAAAATATTTCTGAAACCAATAAAAAGCTGGAAGAAATTGGCGTTCACATACAAGTCAATCCCAGAGAAATCAACTTTTTTTACCTGATAAACGAAGTACGCGAACGTATCGTTTTTGAAGATAATCAATACAAAATTTTAAATACAGAAATCGCTTTTTCGGAAGAAGAACTGAAAGCTGAAATTGCAAGCTCTCCGGAAAGATTTAGTCCAAACGTAGTCATGAGGCCGCTTTATCAGGAAGTAATTTTGCCAAACATCGCTTACATTGGTGGCGGTGCAGAAGTGGTTTACTGGATGGAACTGAAAGCTAATTTTGATTTTTACAAGGTTGATTTTCCAATTTTAATCTTGCGGAATTCCGGTTTAATTGTATCCAACAGATCGGCTGAAAAAGCTGCAAACATAGGTTTAATTTTACTCGATTTTTTTAAACCTGCCGACGCTTTAAAAAACAAGTGGATCCAAGTTAATAGTCAGAACAACTTATATTTAAATAATTACTGGCAGGAACTGAATGCTGTTTTTAGCAGGATAAAATTACACAATGTTAAAATTGATCCAACTTTAGGGCCAGCAACCGAAGCCATCGAAAAGCGATTGGAACATGCTGTTTTTAACCTGGAAAAAAAGTTGATCAAAGCAGAAAAACGCAACTACGAAACACGATTAAACCAGATTGATCAAATTAAAGCAGAACTTTTTCCCGGCGGAAGTTTGCAGGAACGAAGTGAAAACTTCGGTTTGTTTTATGTAAAACTTGGATCCAAGTTGATTGATGAATTGATTGCAAGTTTTAAACCTTTGGATTTTAAGTTTACTATTCTGTCAGAATAATAAAATTTATATTTTGTCATTTCAACCGAAGGAAAAAATCTTATTCAAATCACACCAATCTTTCGCTTTGATGAAGATCCCTCCTATCTTCGGATGACAAAAAGCAAAACATAATCCCAATTTTATGCTGATAAAAGAAGCATCATTAAGAGATTTCACCCAAAACATTTTTTTGAAAATGGGTTGCAGTTTAGAACATGCAACTT
>JBPBQN010000175.1:0-18331 GCA_050954865.1 Janthinobacterium lividum | reverse complement strand
TCTGGTAACACGGTCATTGCCGAATACTTAAACATCGTTTACATTCCAAATTCTGGCGAACTGGTAATTTTTGCCGGTGCTTTTGTGGGCGCATGTGTTGGCTTTTTGTGGTACAACTCTTATCCGGCGCAAATTTTTATGGGCGATACCGGAAGTCTGGCCATCGGCGGAATTATTGCAGCTTTTGCCATCATGATCCGCAAAGAATTACTGATACCTCTTTTATGCGGTATATTTTTGATTGAACTGGTTTCGGTGATTTTACAAGTAAGTTATTTCAAATTCACCAAAAAGAAATATGGCGAAGGACGACGGATTTTCCTGATGTCGCCGCTGCATCATCACTTTCAGAAAAAAGGTTATCACGAATCTAAAATCGTAACCCGGTTTTGGATCATCGGCATATTTTTGGCCATTTTAACAATGGTCACACTAAAATTAAGGTAGTAAAAACAGCATCAGCAAAAATGGAAACAGGGAATCAAATATCGCAAACAACAACTACCGGAAACGGGCGGTTTTTGTGCATTCTCGGAGCCGGGGAAAGTGGCGTTGGCGCAGCATTTTTGGCGCGGAAGCAAGGCTTTAAAGTTTTTGTTTCTGATTTCGGGCTGATGAACGAAAAATACAAAGCGCAGTTGCAGGACTGGAATATTGATTTTGAAGAAAACCAGCATTCCGAAGAAATTATTTTGCAGGCGGATGAAGTGGTAAAAAGTCCGGGTATTCCGGAAAAAGCACCGATCATTAAAAAACTGAAAGCCAAAGGTATTCCTGTGATTTCCGAAATTGAGTTTGCCGGAAGATATACAGATGCGAAAATGATCTGCATTACCGGATCAAACGGAAAAACAACAACCGCAAGTCTGACTTACCATCTGCTTAAAAAAGCCGGCTTAAATGTAGGTTTGGCTGGCAACATTGGTAAAAGTTTTGCTTATCAGGTGGCTGCCGAAAAATATGATCATTATGTGCTGGAAATCAGCAGTTTTATGCTTGATGATATGTACCAGTTTAAGGCGGATATTGCTGTTTTGCTGAATATCACGCCGGATCATCTGGATCGTTACGAGTATAAAATGGAAAATTATGCGGATTCTAAATTCCGCATCATCCAAAATCAAACCGGAGCCGATTATGTGATTTATTGTGCTGATGACGAAGAAACCATCAAAGGCATCAGCAAAAGAAAAATTGAAGCTAAACAAATGCCTTTTTCTATCCAGAAAAAGGTGGAACAGGGCGCTTATCTGGATGAAGATGAACTGTACTTTTTAACTGATAAAGGAGATCTGAGCATGAACATCAGCGAACTGGCTTTGCAGGGTAAACACAATATTTACAACAGCATGGCTTCAGGCATTACAGCCAAAGTGCTGGAGTTGCGCAACGAAACCATCCGCGAAAGCATGGGCGATTTCAAAAATATTGAACATCGTTTGGAGCACGCGGGCAATATTGCGGGCATTCGTTTCATCAATGATTCTAAAGCTACCAACGTTAATTCTACCTGGTACGCTTTGGAAAGTATGAACACGGATGTTGTGCTGATTTTGGGTGGAATTGATAAAGGCAATGATTATTCAATGCTGAAAGAACTGGTAAAGCAAAAAGTGAAAGCCATTGTGTGTTTGGGAAAAGACAACAAAGCCATTCACGCAGCATTTGAAGATGATGTGGAAATGATTGTCAACACATTTTCTGCACCGGAAGCGGTGCAAATGGCTTATCATTTAGCCAAAAAAGGCGATACGGTTTTACTTTCGCCGGCTTGTGCAAGTTTTGATTTGTTTAAAAATTATGAAGATCGCGGCCAGCAATTTAAAGCCGCGGTTAAAGAATTATAATACTGTTTTTATCAACCTAAATTATACCTGATAAAAGAAGCATGCACAGAATACTCAGTCAAACCAAAGGCGACCGCTGGATATGGCTCATCGTAATACTGTTGTCTGTCATTTCGGCGCTGGCCGTTTACAGTTCAACCGGAACGCTGGCGTACAAGCATGGCGTTGGTGCAGAATCATATTTGATCAAGCACATGGCTATGATTTTTGGCGGCATTGCGCTGATGTTTATTTCGCATAAACTGGATTACCGTTATTATTCCGGAATTTCAAAAATCCTGATGATCATAACCATTCCTTTGTTGCTTTATACACTGGTTTTTGGTAACCACGTAAATGATGCGAGCAGGTGGATTGCCATTCCCGGAACTGGATTAACTTTCCAGACTTCCGATTTGGCCAAGCTTTCGCTGATTACTTTTTTGGCCAGAAGTTTATCGCGTAAGCAGGAAAATATCAAAGATGTGAAAGAATCTTTTATGCCGATTATGGGTTCGGTTTGCGTGGTTTTTATCCTGATTGCACTGGCCAATTTATCTACAGCTTTAATGCTTTTTGGAGTGAGTATTTTACTGCTGATTATTGGCCGGATCAGCATTAAACAAATTGCAGTAGTTTGTTTAGCCGGAGCCGTTTTGCTTGCCGGAGTTGTTTTTTTAGGACCGAGACGAAAAACGTATGCTTCCCGTATTCAAACTTTTATGCATCCAAGTAAGGTTGATCGTGATAAATCTTTTCAATCCGATCATGCCAAAATTGCCATTGCGACCGGCGGCATTTTTGGTAAAGGACCAGGAAACAGCACCGAACGTAATTATTTGCCGCATCCATATTCAGATTTTATTTATGCAACCATCATTGAAGAATATGGGATGATAGGCGGATTTATATTAGTTGTAATTTACCTGTTTTTGCTTTACCGCTGCATCAAAATTGTAACCAAAGCACCGAAAGCTTTTGGTGCATTATTGGCGGCAGGTTTAAGTTTCAGCTTAACAATTCAGGCATTTGCAAACATGGCAGTGGCTGTTGGATTAGGTCCGGTTACCGGCGTGCCGTTGCCATTAGTAAGTATGGGCGGAACTTCGATTTTGTTTACCAGCGTGGCTTTCGGGATTATTTTATCCGTGAGCAGGCACATTGATGAATACGAAGACAACCGGAAAGTAGTGGTAGGAGAGATTAGGGAAAAAGAAATTGCAGCCTGAATTTAGGTCGATAAAAGAAGCATTAATAAAAATGGCAAAAAGGATCATCATCAGCGGCGGCGGAACCGGAGGACATATCTTCCCGGCGATTGCCATTGCAGATGCGCTTAAAAAGCTGCATCCGGATACTGAATTGCTGTTTGTTGGCGCTAACGGACGTATGGAAATGGAAAAAGTTCCGGCTGCCGGTTATAAAATTGAGGGTTTGGATATTGCCGGATTTCAGCGCGGTTCTATCTTGAAAAATCTGTCGCTGCCTTTTAAAGTTTTAAGCAGTGTAAGTAAAGCCAAAACCATCATCCAAAACTTTAAACCGGATGCCGTGGTTGGCGTTGGCGGTTATGCTTCTGGTCCACTTTTGTATGCGGCATCGACCAAAAATGTTCCAATACTGATTCAGGAGCAAAACTCTTATGCAGGCATTACCAATAAATGGCTGGCAAAAAAAGCAAAAACTATTTGTGTGGCTTTTGATGGAATGGAGCAGTTTTTTTCAGCTGATCGGATTATTAAAACCGGAAATCCAATCCGCACAAGTTCGGTAGATATTAAAGGAAAACGAGAGGAAGCATTTAACTTTTTCAAACTTTCTTTATTCAAAAAAACAATTTTGGTTACCGGCGGAAGTTTGGGCGCCGGAACTTTGAATAAATGTATGCAAGCCGGTTTAAATGATTTAATTGCTGCGGATGTACAACTAATCTGGCAAACCGGAAAATATTATTACAAGGGAATTTTAGAGAAACTGGGTGAGAATATCAACCCAAATATTTGTGTTTTGGAATTTTTGAACCGGATGGATTTGGCTTATGCAGCTGCGGATGTGATTATTTCGCGTGCCGGAGCCGGGACAATTGCTGAGTTGTGCATGATCAAAAAGCCGGTTATCCTGGTGCCTTCGCCAAATGTGGCCGAAGATCATCAAACTAAAAATGCGCTGGCGTTGGTCAACCAAAATGCGGCGGTTTTAGTGAAAGATATTGATGCTGAAAAAACATTGGTAAAAACAGCATTGGGTTTGTTGCAGGATAAAAATCAGCAGCAGAAATTAAGTACACAAATTGGTAAACTGGCCATGCCGGATGCTGATTTAAACATTGCAAAACAAGTATTAAAATTAACAGAAAATAAAACCGATGCTGTTTTTACAGCATAAAAAATATGGAACTGAATAGTATAAAACGGGTGTATTTGATTGGTATCGGCGGAATCGGCATGAGCGGTTTGGCGCGGTATTTTAATCATCGCGGCTGTTTGGTTGCCGGTTATGATAAAACGCAAACGCCGCTGACTACGGCTTTGGAGCAGGAGAACATTGAAGTGGCTTACCACGATGAAATCGATTATATTCCGTACGATTTTAACGAGCAGGAAGACGGCACGTTAGTTATTTACACGCCAGCCATTCCGGCAAATTCTTTGATTTTAAGCTATTTTCAGGACAAAAAATTTGTGCTTAAAAAACGTTCGGAAGTTTTGGGCATCATCAGCAAAGGCATGTTTACCATTGCGGTGGCCGGAACGCATGGAAAAACGACCACTTCCAGCATGGTTGCGCATATTTTGCGTGAATCTGGCAATGATTGCTCAGCTTTTTTAGGCGGAATTGCGACAAATTATCAAACGAATGTTCTGTTCGGCAGCAATGAAATAGTGGTGGTTGAGGCTGATGAATACGATCGTTCTTTTTTAACATTGCATCCAGATATTGCGGTGGTAACTTCCATGGATGCTGATCATCTCGATATTTATGGTGATAAAAACAGTATGGTGCAATCGTTTCAGCAATTTGCTTCTCAGTTGAAGCCTGATGGAAAATTAATTGCAAAAAAAGGTTTGCCTTTGAATGGAATTACCTATTCGGTTGATGAAAATGCAGCTGTTTCGGCAGAAAATATTAGCATTAAAAATGGCAGTTATTATTTCGATTTTAAAAATGAAGAAATTGAAATCAAAGATATTCAGTTAGGAATTGCTGGCATACACAACGTAGAAAATGCAGTTGCAGCCATACAGACAGCTTTGTTTTTAGAAGTTGATTCGGCCGAAATTAAAGCGGCGCTAAAATCTTTTTTAGGAATTAAACGCCGTTTCGAGTATATCATCAACACAAATAAAAACATTTATATTGATGATTATGCGCATCATCCGGAAGAATTGCGGGCGGCGATTGCTTCGGTAAAAGTACTTTATCCGCAGAAAAAATTAACGGTTATTTTCCAGCCGCATTTGTTTACGCGTACGCGGGATTTTGCAGATGAGTTTGCTGCGGTTTTGGCTGAAGCTGATGATTTGCTAATGCTGGATATCTATCCTGCACGTGAATTACCGATTGAAGGCGTTGATGCACAAATGATTCTGGATAGGATCAAATCCGCAGACAACAAAAAATATACGATAAAAGAAGCATTGGATTATGTGCAGCAAAATCAGCCGGAATTGTTGCTGACGGTTGGTGCCGGTGATATTGACAAATTGGTTGAACCTTTAAAAAACATTTTGCAACATGTTTAAAAAACCGATTTGGAAACATGTAGCTTTTGGCTTGTTGTGGGCAGTTTGCCTCAGCGGTTTGTTTGTGCTGATGAGTTTTATCGGCATAAAAAAAGCATCGATGCTGTGCAGAGAAGTGAAGATTTATATTCCGGGAAATCAGTATTTTGTTGATCGGCAGGAAATCAATTCCATTTTGCATGTTGGTGGCAAAAATACTTTGGTGGGTAAAAATCTGGATCGAATCAACATTCATCAATTAGAAAAAACGCTTCAGGCTAATCCGTTTATCGAATTTGCAAAAGTTTATACCGATATGGATGGCGTAATTAATGTAGAAGTGCGCCAGCGCCAACCTATTTTGCGCGTGATGAACCGTTTCGGTCAGGATTTTTACATAGATCAATACGGTTTGAAAATTCCGTTATCGGCAAATTTTACCGCTCCGGTTTTAGTTGCAACAGGCAATATTGACGAGATTTTTATCAATCATATAGATACTTTGCATTCGGCCATGGCAAAAGCATTGTTCAAAACAGCAAATTTTATCCGCAGAGATTCTTTGTGGGATGCACAGATTGAACAAATTACAGTTACCCAAAATTACGAAATAGAATTAACTCCACGAGTGGGCAACCAACGAATTTTGTTAGGATCTGCCGATTCACTGGAAAATAAATTTAAGAACCTGTTAATTTTTTATCAGAAAGCGATACCTAAAGTTGGCTGGGGCGCGTATAAAATTATTAACATAAAATACGCGAACCAGGTTGTAGGCATCAAAAGTGATTCGTTGCTGAAAGTTGAAGCCGCAAATCCCAAAAAAATAATACAAGACACTAACCCGATTATTCAAGACACAATTCAAAATATACATTAGAAATGGAAAAGGTTTCTATCAGTCACGATAAAAGTTCGCCAATTGTAGTTGGTTTAGATATTGGTACCACAAAAATTTGCGCCATTGTGGGCCGCAGAAGTAAGGATAATACAGTAGAGATTTTAGGAATCGGCAAGGCAGAATCTGCTGGTGTTACGCGTGGCGTGGTGTCTAATATTGATAAAACTGTACAAGGCATTACGCAGGCAATTGAGGTTGCGGCTTCACAATCCAATGTAGAAATTCGGGTGGTAAACGTTGGTATTGCTGGTCAGCATATTAAAAGTTTGCAGCATCGCGGTTTGATTACGCGCCGGGATCTGAACCGGGAAATTAACCGGAAAGACATTGAAAAGCTGATTGAAGACATGTACAATTTGGTGATGCCTCCGGGAGAAGAGATCATCCATGTTTTACCACAGGAATTTACGGTAGATAACGAGCCGGGAATTAAAGATCCGATTGGTATGGCTGGCGTGCGTTTGGAAGCGAATTTCCATATCATTTCCGGTCAGGTTACGGCGGTTAAAAATATTGTAAAATGTGTAACCAAAGCCAATTTAGAAAGCCATGATCTGATTCTGGAACCGCTTGCATCTTCCGAAGCTGTTTTAACAGACGAAGAAAAAGAAGCAGGCGTAGTTTTAGTAGATATTGGTGGTGGAACAACAGATGTGGCCATTTTTCATGAAGGAATTATACGCCATACAGCCGTTATTCCGTTTGGAGGAAACAGCGTAACGGAAGATATTCGTGAAGGATGTTCTGTAATGCGTAACATTGCAGAAATGCTGAAAACACGTTTCGGATCAGCATTGGCAGAAGAAAATAAAGACAATGAAATTGTATGCGTGCCGGGATTGCGCGGCAGGGAATCGAAAGAAATTTCGGTGAAAAACCTGGCTTATGTAATCCAGGCAAGGATGGAAGAAATTATCGAGCATGTGTATTATGAAATTAAAACTTCCGGTTACGAGAAAAAAATGATCGGAGGAATAGTTATTACCGGCGGTGGCGCAGATTTAAAACATTTGCCGCAACTGGTAGAATATGTAACTGGTTTGGATTGCCGCATCGGTTACCCAAGCGAACATTTGGCTAAAAACGAGGTTTTGCAAAAAAATATTTTCGATGATTTGCAAAGCCCGATGTATGCAACCGGAATTGGTTTGCTGATTAAAGGCATCCAAAAAATGGAAGATGCAGAAATGCCGGTAGTTGCAGAAGTGAAAACGCAAGCGAAACAAGTCGTTACATCTGAAAAGAAACATGGTTTACTCTCCAGAATGTTAGAAAAAGGAAAGATTTTTATCAAAGATGACATTAAAGATGAAGACTTTTTAAAATAGAAAAATCATCAATCAAAACAAGACTTTAGTTAAAAATAAATAGTAAAAAACGTATTATTACGTTTGTTAAAATCGAATCGTCAATCTATCAATATAGCTTAAGAACAGGCATTATGCAATTTGAAATGTTAAAAGAAAAATCGTCTATCATCAAAGTAATTGGTGTGGGCGGTGGCGGCGGCAACGCAGTAAACCATATGTACAAGCAAGGTATCACCGGTGTTGATTTCATCATCTGTAATACGGATGCACAAGCTTTAGAGCTAAGTCCGATTCCAAACAAAGTGCAGTTAGGAGCCAGTTTAACAGAAGGAATGGGTGCAGGTTCGATTCCGGAAGTTGGAAAAAACTCAGCGATAGAAAATATTGACGATATTAAGCAAATGCTGGGCACCAACACCAAAATGCTGTTTATTACGGCTGGAATGGGCGGTGGAACCGGAACCGGTGCCAGTCCGATTATTGCACAAGCCGCGCGTGAGCTTGATATTTTAACGGTTGGAATAATTACTACACCGTTTTCTTTTGAAGGTAAACGCCGCAAAATGCAGGCGGAAGAAGGCATGGAAGAACTGCGTAAATATGTAGATTCTTTCCTGGTGATTTCGAATGATCGTTTACGCGAAATATTTGGAAACTTAACCTTAGGTGCTGCTTTCGCGCAGGCTGATGATATTTTAACCACTGCTGCAAAAGGTATTGCTGAAATTATTACATTGCCTGGTTACATCAACGTTGATTTTAAAGATGTGCGCACGGTGATGAAAGACAGCGGCGTTTCTATTATGGGAAGTTATGCCTCCGCTGGTGAAAACCGTGCTTACGAAGCAGTTCGTGGTGCACTGGCTTCTCCATTACTAAAAGATAATGAGATAGAAGGTGCACGATATATTCTGCTGAACATCAGTTCTGGTTCTAAAGAAGTAACGATGGATGAAGTAAGTGTCATCACCGATTATATTCAGGAAGAGGCTGGTTTAATGGCTGATTTAATTTGGGGAAATTGTCAGGATGAAAACTTAGGCGAAAAAATTTCGGTAACCATCATTGCTACAGGTTTTCAAACTAAAGATGAACGCGAAAAAACAATCAGCACTAAAAAAATCGTATCTCATTTAATTACCGAAACACCATTGGTAAAACCGGTAAACGAATTTACAGGGCCAATTAATGGCAAAGCAGATAAAAACGAGCCATTCTTAAAAAATAGAGAAGAAAATCAGATAAATTCTGGTAATGTATATCAAAAATGGGAAGAGCCAGTTCGCGAAGAGCAAAATGGTAAAATCCGTTACCGGTTAACAGATGAAGACAAAATGCAGGAACCTGAACCGGAAACTTCTGGCTTTACTGTAAAATATGCTGAACCAATGAGTTTTGATAAGCCTGTAGAAAGTTATATGGTTGAACAAATCAGGCCGGAAGCTGCAAAACCGGAACCGCAACCAATTGCAGCTGGTGCCGATGATCAGAAAACAGATGAATCTATCGAAGAACAGTTGCGTAAATCGAGAGAGCGGATTATGCGTTTAAAAGATTTAAGCATGAAATTAAGAAGCGGAAACATTCAGGAACTGGAAAATGTGCCTGCTTACAAACGCAAAGAAGTGGCTTTACAGCAAAATGTGCATTCATCAGAAACGCAGATTTCAAGGTTTTCTTTGTTGGCTGATGAAGACGGAAAAACAGAGATTCGCCCAAATAACTCTTTTTTGCATGACAATGTGGATTAACCATTTTCATTGCTGATCGTAAAAAAGGTCTTTGTTTTTTCAAAGACCTTTTTTGTTAGATTTAGGTAAGTTTTGGTGCTTCTTTTGCTGATAAAAATTTAACAGTTATTTTTAGCGCTTTACATTCATTTTAAAATAAAACGGTTTTGGATTTATTTGACAAAATACAAAAAAATATGGGTCCGTTAGGCCAGCACCAAAGCTGGTCGCACGGCTATTTTTCATTCCCGCGATTAGAAGGCGAAATCGATGCGCACATGCAATTTAGGGGAAAAGAGCATTTGATTTGGAGCTTAAACAATTATTTAGGTTTGGCAAATCATCCGGAGGTTCGTAAAGCAGATGCAGAAGCCGCTGCAGCGTATGGCATGGCTTATCCGATGGGATCACGTATGATGTCGGGCAACTCCAATCAGCATGAAGCTTTAGAAAAAGATCTGGCCAAATTTGTAGGCAAAGAAGATGCTTTCCTGTTAAATTACGGTTATCAGGGTATGGTTTCTATTATTGACAGTTTGGTTGATCGTAATGATGTAATTGTGTATGATGGCGAGTGCCACGCCTGCATTATTGATGGTGTGCGCCTGCACATGGGCAAACGTTACGTGTATCAGCATAACGATATAGAAAGTTTGGAAAAGCAATTGGAACGCGCATCTAAACTGGCAGAACAAACTGGCGGCGGCATTTTGGTTATTACAGAAGGTGTTTTCGGAATGTCTGGAGCACAGGGAAAAATTAAAGAAATTGTAGCTTTAAAAGATCAGTATAAATTTCGTTTGGTAATTGATGATGCACACGGTTTTGGTACGATGGGCCAAACCGGCGCAGGTACACACGAAGCACAAAACTGCATTGATGGCGTAGATGTTTACTTTGGTACGTTTGTCAAAGCTATGGCTGGAATTGGTGCATTTGTTGCTTCAACCCAAACTATTGTCAACTTTCTGCGCTACAATATGCGTTCGCAAACGTTTGCCAAAGCGTTGCCAATGCCAATGGTAATTGGTTTACGAAAACGCTTAGAGTTATTAATGAATAGTCCGGAACTACGTGAAAAACTTTGGAAAATTGCCCTGGCTTTGCAGGATGGTTTACGCTCCCGTGGGTTTGATCTCGGAATAACCAACACGATGGTGACACCGGTTTTTTTGAAAGGTGATTTGGATGAAGCTACCAGTTTAACAATGGATTTGCGCGAAAACTACGGCATATTCTGCTCCATCGTATTGTATCCGGTTATACCAAAAGGTTTAATCGAACTACGTATTATCCCAACCGCAATGCATACTTTGGAGGATGTACAGCGCACATTGGATGCTTACAGCGAAGTTGCCGAAAAACTAAAAAACGGTTACTACAAAGAGCACAAGTTTGCTTTGTCAGAAAATTAATTTTGCAGATTTATATAAAAAAAAGCACTGGATTTTCAGTGCTTTTTTTATGACCTGTTTTTGGGTTGAAAAGAAATTATTTTACCTATTTAATCTTACGGTTTAATATTGTTATTTCTGTTAAAAAAAATTACATTAGCTTATATAAATAAAGCCTAAACGTAACTATCCAATGAAAAAGTTTGAAGAAATAAAAAAGCTGCTCGCAAGTTTGGAAGCCGATGCCGAAAAATTTTACTCGAAAGGAAACAGTGCTGCCGGAACACGTATTCGTAAAGGCATGCAGGATTTAAAAAATATGGCACAGGCAATCAGGCTGGAAATTCAGGATACCAAAAATGCCGAGCCTGCCAAAAAGTAATGCTTCTTTTAGCACTTAAAAATCCGGTTTATTAATCGGATTTTTTATGAATTCAGTTTTTTCAGTTCAGCAGCAATTAAACCAGAAACTTTTTCGCTTACGTTTACTAAGGGTAAGCGTAGCGTATTTTCGCATAAACCAGTCAGTTTCATCGCTTCTTTTACGCCACCGGGATTTCCTTCCAGAAACATCAGTCGCGTAAATTCAATCAGCTGAAAATGAATCGTCCGCGCAGCTTCCCACTTTTCATCCAGACAAAAACGCACCATATCCGAAAATAACTGCGGTACAGCATTCCCGATAACCGAAATTACGCCCACTGCTCCCAGCGCAATCATTGGTAACGTAACTGGATCATCGCCTGAAATCAGCATAAAATCCCTTGGCTTATCGCGCATAATCTGGTTAAACTGATCAAAATTACCGGATGCTTCTTTTATCGCTATAATTTTGTTGCAGTCATTAGCCAGCCGTATAGTGGTTTCTGCGGAGATATTGCTGCCCGTTCTGCTCGGCACATTGTACAAAATCACCGGCAAATCCGAAGCTGATGCAACCGCTTTGTAATGCTGATAAATGCCTTCCTGAGTTGGTTTGTTGTAATACGGACTTACAGACAAAATTGCATCATAACCCTGCTTATCAAAATTCTTGATATTTTCTATAACCGCTTGTGTATAATTTCCACCAATTCCGGCAACTAAAGGAATGCGGCCAGCAACAGTTTTAGCAGTAAATGCCCAAATTTCTTTCTTTTCTGCAGAAGATAAAGCTGCACTTTCGCCGGTTGTGCCGAGGGAAATCAGGTAATCAATTCTGTTATTAATCAGGTTTTCCAGAATGTTTTCCAGTGCCGGAAAATCAACAGAACCGTCAGTTTGAAATGGAGTAACAACGGCAACTCCGGTGCCATGAAATTTTTTCATTGATGAAGATAGAAGCCGCTAAGATAATATTTTGCGTTTTCGTGCTCAACTAATGTGAAAGAATTATTAAGATTAAGTTTGCTAACAGGTTAATAACGAATTATAAAGATAATTTGATTTTAACGACTGGTTATCCTTCTAAATTGTAGATAAAAGTATAATTAAAAGTAAAAAATTGTCAACCTAAAAAATTGTTTTAAGATCAAGTACGTCTTAAGCATGGGTTTAGTTGGTAATGTGTGGAATCATAAAACAACAAGTTTTTTGCTTCAGTATCGAAACTGCAATTGATTATAAACCAGTAATTTTTTAATTACTTTGTACCATAATCTTAGAAAAAAGAAATATGTCTATCGAATCGGAGAATGATCTTATTGGTATGCGCAAGGCAAGCGAAGCTGTTGCCATAACCTTAAAAAGAATGAGCGCATATGCCAAACCGGGCATGAGTACTTATGAGCTGGATCAATACGGTGCGGCTATTCTTGCGTCTTTTGGTGCCAGATCTGCTCCTAAATTAGTTTATAAATTTCCCGGCTGCGCCTGCATTTGTGTTAATCATGAAGCTGCGCACGGAATCCCATCCAAAAAACGTATTTTACAGGAAGGCGATTTAATTAATATTGACGTTTCTGCGGAGTTAAATGGTTTTTTCTCTGATAACGGCGGTTCATTTGTTTTAGGACATGATCTTCAGGCGCTTAACCCATTGGTACAGGCATCCAAGGAAATTTTACACAAAGCTATTTATCAAATTAAAGGCGGCGTTAAGATCAACGAGATTGGACGTTTAATTGATGAAGAAGCAAAGAAACGAGGTTTTAAAGTAATTAAAAACCTGTGTGGTCACGGAATCGGACGTAAGTTACATGAAGCGCCAAGCCATGTTGCCAATTACCATGATCGCACTAATCTGTCCAGATTCAAAAAAAATTCGGTTGTAGCCATAGAAACTTTCATTTCAACAAAAGCCCACTACACAACTGCTGATGAAGATGGGTGGACGGAAATGACCAGCGGATTTGTTGCCCAGCATGAACACACCATCGTTGTAACCGATAAAGAACCAATTATCTTAACACATGAAAATGAAATCTGGAATTAAATTAAGAGATAAACAATCAACCTTCAATCATCTCCACCAGTTCCTGTTCAGAAATCATCGGAATATTCAGTTTTTGCGCTTTTTCCAGTTTTGATGGCCCCATGTTATCTCCTGTAACCAAATAATTGAGCTTTGCAGAAATGCTACCGAGAATTTTTCCACCGTTTTCTTCAATCATCTGCTTTAGTTCCTCGCGCGAAAATTGCTCAAAAACACCTGAAATAATAAAACTTTTACCGGCCAGTTTTTCACTCTGCAAAACACTGGTTTCTTCTTTAATGCTGAATTGAACTCCTGCTGTTTTTAGCCGTTCAATTTGTTCCAGATGCTGCGGAACCAGGAAATATTCAACCAAACTTTCAGCAATCCGGTCGCCAATTTCATCCACCAAAATTAGGTCGGTAAAAACAGCATGCTGCAATGCTTCAATCGTTTTAAAATAACGTGCCAGTTTTCGGGCAACGGTTTCGCCCACAAACCGAATTCCCAAACCAAAAAGCACTTTTTCAAAAGGCATCTCTTTGGATTTTTCGATGCCCGCAATCATGTTCGTGATGGATTTTTCGCCAAAACGTTCCAACGTACGCAACACCTCAACACGATCTTTCAGTTCGTACAAATCGCTGATGTGATGTACAAAACCGCGCTTGTAAAAGTTCTCAATCGTTTCATCGCCCAAACCATCAATATTCATGGCTTTGCGACCGATAAAATGCTGGATTTTACCTACAATCTGCGGCGGGCAACCTTCATCATTCGGGCAATAATAAGCCGCTTCGCCTTCTTTTCGCACCAAAAAAGTTTTACAGCGCGGGCAGTTGGTGGCGTATTCAATAGCTTTGGCATTTGGCAAACGCACATCTAAATTCACACCGGTTATTTTGGGGATAATTTCGCCACCTTTTTCTACATAAACGGTATCACCTTCATATAAATCCAAACGGGCAATTTCATTGGCATTGTGTAAAGTAGCGCGTTTAACCGTCGTTCCGGCCAGCAAAACCGGCTTTAAATGCGCAACTGGCGTAACAGCACCCGTGCGGCCAACCTGATAGCCAACGCTTTCTAAAATAGTTTGTGCCGATGCCGCTTTATATTTGTAAGAAATGGCCCAGCGCGGCGATTTTGCCGTAAAACCCAGTTCTTCCTGCTGTGCAAAACTGTTTACTTTTAAAACGATGCCGTCAATATCATAACTCAGCTTAAAACGTTCGGTTTCCCAGGTTTTAATGAAGGCTAGAACCTCCTGAATATTGCTGCAAAGCGCGGTATGTTCGCAAACCGGAAAGCCCCAGCTTTTTACCGTTTGCAGACTTTCCCAGTGGGTTTTAAACTGATTTTTAGATGCATAAAAGAAGTACAGGAAACAATCCAGCGGGCGTTTGGCCACTTCCGCAGAATCCTGCAGTTTGACCGTACCGGAAGCAAAATTACGTGGATTGGCATACATTACTTCGCCGTTATCCAAACGCTCTTGGTTCAATCTTTCAAATGCTTTTTTGTGCATGAAAACTTCGCCCCGAATTTCAAAAGCTTCCGGGTAATTACCCGGTTTTAAATGATGTGGAATGGCATGGATGGTTTTGATGTTATTAGTTACTTCATCGCCTTGTGTACCATCGCCACGGGTAACGGCACGAATTAATTTTCCGTTTTCATAACTCAAACTGATCGATAAACCATCAAATTTCAGTTCAACCACGTATTCAAAATTGCTGCCGATGGCCTTTTGTATGCGCTGATCAAAATCCAGCAAATCCTGTTCGTTATATGTATTTCCCAACGAAAGCATCGGCCACTGGTGCTTTACGGTTTTAAATTCTTTGGTAATTTCTCCACCAACTTTTTGTGTAGGCGAATTTGGATCGAGCAACTCCGGGAATTGTTCTTCCAGTGCAGCAAGTGCTTTCAGTTTATAATCAAAATCCTGATCGGCAATGCTAGGTTGTGCCAGCACATAATAATTGTAATTGTGTTGTTTCAGTTCGGCAGATAAAGCTTCCACCTGCGCTTTGGCCTCTGTAAAAGTCATGTTGCGAAGATAGGGAATTAAGAGTGAGGTTTGAGGTGTAAAGAGCGGTGTTTAACGAGAATGACTAATGGCAATTTATATCTAAATACGTCTGTAAACACCGTCCGTCCGCTCTTGTCATCATCCGCCAATTCCACTAAGCATACTGGTGATGATGATGCCAAGTACGATGATTGTGATGATGACATAGCGATAATCTTTTTCCAGCAAAAAACTAAAAATGGATAATATAATCCGGACAACTGGCGTAGCAATAAGTAAAATAATTCCTGTTTGGATAATGGCCCGGCCTTTCATCTTCATAACGCCATAAAAAATGCCATTTATATTTTTAAGGAAATCAGGTTCACCTTTAAATGTATGATAAGATGCCATTTCATGGCCGTGCCGGTAAACATAAATCAAGCCTCCGCAGAAAACAACCGACATGGCCAAAATTACGCCCCAGCGCAACACATTGCCAATCAGCAATTGCACATCAGCATCTTTGAAAACCTTTTTTTCGCTCATATATGTCCGGTAAAACCTTTGTAAATCATTTGGATGGCTAGCGCAGAAATCACCACAGCAAAAATAATTTTAAGTGATTTGGCTTTGGCTTTGACCAGAATTTTAGAGCCCGTTATCGCACCCAAAACCACGCCCAGCATCACCGGCATCGATAAACCCGGATCAATATAACCGCGCTGCAAATAAATTACCGCGCTGGCAGCTGCGGTTACGCCCATCATGAAATTGCTGGTGGTGGTAGAAACTTTGAACGGAATGCGCATGATGTTGTCCATCGCAATTACTTTTAGGGCGCCCGAACCGATGCCCAGCAAACCCGAAATTACACCAGCAAAACTCATCAACCCGAATCCGCCAAAAACATTGCGCACGCCGTAGTTGATTTGCTGGTTCTGATCTGGATAAGAACTGCCTAAACGCAGCCATTCGGCAGGTTTGCTGGAAACAGGATCAGCCTGCATATTTTTCTTTTTAAGCGACATAAAAGCCGAAAAAATCAAAATCACCCCAAAAATTATGGCAATATAAGAAGCCGGAACGTAGCTTGATAAATACGCGCCGCCGACAGCGCCCAAAGTGGTGGCAATTTCCAGAAACATGCCCAGCCGCATATTGGTAATTCCTTCTTTTACATAGGCCGAAGCCGAACCGGAAGATGTGGCAATAACCGAAACCAGCGACGCGCCGATGGCGTAATGAATATCAACATCCAGCACCAGCGTAAGCAGCGGAATGATGACGATGCCGCCACCCAAACCAGTAAGCGAACCGAGCAAACCGGCAAAATAAGCACCAAGCAGAATATAGAGCGTTAAAAGAAGTATCGTCATGAGTAATCAAATATCGGTTTAAGATAATGCTTCTTTTATCAACTATTTTTCAGGAATTTAAAGTTGCTGGTAAAACGTAACGTGGATTTGTTTTTTTCTGCGGAGAAGGACGTGATTTCTGGTAATCAGAGCGTTGGTTTTGATATGAAAACTTAGTGTTTAGCTGTTTCAAAACCTGAAAATTACTGATCAGCTGCAAAAACTTCACCGTAGAAATTGCGGCAGTTTGTGCGGGAAGTTGCAATAAATCCGCCACTTCATCGCCCATTAAATAGCGCATCAGCTGCATAGTTTGTTTGGGCTGAAAATTTGGATCAACCAAAGCAAAATACTTCACTAATGATTGTGTAAGCGAAACGCCGTGTTCCGAAGTTTTAAAATTGCGCAAACGGATGGCTTCTTCCAGCAATAAAGCTTCTTTGCCGGTTTCGGGCAGCAAGCGTTCATCAACGCCCAGCAAAAATCCGATGACGTTCCACAAGTGTATAAACGCCTGCTGATCAGCATAAGCAATCGTTAACCCAAACTTGCGCAAACCACGGATCACCAGCAACGAAAACGACAAGTTTGTGCCTGCCATATCTTCCTGGTTAACGGGCAAACCCCAATCGGCAGCGTTCCATTTACTGCTTTTATCGGTATAAAACCGGATGGCGGCGTGCAGCAAACGTACTTTCAAAATGCTGGTAAAACCTTTGCCGTCTGGCTTAAAAGCGTTTGGTGCCATCACGTCCCACACAAAATCTGCGGTTTCGTTCAGGCGATGTTCGGGTTGATTTTTGATGCGTTCCGACAAATCCAGCACACGCGCACCGTCCGCAGCCGCATAACAGTAAGGTAGCGAAAGCAAACCCAGCAAATTCATGATCGCGCCAGCATGAACGGCGAAAAAATTTGCACCTTTATCCATCAGTTTCTGATCGGCCCAAGCTGGCAATTTGTTGGCTTGAAGGAATGCTTCTTTTACCGCATAAATTTCATCAACTTTTTGCAGATCAATATTTAGGTTGAGAGAATTCAGCAGATTTCTAAAACTTAGTTTCTGACTTTCATCAGCAAAAACTTCAGAGATCAGGTTGTCCGCAACAGCATCGCCTTGTTTGCGCATCGAAGCTAAAAACTCAAAACTGTGGTTGCTTGCTGGTTTCATTTCACAAAAAAGACTAATCATTAAATCAGGAAAAATTCCTTTGTGATTAAATGATTAGTCTGTAAAATAGTTTCCCTTTTAGAGAAAGATATACTATGTGGTATAACCTAAAATTTTGAGCACTTGCTTGCTGTTTTGTTCTTCGCCGAACACATCAAAATTAAAGGTTTCGTCGCGGTTTCTGCGGATAATCACATGCTTTGGCGAAGGCAACAAACAATGATGGATACCGCCATATCCGCTCAAAACTTCCTGGTAAGCACCCGTATTAAAAAAACCTAAATATTGCACTTTACGTGTTTTTGGCATATAAACGCTGCTCATATGTGCTTCCTGGTTGTAATAATCCTGACCGTCGCACGTGATTCCGCCCAAATTAACACGTTCGTATTCCGTGTCCCAATTGTTAATCGGAAGCAAAATATATTTTTGGTTCAAAGCCCAAACATCAGGCAAATTGGTGATAAATGAACCATCCAGCATCAGCCATTTTTCACGGTCGTTTTGCTGTTT